>JAYUFK010000283.1:0-3868 GCA_043739325.1 Methylocapsa sp. | reverse complement strand
GCGCGGTCGAGTTCCGCGCCGAGAAAGCCGGCATCGTGCAGGGCTCGGTCGGCAAGGCGTCGTTTGGCGAAAGCCAGCTTTCCGCCAACATCCGCGCCTTTGTCGATGCGGTGAACAAGTCCAAGCCGACCGGCGCCAAGGGCACCTATATGCTGCGCGCCGCGATCTCCTCCACCATGGGGCCGGGCGTTAAGCTCGATCTCTCAACGGTGCAGACGGCGGCGCAAGTCGGCGCCTGATCCTGGGTTTCAAAGTCGCTCCCCCGCTTCGGCGGGGGAGATTGTTTGCGACGACGCTTACGTCGGAATACTCTCGCGCAGCGCCGGGGCTTCCTGCTCATCGAGCGTTTCGCACGCCTCGCCCGCTTTTCGAGCGCTCAATCGCAACGTCCAATCCAGGACGTGATCGCGCTTGAAGCACACCTTTCGCCCGATTTTGACCTTCGGGGAGGCGCTGTGGCTGATTACGCCAGCGAAACCGCGTGCGGTTTGGGATAATTCGGAAAGCCAGATTTCCTCAACGCCGTCGCGCGGTACTCTGTCGGCGCTCGCCAAGTCAAGTTGCTTGCCGCTGATGTCGCCCACGACCCCAACCTTCACGCAGATATCTGCGCTACGCTCAAGCAACGTGCGCCAGATGGGCACAACAGATGTTGGCGGATACTGAACATTTCCAAATTTGTTCTCGACGACGCCAATCTTCTTTCGCTGTCGGGCCGAAATAGGGACCGTGCCGGTGTTTGTCGCGGCATAGGCAGCGAAAACGAAGGCGAACAAAGGGATTGGCTTCACCATCGTTGTTCTCGCCCACATTATAAGGCAACCTAGACGCGAACAACCTGCACGGGAAATCTTTGTTACGCAACGTAATTTTTCGATTCTTGCGCTGTTTTGAAATTCAAAGGTTTGCGAACGAAGCCGATCATGGAGCGCATAAATGCAATGTATCTCGCCTCCGCATCCTGAAAATCAACGATTTGCTTCTTCGCAGCATCGTCGCGGTTTCGAGTTTTTTAATTCGGCAGCGACGTGATTTTCTCAGAAAAATCCGGCGCGGCGCCCCGCGGGCGTCCGCTTCGCCGGCATGTGAATCAGACAGTCTCCGGCGACGACGCAGAGCGCCGTGTCGGCGTCCGTTTCCGCCCGCGCGCCGCCCGTGAACTCGCCGAACGCGGGCAGGACGAGCTGACGCCCGCGCATCACGAAACAGGGCGCGCGCAACCTGTCGTGGCCGGGTCCATACAAGCGGGCGGCGGGATGGATATGGCCGGCGAGCGTCAGCGGCCCGTCGCACGAAGTCTGTTCGAGCGGCTGGTGGCGGCATTCCAGCCCGTCGAGCGCGAACGGCTCTGCCGCCAGCTCCAGTCCGAGCGCTGCTGGCGGCGCGCCCGCCCGTGCGTCGTGGTTGCCGGCGACGAGCGTGATCGCCAGCGCGGGGCGGCGCGCGCGCCAGGCGGCCAATTCGCCGAGTGTAGCCGCGCGATAGGCCTCTCGCGCATGGAAGAGATCGCCGAGCACGACGAGCGCGCGGGGGTTGAACGCCTCGATCAGCGCATCGAGCCGGGTCAGATTCTCTCGCGTCGTGCCGGCGGGGACGGGCAGACCCGCGGCGCGGAACGTCGCCGCCTTGCCGATGTGCACGTCGGCGACGAACAGGGTCCGCGTCGCCTCGCGCCAGACGGCGCGTTGCGGCAGCAGCGTCAGATCGTTCCAGATAAACACTTTCATCGCGCGGCGGCGCGCTCAAGCGCCGCGGCCATACGCTCGATCCGCGCCGACAGCGCCTCGTTGGTCAGCTTTTCACGAAAACCTTCGACCATCAGCGGAAAGGCGAGCGGGGAGCAGCGTTTCAAAGCGGTCACGACGAGCCTTCTCCCCGCAAGGCGCCGCAAATTCGCGTCGATCAGCTTCACGTCGAGTTCCGCTTCAAGCACTTCGCGCTCGGCTTGGCGAATCAGGGCGTGGCCGGGATCGTATTTGCGAAACACATCGTAGAACAGCCCGGAGGAGGCTTGCAACTGCCGCGCCGTGCGCCGCGCGCCGGGATGCGCGGCAGGCGTCAGGCCGGAAATGCGGGCGATGTCGCGGAACCGACGGCGGGTCAGTTCCCCGGCGTTCAGGCTCGCCAGGGTTTGTCGCATCAATTCGTCGCGGCTCAGCGAAGCGTCAAGCAAAGCGGGCAGTTCGGCGCGCCAATCGCGCTCGGTCGCGCTCAAAACCTCAAAGCCATAGTCGTTGACCGCGAGCGAGAAGGTGCCGGGCGAGATCTGCGCCGCTCTCCAGGCGAACAGGCTCGCCATGCCTAAATGCACATTGCGGCCGGCGAAGGGATAGAGAAACAGATGCCAGCCGTCGCGGGTTTTCAGCGTCTCGGCCAGCAGCGTGTCGGGCGTCGGCAGCCTCGACCAGCGCGCCTGCAATTCAAGCAGCGGCCGCGCCGTTTGCATCTCCGGCCCCTCGAAAATCCCTTCCGCCGCCGCGCCCATCAGTTCGACCATGGCGTCGGCGAGCGTGGTGGAAAGCGGCATCCGGCCGCCGCCCCAGCGCGGAATCGTCGCGCGCCCGCCCGTCGTCTTTTTCACATAAGCCGTCTGGTCGCGCACCCGCACCAGCTCCAGTAACTTGCCCGCAAACCAGAACTTGTCGCCATTCCGGAGCCTTGTAACAAAACTCTCCTCCACCACGCCAAGTCGCCCGCCCGGCGGCGTCGGACCATATTGCACCACCAGCCCCGCATCGGCGGTGATCGTGCCGATGTTGAACCGGTGCAGCATCGCGATCCGCGCATTGGGCACGCGCCATATCCCGTCGTTGTCCGGCTCGACCCGTTTGAAATCGGGATAGACCGCCAGCGTCGGCCCGCCGTGGCGCACGAAATCGAGGCACCATCGCCAGTCCTCGTCGCCGAGCCTCTCGTAAGCCACGGTGTCGCGCACCTCCCGTAGCAGGTCTTCGGGGCGGAACCCCCCTCCGAGCGCGATGGTGACGAGATGCTGCGCCAGCGCGTCGAGCGGCGCATCGGGGCTGATCTGGCTTTCGATCCGGCCCTCGCGCACGGCCATCTGCGCGGCGGCGGATTCCACCAGTTCGAGACTGTGGCTCGGCACGATCGTGATGCGCGAGGCCCGCCCGGGCGCATGGCCGGAGCGCCCGGCGCGCTGCAACAACCGCGCCACGCCCTTGGGCGAGCCAATCTGCAACACCCGCTCGACGGGCAGGAAATCGACGCCGAGATCGAGGCTCGAAGTGCATACCACCGCCTTCAGCGCGCCGGATTTGAGGCCGCGCTCGACCCATTCGCGCGTCGCGCGCTCCATCGAGGCGTGATGAAGCGCAAGGATTCCCGCCCAATCCGGCCGCGCGTTCAACAATTCCTTGAACCAGATTTCCGCCTGGCTGCGCGTGTTGGTGAAAACCAGCGAGCTTGCGGCGCTATCTATCTCCGCGATTACGGTTTTCAGCATGGCGATGCCGAGATGACCGCCCCAGGGGATGCGCTCCGGCCGTTCAGGCAGAGCCGTGTCGATGACGAGCCGCTTGTCGAGGTTCCCGCGCACCAGCATCGCCTCGCGGCCCGGTCCCACCAGCGTGCGCCTGGCGGCGTCGAGATCGCCCAACGTCGCCGACAGGCCCCAGATCGGCGCTTGCGGACGCCAGCGCCGGAGACGCGCCAGCGCGAGCTGGGTCTGCACGCCGCGCTTGTTGCCGAGCAATTCGTGCCATTCATCGACCACGATCGCCTGCAAGCCGGCGAAGCGCTCGCTTGTGTCGGGATGGGCCAGCATCAGCGTCAGGCTTTCCGGCGTGGTGACGAGCAGAGCGGGCAGCCGCTTGCGTTGGGCGGCGCGGGTCTTGTCGTCGGTGTCGCC
>JAYUFK010000282.1:0-28058 GCA_043739325.1 Methylocapsa sp. | reverse complement strand
ATCAACTGCTCCTTGCTGAGCTCCTGCAAATCAGTGCGATTCATGCCACCATGGATTCAGAGATTGACCCGCGTGGCAAGGGGGTGGGTAGTTACCCTGGAACTTCTCCGCCACCTGCGCGACCGAGGCGCCATTGGCCATTTCGCGCGCAACCCTTGCCTCGGCGGCGGTCAGGCCGAATACCGACAACAGCGCCAGTTGCGAAACATCGCTTTCGACAGGCGGATTGCCGATCAGCAGCATGACGCGCGCGTTGGCGAAAGAAAACTGCGCAAACCCGCGCAGCGCGATGGCGCGAATGGCGACTTTCCGCAGATGCCGATTGCGCACGGTCTGCAACGCAGCGCGCGGCTCGAACGTCAGCTCGCCGCGCAGCGCGACCGCGAGCAGCGTCTCGAACCGCCTCTGGCTTTCGTCATCGCCAAGAATCAGCTTGCGGGCGCGTATATCGATGCAATCGCCAATCAGCGCCTCGGCTTGCGCGTTGAGCGCGAGAACGCGGCCGGCGCCGTCGAACACAATCGCCGCGTGTTCCGTGCTATGCAGCGCTTCAGCCATCCCCAGCGCACGGGCGAAGCCGAGCTGGCGCGCCAATGTCGCGGCGTCGCTTAAGGGGCGCCAAAGCTGCAGCAGACGGCTTTGCTCATAGGCGTTAAACGGCTCCTGATCGACGCCGCGCTGCAGGCTCAGGCACCAGACATCGTCGCCCGCCTTGAAGCCGAGGCCGAAGAAGTCGCCAAAACCATTGGCGTGCAGGAAATCCTGGTAAAATGGATTGTGCTTGCGCTCGTCCGGCGCGAGGCAATCCTGGTCGGTCATGAAGCCGTTGCGCAACATCGCCGGCACGCCGCGATAGCGCTCGTCGCGTAGATGCCAGCCCTGTTCGACGTATTTCCTGGCGTGGTCGGCTATGTTCGGCGTCACCGGAAAATTCTGGAAGCGGGCGTCGCTCGAAAACAGCAGCGCGCCGGCGCCGCCGACCGCCGCGTTGATCGCGTTCATCGCATCCGGCCAAAGGGCTGGATCGAGCGCCGCGTGCTGAAGCCGCTCCGCCAGCGCCTCGGCATCCCAATGCGCAATTCCTCTCCAGATCATTGGCCTCGCCCCCCGCCCGGCGCTCCAATACTTAACAACTTATAATTGTTAGCAATCATATTGCATAGTTTGACAATGAAGTCGACAAATTCGTAGTATTGTTCCACTTTCAGTTAATAGAGAAAAATATACCGGATGGAAAAACAGGCGGCGTCCAAACTATCGTGGAAACATTTAGTCACTGTTCTCGTTGAGGATTAAGTCTTGGCCGCCTGGATTTCGACGTAAGTCTGCAGCCATACGGCGTTAGGATGTATCCCCCAAATTATAGGGGCTGGCGAAAGGATGGCTGGGGGGAAATCAAAGGCGCGTGGTTCGGGTGATCGCGCCGTCCCTGGCGCGTCGGCGAACCCATCGAATCCCATTTCGAGCATGCCCGCAACTCAAGTATTTTCTCAAACATCATCCGTCTGGAGGATGAAACACAACCCCGGCGCAGCCCACAATGCCGGCAACTCAATTGGGCGTGAGGCGGTTTCGAAATTCCTGGTTTCGACGGACCTGACGACCCTTGCCAAACCGTCATTTTATTCGTTTGATACGCTGCAGAGGCGAAGCGCTCGATGGCCGCATCCATAACCCCAGTTCCGCTTGGCGTCATGGCCTCGCTCACGCAGGTGTTGCTGGCCCAGGCGTCGCAGCCGCCCCCGCTCGCGGGAAGCGGCGCGAGGTCCGCCCCGACCGGCGCCGCGACGGCGCCGCCAGCGCAAACGCCGCAGCTCGTCGCGAACGTCCAACTGGTGTTTCTGCCGGCTGGCGCGCCCGCCGCCGAAGCGATCCCGGCGCGAAACCAGCAGGTCTACATCGACCTGACGCCGGGAACGATGACGCTGATCCAGTCAAACGCTCAGGGGCGGCTCGTTGGCGTTCCGGCAGCCGCCGCCGCATTGCGCCTTGACAGCGCGCGCAACTACCAGGTCGTCGTGGCGCCAGCGCCGCTTTCCCCCGCGCCGGCGGCTTCGCAGGGCGCGACCGTCCGATTGTCCGGCGCCGTGCTTGCGGTTGCGCCCAATATCGCCATCAAGATTGACCGAAGCGCCGGAGGGGCCGCGGCCAATCTCGCCTGCATCCTCAAAATCGGCGCGATCAACGCCAACATTTCAACCACCGCGGCCGGATGGATCATTTCGAACGATAGTTCCGCTGGCGAGGCAATGATCCGCTGCGACAGGTTTCTGCTTCAAACGGCGGGGGCGGCGACGCCCGCCGCGACCCTGGCGATCAGCCCCGCGGCGCCCGCGCGCGGCGACGTCGCGACGATCACCCTGAACGCCCCGGCGGGAACCGCGGGTCTCAAGGCGACCCAATGGAATTACGACATTTCCCACACCAATCCCGGCGCCGCCTCGCCATCCACCGCGACGGTGATGCGTCCCGCCGCCGAGGCCCCCGCGACGTTCGACCAGAACTGGCAAGGCGAGCTTTGCGCGTCGGGCGCCGCGCGGACAAGGTTCGTAACCGGCGCGATCGTGCGGGCTTCCGGCGCGACGCGGGTCAATGCCGCGCTGGTTGCGCGCGACCCGGTGGAGATCGCTCTGACGGTGACGGTAGCCCCGCGCGCCGGCGCCCCCTGGGTCAGCAATCTCGTCGAAAAGCCGGTTGGGAAATTCACGCGTCCGATCAATAGTTTTCACGATACCGGCCACCATAACTGGGACGCCGCCGTCCCAGCGCCTCCTGCAACGCGCGCGCCCGCGACGGGTCCCAATCGAGGCTGTAATTTCGTCACTGGCGCCACGGCGACGTTCACGTCGACGCCCGAAATAAACGACGCTCTTACCGATCCCGCAAGCACGTTCTCGCAGGCCCAGGACAAGGCCTATCTGACAAGTCCCGCGCCGGTGCGCGTCATTCCGCACAGCCTGTACACGGCGGGTGCGGGAGGACAGATAACCCAAACCCCGGCGAATTCGATTCCGAACCATTTCGGCATCACCGGCAATTACTTTTTTTTCCCGCATTGCATCGATCAGACCCGCCTGCTCGCGGGCACGCGCCGCCATGAATTCGAGGACCCGCTCCCCAACGCAAGAAGCCACAAGGGCAATTGCCTCAGGGCTCTGCGCGCGCTTGAGCCCGTCAAGTTCGCCGAGGCGCTGGTGGGCGTGCCCGGCGTCACGCTTAATTTCCGCGCACTGTTTAGCGCCCGCGTCCATCTCGTCGCTGGCGTCGCGGCGACCCACGATATCGTCGACGAAAGGCAGACGCGAAGCGATAACGCCGTGCGCTTCGTTGCCGGTGCCACAATCCTGGGAGTCAATGTCGACAATAGCGGCGCGCCGATTGGACCGGCCTGGAATCCGCTGACCAACTCGCCGCTTCGGTAAACCGGGTGCGGATTGCGATTGGCGCCGCGGGCGGTCCGCTATTCAACGCTGTCGCGTAGTCAGCGCTTCCTCAATAGCGAATTTATTTTTTGGCATCCCTCATTTGGGGGATGCGCTGGCCCGCCGTTTTGAGTTGGACTGAACTCGTCGATTGAACGGGCAGTTGTGAGCGCTGTTTGAGCCGGGGGCCGGACCGGGCCGAGTTCGTGGGGCGGTGTTTCGGCTGCGTTCCGAACTCGCGACAGCGCCGTAAATAGAGGAGACACTCACTATGGCCGATATCGCGCATGTCGTCGTGTTGATGCTGGAAAACCGCTCTTTCGATTCCATGCTCGGGCGGCTGTATCCCGGCCGCGCCGATTTCGACGGCCTCACCGGCAAGGAATTCAATCTCTTCAACGGCCAGAAGATCCCGGTGTGGACCAGCCCGATACCGCTGACATCGGCTGCCGCCTGTATTCCGAGCCCCGATCCGAAGGAAGAATTCGTCAACATGACCGCGCAGATTTTCGGCGCCGGCGCGCCGGCCAATGCGCCGGCGAACATGAGCGGCTATGCCGCCAATTACATGCTCGCCCCGTCGGGCGGCGATCCGCGTCAGGTGATGCACGGCTTTTCGCCCGAGCATGTGCCTGTCATAAGCCAGTTGGCGAAATCCTTCGGCGTTTCCGACCGCTGGCACGCTTCCGCGCCCAACCAGACATGGCCCAACCGTTTCTTCGCGCATACCGGCACGGCGGCGGGCTATGTCAACAACTCGCCAGCGCATTTTCCCTATACGATGCCGACGATCTTCTCGCGGCTGACGCGCGAAGGGCTGAGCTGGCGCATCTATCGCCATGACATACCGCAGAGCGCGACGCTCGAGGACATCTGGAGCGAATTGCCGGATCATCTCTATAACTTCGACAATGATTTCATGGCCGACGCGATGGCCGGAAGACTGCCCAATTACAGCTTCATCGAGCCGCGCTATTTCTCCGATCCGCTGCTCAATCGCATGCCCAACGATCAGCATCCCCCGCATAATGTCGCGTTCGGCGAGCGGCTCATCGCGCGCTGCTACGACGCGCTGCGCAACGGCGCGGGCTGGAAGAAAACCCTGTTCATCATCACCTATGACGAAAATGGCGGCGTCTACGATCACGTCCCGCCGCCCGCCGCCGTGTCGCCCGACAAGGCGCGCCCCGACAATTTCGCCTTCGACCGCTTCGGCGTGCGCGTTCCCGCCGTGCTGATTTCGCCGTGGATACCACCGGGCAGCATCATCCGCCCGCCGGCGAACGCGAAATACCCGTTCGATCACACGACAATTCTGGCGACGCTGCGCAACCTGTTCGATCTAGGTCAACCGCTGACCGAGCGCGACAAGGCCGCCCCCGACGTGCTGCACGCGCTGTCGTTGCCCGCGCCGACCAATGACGGCCCCAACAGCCTCAGTTTGCCGACCATCAGCCCGTCGCAGGAACAATTGATGGCCGCCCACCAGGCGCCGCCCAACGCCATGCAAACCGCCCTGGCCCACCTCGCCACCGTCCTGCCCGCAGGCGCCGCGGCGGCCGTCGGGCAAAGCGACAAGTTGAGCGCGCAAGCGGAGTCCGTTGCAGGCGCGACGCCAGCGCCGGTGCTCGCGACCGTCGAGGAAGCGCTGGACCTGGTGAAGAAGGGGCTGTCGCGGTTTTTGGATTTGCCGAGGACGGGGTAGGGGGGGAGCTTGAGCCCTTCTTGGCGCTCCGGACAACACGGCTTCAAGCCCTAATTCCACAGCTGTAATCGCAAATATTTGTCGCGACATACTCCAATTGGAGGATGCGGAGGGGTGTCGAAGGTGGTTGGCTGTCTCGTTGGGCGGGGAGGCGGCGGCAATGGGACGCGCGAAACCGGCGATTGGTGTATGCAGTGCAATCCTGGTTTGCGGATGCGCCAGCTTGCCGGAGAGGCCGTCGCAGGATGGCATTTCGGTGGCAGAGATTGTAACGGCTGTGCAGTGCGAACTCGCAAACGTGTACCGAGCATCTGGGCACGCGAAATTATTCGACGAATATACTGCGGGTGTTGAACTTCATCTCAAAGTCACGAACGACCTTCAAGGCTCCGCTTCGGCTAGTTGGACCGTTCCGATCTCGGCCAACACGCTAACGGCGAGCGTGGGCCCGTCGTTTGGCGATACGTCGTTCCGAGACGCGTCGCTGAAGTTCAACGTACCGATGGGCAATCTGAAAAAGGATGTTAGGCGCGACGGCACTTTGAATGAGAAATGTCAGCGCGGAATGACAGGACTGCCGCAAGCTTCGACTACCTTGGGACTCGGTGATTGGTTAGTTGATACGGCGAATGCAGTGTCGGAAAACGGGGTCGCCGATATGACCAGTTCTGGATACCTCGTCGACTTTATCGTTGTTCGAGGAGCAAACGGTTCGATCGGATTTAAGACTTCGCGAGTGAATGCCATAGCGAGCCTTACGCCTAAGAATACCGTCGAAAACAACCTGAACGTAGGGATGCTCCACAATCCCGCTCCAACCGCCCTGCCGGCTGCGGCAAAGGCTTCCTCTCGTCGAGTCTCCCCGGAAATTCAACGTCAATTGGACGATCTGCTTCAGCGCCAGCGTTTGAACAGTATTATATCGCCAAATTCGGTCATTTTGCCCAACTAAATTTCTAGGGTCATGCGCGGAAACTTTAATTGCGGTGCATCCCGCGATTATTATCTCCGATGACACGGATTGCGAACGCAATTCATTCCGATATTGAAATGGCCAAGTGTAGTATTTGTGTCATGACAAAACTTTGCGCCATCTCATTTTATGTTACGTGTTTCCATCAAGTACGACGGCAACCCACCAATTGTTCCTCGCGCAGCGTGTTCAATCTATGGTGGATACTATGACCAGTGAAGAAGTCGAGACCGCTCGTTTGACTTACGATGAAAGACGGTTGAGGATAGAAGAAGAACGTTTGGCAATAGAGAAATTGAGAGTAAAGCGCGAGTCAAAGTTCGTTCGAGCGAATATTGGAATTATCATAACGGGAGTTATTTCTGTTTTAGCGATATTGTCAGGCGTGCTGTAGTGGTATTAAAATTACAGCGATCAAATTGCTAGAGGCACGAAATCAGATATTGCACGGCAAGATGCATTGAGATTTAAAGTACTAGAATTCCTTAGCTCAAATCGGGAGCATATATTCTCGGCGGACTAGCAAGATAAATTACATTATAGGACAATCATGATTACCGCGCTGCCGAAGGATAGTCTAGAGACCGTATTCCGACAATTGGAAGAGTCAGCAAGCGAAGAAGATAAGAATATTTGGCGAGTAGGCCCAATTAAATTTGAATGGCGGGAGGTGGGAGTCGGAGATTGTGGTGGCCGTGATATTGATGGCGTCGGAACAGAGTCTGAGAATCCATCGACACAAAAGTGTGAGCAGAGTTTTGTAGGAAATGTAGCGGTCTGCTGGGACAACGGCAGCTACAAGAATGGCGCAAGAAGGTGGTGTACATATAAAAATATTACTCCGGACACGTGTCGTGGCGGCGCTAATGTTGGTAGAATGTATCAGTGCGTTTCCACTGCAAGAGAGTCGGGTCCCGCGCCGAAATAAGTCCTGAGTGTATTTAATATTGTAGGCGGGACGTAATCAGAATGCTCTCGCGACTAAATTGTTTATAATAGATTAAATTTATGAGCGTCCCGCGCATCAATTCGCCTGGGGATAACCGGGGGGATAACGGGGACGCCATACTAACTCCCTATCTAACTGACCGTTCGCGCCCCTGCCGAATTCGACAATTGCCATCGCGTCCCCGATATCCCGATTGGATTAAACGACTAATTATAACTGTAAAATATAGCAAACTTCAAACTTACAAACGTGCGTCGTTCGGCGCCTAACCCCTCTGAAATCGTTCACACTCCAACCAAACTGCGCCCCCGCCAGCGCGCCCCCTCACTCCTCCCTTGCCCACCCCTTCAACACCTCCCCCGCCATCGCTCTTGTCACCGCCCTCCCTCTCGCGAGCCCCTCGCGGTCGAGCGCCTCGACGATCGCCCGCGCCGCGCCGAGCGAGCGTTCGATGCGCAGGGCGATGTAGGCGATCACGTTGGGGTCGACGGCGAGTTGGCGGTCGGCGAAGAGTTTGAACAGGACGGCGCGGGCGAGGTCGTCGTCTGGCTCCCGCAGGCGCGCGATCGGGGCGAGGCGCAGGCGCGACACGAGGTCGGCGGTCTTGAGGCCCCAGGCGTCGGGCGCGGCGCGAGCGATCATCAACAGGCTGGCGCCGGCTTCGCGCGCTGTGTTGATGAGGTGGAACAACGCCGCCTCGTTGGCGCCGATGCGGTCGGCGTTCTCGATCAGCAGGGCGGGGGCCTTTGCCCTATCGCCCAACAAGGCTTTGGCTTCAACGATTTCGGCCCCAGCCCGGCGCGCCCAGATCGCGCCTAGGTGGCTCTTGCCCGACCCGGCGGGGCCAGTCAGCAACAGCATCTTGCCGGCCCAGTTCGGCCACGCTTCGAGCGCCCGCAGCGCCTCGGCATTGGCGGGAGATTCGAGAAAATCCTCGCGCGCAAAGCTCGGCGTGTGCGGCAGGTCGAGCGGCAGCTGGCGGGAAGTCATGCACCCCTTCTCCCCGCTAGCGGGGAGAAGGGGTTTGTATCAAGTCCCATCGGTTCCCCCACGCATCCGCGAACACCGCCACCGTGCCATAGGGCTCAACGCGCGGCGCTTCAAGAAACCGCACGCCGGTGGCTTGCATCGCCGCATGATCCCTTACAAAATTGTCGGTATGAAGAAACAGCATGACGCGGCCGCCCGCCTGATCGCCGATCCGGGCTCGCTGGCGCTCGTCGCCGGGCTGCGCCAGCACGATATCGGCGCCGCCTGAGCCTGGCGAAACGACGACCCAGCGTTTGCCGGGGCCGAGCGGGGCGTCGGCAATCAGCGCAAAGCCGAGCGCTTGCGTGAACCAGGCGATGGCCTCGTCATAACCGGGAACAAGTAGGGTCAGCGCGGCGAGACGGCGGGACATGGCGCTCTACTGGTTCATATGGTCGAGCCACTGCTTGATGTAGACGCCGCCCGAGGCCAGCGTCAGCGCCGCGACCACCCAGACCGCGATACCCTGCATGGGCGGCGGGTCCAAACCCCAAGCCTTGGCGCCCAGGATATAGGCGGCAAAGGTGATCTGCGCCGCCGTATTCAGCTTCGACACCCAGACCGGGTTGATCGCCACCGGCTTGCTCAACAGCCACGAGACAAGCACGGCGAACAGGATCATGAGGTCGCGCGAAACGACGAGAATGGCGATCGCCGGCGGCAGGGCGCCCACCACCGCCAGCGTGACGTAGATCGACACCAGCAACGCCTTGTCGGCCAGCGGATCGAGATAGGCGCCCAGTTCGGAGCGCAGTTCGAAGCGCCTGGCGATAAACCCGTCGATCGCATCCGAAATGCCGGCCGCAAGGAAAATCAGAAAGGCCTCGACGAAGCGTTGCGAGACGATCATCGACACCGCCAGCGGCGTCAACAACAGCCGCGCCAGCGTAATGAGGTTCGGCAAGCTGGCGAATAATCTTGAAACGGCCATTGTCCCCGGGGTCGCCCTTCGCCGGGCCCGCTGCATGCCGCCCTTTGCGCCATCATAGCTGAGATATTGGGCGTTGAAAGGCGACGCAAGCCGTCTTGCACCCTTTGCCGCTTGCCTGTAACCCCGCTTCACGTTCCCTCGCGAGCCAAAATTCGCCATGTCCCAGCCGCCAAGCAATGCCCTGACCTATGCCGAATCCGGCGTCGATATCGATGCCGGCAACGCCATGGTCGAGGCGATCAAGCCGCTGGTGCGCGCCACGCGGCGGCCCGGCGCGGACGCGGAAATCGGCGGATTTGGCGGGCTGTTCGATCTGAAGGCGGCGGGATTTGTCGATCCGGTGCTGGTCGCCGCTAACGACGGCGTCGGCACCAAGGTCAAGATCGCCATCGAGAGCGGCTTGCACGAAACCATCGGCATCGATCTCGTCGCGATGTGCGTCAACGACATCGTCGTGCAGGGCGCCGAGCCGCTATTCTTCCTCGACTATTTCGCCACCGGCAAGCTGGAGCCGAAGATCGGCGCGGCGATCGTCAAGGGCATCGCGGCAGGGTGTATCGAATCCGGCTGCGCCCTGATCGGCGGCGAAACTGCGGAAATGCCGGGCCTCTACGCCAAAAGTGATTACGATCTGGCCGGCTTCGCCGTCGGCGCCGCCGAACGCGGGCGCCTGTTGCCGAGGCCGGGCATGCGTGCTGGCGATTGGGTGATTGGCTTGCCCTCGTCGGGCGTGCATTCCAACGGCTTTTCGCTGGTGCGGCGCATCGTCGGGATGAGCAGGCTTGCCTGGGACGCGCCAGCGCCGTTCCAGCCTGACCGCACGCTGGCCGAAGCGTTGCTGACGCCGACCCGCCTTTATGTGAAGCCGCTGCTGCAGGCGCTGAAGGCATGCGACGGCATCTTGGCGCTGGCGCATATCACCGGCGGCGGTTTCCCCGACAATCTGCCGCGCGTCCTGCCCGAAGATCTCGCCGTCACGCTCGATCTCGCCGCCTTTTCGCCGCCGCCGGTGTTTGGCTGGCTGGCGCGCACAGGCGGCGTTGCGGCCGCCGAGATGCTGCGAACTTTCAACTGCGGTTTTGGTATGGTTGTCGTCGCGCGGCAGGAGCAGGGCGATGCGGCGCTTGCAGCGCTGCACGCGACGGGGCTCGCGCCCGTCCGCATCGGCGAAGTCACGGCGCGCGGCGAGAACGAGCGGGTGACGATGCGCGGGCGGCTAGAATTGTGAACCGCCGCGAGCGCACCGCGATTCTCATTTCCGGGCGCGGCTCGAATATGGCGGCGCTGATCGAGGCCGCGCGGGCGCCGGATTTTCCGGCGGAGATTGTGCTGGTTCTCGCTGACAAAAGCGATGCTGGCGGATTGGCGCTGGCGCGCGGCGCGGGCCTTGCGACGGCGGCGATCGACCGGAAAATTTACGCTGGACGCGACGAATTCGAAGCGGCGATCCAGGCGATGCTGGATATTCATCGCATCGAGCTGATTTGCCTTGCCGGCTTCATGCGTATTCTGGGCGCGCCGTTCGTCCTGCGCTGGCGCGGCCGGCTGATCAACATTCATCCGTCGCTGCTTCCCGCATTTCGCGGCCTTAACACCCACGCCCGCGCGATCGCGGCCGGAGCGAAAGAGCATGGATGCACTGTGCACTTCGTCGAGCCGGAACTCGATTCCGGGCCGATCATTGCTCAAGCGCGTCTGCCGATGATCCCTGGTGAAAGCCAACAGGCGCTTGCGGACCGGGTGCTGGCGCTCGAACACGAGCTGTATCCCAAGGCCCTCGCGCAGGTTGCCGCGGAGCCGCATCGCCACTAGCACAGCATGATAACGCGCCGAAAGGGCGCGGTTTTGCGCTGACGCAAATCTGTCGCACAATCGGCCTACCGACGCAGAACCCTTGCTCACTCAAGGCGAAGAGCAAAACGACGATGGATGAGGAGACAGACTTGGCGCGCCGCCCTTCCGCAGTTGAAAAGACGGAGGCGCGCCATCCCGCGGCCGAGGGTGCGAGTTCGCCCAAAGAGGGTCTGAGGCATTCGCCCGAGCGCTTCATCAATCGGGAATTGTCCTGGCTCGAATTCAATCGCCGCGTTCTCGAAGAGGCGGCCAACCTCAATCACCCCCTGCTTGAACGCCTGCGATTTCTGTCGATCTCAGCCAACAATCTCGATGAATTTTTCATGGTCCGCGTCGCCGGTCTGGTGGGCCAGGTATTGGCTGGCCTGTCCGAACGCTCCGAAGATGGCCTGACGCCGTCGGAACAATTGACGCGCATCGGCGAACGCGTCGATGTGCTTGTCGCCTCGCAGCAGCAACGCTGGCGCGAACTGCGCGGTGAACTGGCGGGCGCTGGCATCGTCATCGTCGATGTCGAAGACCTCACAGCTTCCGAACGCCGATGGCTTGAAGACTATTTCCTCCTCCACATCTTCCCCATCCTGACGCCGCTGGCGGTCGATCCGGCGCATCCCTTCCCGTTCATCCCCAACCTCGGTTTCACGGTCGCGCTGCAGTTGCTGCATCGCGGCGACAATCATGCGATGAGCGCCTTGGTGCGTGTGCCGGGCAAAGTCGACCGGTTTGTAAAACTGCCGGACATCGGGCAGGGCGCCGGGCAGCGCTTTGTCACGCTGGAGCAGATCATTGTCGCCTTCATCAGCCAGCTTTTCCCAGGTTTTTCGGTCACCGGGCAGGGCAGCTTTCGCGTCATCCGCGACAGCGACATTGAAGTTGAGGAAGAAGCGGAAGATCTCGTCCGCCTCTACGAAACCGCGCTCAAGCGACGTCGCCGCGGCTCGGTCATCCGGCTCGAAATTGAAGCGAGCATGCCCGAGGCGTTGCGCGCCTTCGTCGCCGGCGACGTCGATGTTGTCGCGTCCGGCATTTTCGTCGTCGAAGGCATGGTGGCGCTGAACGAACTGAGCCAACTGGTCTCGCTCGATCGCCCCGATCTGAAGTTTTCCCCTTACAACGCGCGGTTTCCCGAGCGGGTGCGCGACAATGGCGGCGATTGTTTCGCGGCGATCCGTCAAAAAGATCTTGTCGTCCACCACCCCTATGAATCGTTTGATGTCGTCGTGCAATTTCTCGCGCAAGCGGCGCGCGATCCGGCCGTCGTCGCGATCAAGCAGACATTGTATCGGACCTCGTCCGACAGCCCGATCGTTCGCGCGCTAATCGAGGCGGCGGAAGCCGGCAAGTCGGTCACGGCGCTGGTCGAACTCAAGGCGCGCTTCGACGAGGAAGCCAACATCCGCTGGGCGCGCGATCTCGAGCGCGCTGGCGCCCAGGTCGTGTTCGGCTTCATTGAACTCAAGACCCACGCCAAACTCTCGATGGTCGTGCGGCGCGAGGGCGGTTCGCTCGTCACCTATTGTCATGTTGGCACTGGCAATTATCACCCTGTTACGGCGCGCATCTACACGGACATTTCCTACTTCACCGCCGACCCCGCCATCGGGCGCGATGTCTCGCGGATTTTCAATTTCATCACGGGTTACGCAGAGCCTGACGGGCTCGAACTCATGGCGATCTCGCCGATGATGCTGAAGAAGCGGCTGTTGAAACATGTGGCCGAGGAAATCGCGTTTGCCCGCGCGGGCAAACCCGCGGCGATCTGGGCGAAGTGCAATGCGCTCGTCGACCCTGAAATGATCGACGCGTTCTATGACGCGAGCGCGGCGGGCGTCGAGATCGACATCGTCGTGCGCGGCATTTGCTGTCTGCGCCCCGGCGTCCCCGGGCTTTCCGAGAATATCCGGGTCAAGTCGATCATCGGGCGTTTCCTCGAGCACGCGCGCATCTACGCGTTTGGCGGCGGGCACGGGTTGCCGCACGCCAAGGCGCACGTCTACCTGTCTTCAGCCGATCTGATGCAGCGCAATCTCGACCGGCGCGTCGAAGCGCTCGTGCCGATGCGCAATCCGACGGTGCATGAGCAAGTGCTGAACCAGATCATGGAAGCCAATCTGATGGACAATCAGCAAAGCTTCCGAATATTGCCCGACGGATCGAGCGAACGGATCGTCGCCCCTGAAGGTGAAGAACCGTTCAACGCGCACAAATACTTTCTCACAAATCCAAGCCTGTCGGGGCGCGGCAAGTCGCTCAAGGAATCGCGTCCGAGTTCGCTTCCCAAACGCAAGCCCGCCAAGCCGGCGCCGAGTCTGTAGGAAAAACAATGTTCATGTCCGCGGTGGAAGCAAGGGGGCGCCTTTCCGGCGAACCGGTGGCGATTGTCGATATTGGCTCAAATTCGGTGCGCCTGGTTTCCTATGAAGCGTTGACGCGCTCGCCGACGCCGACGTTCAACGAAAAGGTTCTGTGTGGTCTCGGCCGCGGCGTCGCCGCCAACGGATTTCTGGCGGAAGATGGCGTCTCCAAGGCGCTCGCGGCGCTGCAACGCTTTCGCATGCTTTGCAAGATCATGGGCATCGCCGATATCCGCGCGATCGCCACGGCGGCCGTGCGTGACGCCGCGAACGGCCCGCAATTCCTCGAACTGGCGGAACGCGCGCTCGGCGCCAAGATCACCCTGTTGACTGGCCCGCGCGAAGCCGAATTGTCGGCGCTTGGCGTGATCTCGTCGATCCATCAGCCCGACGGCATCGTCGGCGATCTTGGCGGCGGGTCGCTCGAACTGATCGACGTGAGGAATGGCAAGGTCGGCAAGGGCATGACGCTGCCGCTGGGCGGGCTTGCGCTGATGGATGCGTCGGATCGCTCGCCCAAAAAAGGCGCCAAGATTGCTCGCGAAGCTTTGGCCAAGGCGAAACCGCTCGATCACCTGGCGGGACGGACTTTCTATGCTGTGGGCGGCACCTGGCGCGCGCTGGCGCGGCTGCATATGCGTCAGCGCCAATACCCGCTGCAGGTCATGCACAATTACGTCATCCCCTCGCGCGACGCGCTGGAATTCGCCAAGCTGGTCGAGCGCATCGAAGCCGAAGCCTTGCTGTCGATTGAGTCGGTCTCGACCGCGCGCCGCCCATTGTTGGCCTACGGCGCGGCTGTGCTTGAGGAGATCATCCGCAGAACTAATCCCAAAGAGATCGTCATCTCGACGTTGGGCGTCCGGGAGGGCCTGCTTTATGAAAGTCTTTCCAGCGCCGAGCGCGCCGAGGACCCGTTGCTATCGGCGGCGCGTGAATTCAACATCCTGCGATCGCGCGCGCCTGCACACGGCGAAGAGCTTTTCTCCTGGACGACGCAGTTGCTGAAGTCGACGCATCTCGACGAGACCGCTGAGGAAGCGCGCCTGCGCCATGCCGCTTGTCTGTTGTCGGACATCGGCTGGCGCGCCCATCCCGACTATCGCGGCGAGCAATCGCATAATCTCATCGCCAACGCGGCGTTCATCGGGCTCGACCATCCCTCCCGCGCGTATCTCGCGCTCGCCGCCTCCTACCGCCACATGTCGGGTGATCTGGAAGCCGGCCCGGTGTTGCGCTCGCTGGTCAGCGCCCGCCAGCTCGATCGCGCCCGCATTCTGGGCGCGGCGATGCGCGTCGCCTATATCATCTCGGCGGCCATGCCTGGCGTTCTGCCGCGCGCGCCGATGGTTTGTCAGAAGGGCAAGGTCGTACTGACGCTGGCGCCCGATCTCGCGGCGCTCAACAGCGATCGCCTGCAGACCCGCCTCAGACAATTCGCCAGACTGATCGGCGGCGACCCAGAGATCAGGGCGGCGACGGCCTAGACAGGCATCATTCCTTCACCCTTCGGCCGCGACTGGATCGCGGAGGCGCTCCGGTGCGCGCAATCCAGATTATCTTGCGCGGCGCCTTTCGCCGAGGAACGGCTTCGAACCTCGCCCACCAGATTCCGGCTCGCTCGGACACGCGATGACGCTAGTCGTCGTCCTCCTCATCGTCGCAGCAATCGTCGGTGCTTTCGCGACAGCGGTCACAATCACATTTCTTGCAATCGTCGCCTTCGCGCTTGCAGCCGCATTCGCTCCAGATCGTGTAGGCCATCACGTCGAGCGTCTTGACCGGCATCGTCGGGTCATCGCTGACGATGATAAGTTCACAGGCGATCGGGCACTTCTCAGTGGCCTTGTACCGCACGACCACGTCGAGGCACGAACCGGGATGCAGCGTCGCGGGGAACGGGTTGTTCACCAGCTTCCAGTGGCGGTTCTTGCGCTTGAACGCAACGCTCGTCACGTGCAGGGCGCAATCGCCGACATTGCAGATCGACAACGTGCGCTCGGCCCGGCAGCAAGCTTTCACGCCGCCAAAGCACAAGGACCCGGAGACGGCCAGCTTGCCAGACGGCGCATCGCCGGTGACGTTGATTTGGTGCGGGCTGCCTGGATCGCTGCTCGTAACCGTGATCGTCGCGGCCTTGGCGCCGTGGCTGGCCGGCGCGAAGCGGATGGGCAGGGGCAACGAAGCGCCCGCGCCAATCAGTAGCGGGAACAGCAGGGTTTCGGGCGTGAGGAAGTCCGCCGACGACGAAGTGACGCTCGACACCGTGAGCGGGCAATGACTGCTGTTGTTGAGGACAAGCGGCTCATCAGCAAACGAGCCGACACAAACGCGCCCGAAATCGCCCTTGTCGGCGATCAACAAGCTGAGCCGTGGTCCTTGCGCCAGCCCCGACACCTGAACCTTGTGCGGGCCGGCCGGATCGTCGCTGAAGACGGTGATCGTCGCGGCTTTGGCGCCAAGGCTTGTGGGCTGGAAGCGGATTGCCAATTCAATCGAATCGCCGATGCCGAGTTCGATCGGGTAGGACACGATGCTCGGCGGCAGGAAGTCGAGCGAGGACGAGACGATGTTGGTTATCGAGAGCAGCGCGGTCCCGCCGTTATCGATCGTCAGTTCCTCGTCGACGAAGGAGCCCAGGCAGACGTGGCCAAAGTTCCCGGCGTCGGCGATGCCGGTGACGACCCGTCCGAACCCTTGCGTCACTTTGAAAAAGAACGGGTCGATGGAGACCGCGACAGGCGTAACGTTGTCGTTGGCGAGCAGCGTCTTGGTGGTGAAATTGGCATTGCGCTGGTAG
The DNA here is from genome assembly GCA_043739325.1 of Methylocapsa sp. Lineage (GTDB taxonomy): Bacteria > Pseudomonadota > Alphaproteobacteria > Rhizobiales > Beijerinckiaceae > Roseiarcus. Next base: position 12,041 of record JAYUFK010000282.1, on the reverse strand, counting down.
CTGACGCCATTGGGGAAGTTGGCCTTGTCCGGCGTATTGTTGGCGGTAAAAATTCCGTAGAAAAGTTCGCCGACCGTCATCATGTAGAGATAATCGCCGAGGTATGGGCTGCCGTTGCTCGCGGGCGAATTGGCCGGCGTATTGGCGAGCAAGTAGCTCGTCGTAACGGCGAAATCGTTTGTCGTCAGCTCAAGCGTGGTTTCCCAGCGCTGGCTCGTCGAGAGTCCGGTCACTTGCTGATAGAGGAAACCAAGCCGACCCTTGTCGTTGATCGCCAAGGCGGGATTTGTCGCATTGGAAACTGAGCGCAGGTTGCCCGACCAGGTGACGCCGGAATCCGGCGATTTGCGCACAAAAAGAGTATAGACGCCGCTCTGCAGGTCGCCCCAGCAAACATAGACAACCGCGCTGTTGTTTGGATCGACGGCGATCGACAAATCGCTGCCGATCCGCTGCTGTCCGATGCTGATCGAGTTGAACGGATTGTTGACGCCGGTGGCGATGCGCACGCCCAGCTTGCCGTCGCCCGTGTCGTTGAGCGCCTGGAACGGCGTCGCGCCGCTCGCCCAATTGTCGTCGCGGACAATCACGACATCCGAGGATGTGCCGCCAATAAGCGCGTAAAATATCGCGTAGACGGTTCCGTTGAGGTGAACCGCGGGACGCGTCGGGAAACCGTCGCGCACGACTGTGCGCCCCTCGATAACGAACGTACTCGTGGCGACAGGCAGCACCTTCGCGGCGTCAAGCGAAAGGTCGATCGTCGCGGGCACATTGCCGGGAGCATGGTCATTGCTGCCGACGTAAATACGGTCCTTGCCCGCGTTCGGGCCGGAAGGAACGGTCGCCGCCTGCACGAACGGCTGATCGTCGTTCTTCCGCTCCGCGAGCTTCGTCATCGTCGCGCCGCTGGTGAAGTCGTTGGTGCGCAGGATGTCGAAGTTTATCAGGGCGATATTGCTGCCGCCGCCCCACAGGACGCCGGCATAAAGGAGGCCGCTCGATGTCGCGAAGCGGAGCGTCTGGTCGCGCACCGGCGTTGCGGCGATGAGGTCCTTGAGACTCCATGTCGCCCCGCCGTCCTTGGAATAGAAAATCGGCGAATTCTTGCTGCCGACATTTGGGCTCGGTGTAAAAGTCGTTGCCGCCATCTCGAGCGGATTGGCGGGATTGACCGCAAGATTGGATTCGCTGTCCTGGTTCGTCTCCGCGCTGGAAAGACTGGGAATCATATTGACGAGGGTGACGATGTCGGCCATCTCAGCGTCCTCCCGGTTCTGAATCGAGCCCGCGACGCACTTCGCCAAGGCGATCCTCTGGCAGGAAGTCCAGCGGATCGATCGCAACGTAGACCGAACGCGGCAATTCGCGCGGCTCGTCGTGTTCCCTCATCACTCGCAAGATGAAAATTCCGCTCGAACCTTCATGCAATCGCGGTGAGTGGCGCCATGCGATGTCGTCGCTGCTGGCGAACAAAATCTCAATATCGCCTCTCGGTTTGCGGCCATTGATGACGGTGCGCACGGCGACGCGAGCCACCGCCCAGTGGGGATCGTGTTCCGACTTCGGCGGGAACGGCTTTTCAAGAACCCGGACGCTGCTGACATGCCCCGTCACGATCAATTCAGCGCCGCGCACGCGCTCGATAAGCGGGCGCTCCGCCGCGGCGCTGATCGCCTCCGTGATTTCGCGTAACGTCGCCGGAGCAGCTTGACGATGCGCCAGTTCGCGCGCCACGACTTGGGCGCCGAGCGAGATGCATTCGGTGAAGAAGACGCACTCGCCGGCTGTCTCGATCGCGGCGACGTGCTCGCTTATGACGATGACGTCCCGTCCCTTGAGGCCGCGCAATACGTCCGTGCCGCGCATGACTTCCTCGACAGCGACAGCGACGGCCTTGTCGGCGGCCCCTGCGCCGACTTCGGCTTCCGGAATGGGATGTTCGACAGCTTTGCCGCGAAAAACAAAACCTGACGTTTCAACGAGGCGCAGCAGATCTTCATTGGCCATGATGCAAACCCCCATTGCTCGCGGCGGCGAGCTGACGATTCAACTTCAACATACAAAGACGAGCGCGGTGAGGACGGGGCGAACGCTAATGACCGAGCGCCAAAGCGGCGCGCCGCGAAGTTTTCCAACGATCACAGACGCAGCTTCCTCCAGCGATCGGACCTCGATCAAAAGAGCCGCATTTCGCAGCCAACTTAGCGTCAATCAAAGGCGATTGGCAATTTTGTCCTGTTTCGAACATTCCTTAATCTACGCGCGGTGTTGCGGAGTGTCATCGTCTGAACGGACGATGACACTTGCTCGCGCGATCATCTCGGCCGCGGGAGTTGGGGCCGAGGTCGCCTAGGGATATATTGTTCTCCTCATGCCGACATTCGAGCTTTCGCCGCGACTGTCGCCGGCCGACAAAACGGTGGATTGACGATCGGGACCAACCGTCATGAAACCGCGGCGCTCATGCGCATGGAAGCGCTCCGGGTCCTGTCGCCGCGCCGCTACTGCGCCGCCTGCTCCGCGCCCTCTTGGTCACGCCATTCGAGCGTCACGACCTTGCCGTTCTCGACGGTCAGCGCGAGTCTTCCGTGCTTGAGCTCCAGCGCGCGTTCGCCAAACAATTGCCGCCGCCAGCCTTGCAGCGCCGCGACATCGGCCTTGTCGCTGGCGGCGATGGCTTCGAGATCGTCGACGGTCGCGATCATCTTGCCGGCCACGCCGCTGGCGTCGCAGACCTGACGCAGCAGCACCTTCAGCAATTCGACTGTCGCGGCGGCGCCGGGCGGTCCGCGCCTATCCTTGTTGAGCTTGGGCAAAGTCTTGGGATCGCGCGCCAGGCCGCGCTCGATTCCTGCGAGAATCTCACCGCCGGCTTTCGAGCGTTCCATGCCGCGCGGAAACGCCCGCAGGTTGGCGAGAGCATCGGGTGTGTGCGGCGCGGCGAGCGCGACTTCGACCAGCACGTCGTCTTTCAGCACGCGCGAGCGCGGCACGTCTCGCGTCTGAGCTTCGGTCTCGCGCCATGCGGCCAGTTCGATCAGTACGGCGAGATCGCGCGGTTTACGGGCGCGATTGCGCAAGCGCTCCCAGGCGTTCTCCGGGTGCTGCTCGTAGGTCGCTGTCGAGGTGAGGACTTTCATCTCGTCTTCGAGCCACGAGCGGCGCCCCGTCTTGTCGAGTTCCGCCGCCAGCGCCTTGTAGACGTCACGCAGATAAGTGACGTCGGCGATGGCGTAGTCGATCTGCGCTTGCGCCAGCGGTCGGCGCGCCCAATCCGTAAAGCGCGAGGATTTGTCGATCGGCGCGTGGCAGATCGACTGCACGAGTTCGCTATACGACACCTGCTCGCCGTGGCCGCACACCATCGCCGCGACTTGCGTGTCGAACATCGGCTTGGGAATGACGTTGCCGAGCTTCCAGAATATTTCGACATCCTGCCGCGCGGCGTGAAATACCTTGAGAACATGCTCATCGGCCATCAGTTCGTAGAGCGGCTGGAGATCCAGCCCCTGGGCCATCGCGTCGATCGCGCGGGCCTCATCGGTGGAAGCGACCTGGACGACGCAGAGGATCGGCCAGAACGTCGTTTCGCGCAGGAATTCCGTGTCGACGGTGATGAAGTCGTGTTTGGCCAGTCGCGCGCAGGTTGCGGCCAGTTCGTCAGTCGTTGTGATGAGGCTCATCGCGCTTTCCTGCGACCGGCGCTGAGCGCCGGCCGGCGATTATTTTGCGGCGGCGGCCGGCGGGGCGGGAGGCGCGATCTTGCTGCGGTCTTTTCGCACCGGCGGCGGGACGTGGCGCGGCATCCCCAAGCGCTTGTCGAGATAGGCGCCGACGACGCCCTGCAAATCCTCGATGCAATTTTCGAAGAAATGGTTGGCGCCCTCGATCACGGCGTGCTCGATCAGAATGCCCTTCTGGGTCTTCAGCTTTTCGATCAGCGCCTGCACTTCCTTGAGCGGCGCCACGCGGTCCCTGTCGCCATGGACGAACAGGCCGGACGAGGGGCAGGGCGCGAGGAAGGTGAAGTCGAAGCGGTTGGCCGGCGGCGCGATCGAGATAAAACCCTCGATCTCGGGTCGGCGCATCAGCAATTGCATGCCGATCCACGAGCCGAACGAGACGCCCGCGATCCAGCACGAGCGCGCTTCGGGGCTGATCGACTGCGCCCAGTCGAGGGCGGACGCCGCGTCCGACAATTCGCCCTGGCCGTGATCGAACGCGCCCTGCGAGCGCCCGACGCCGCGAAAATTGAAGCGCAGAACGGAAAAACCGCGTTCGGCGAAGGAATAATACGTGTTGTAGACGATCTGGTTGTTCATCGTGCCGCCAAACTGCGGGTGCGGGTGCAACACGATAGCGATCGGCGCGCCGCGCTGTTTTGCGGGGTGAAAGCGCCCCTCAAGCCGACCAGCGGGACCGTTAAAGAAAACCTCAGGCATCAAGCCTCCAGAAGTGCCCGGCGCGTCAGACCCTTGCCGGCCGACGCGCGCTCGAAACGCCCGCCCGGCGCCCCCCAAAACTTGCGGCGACAGGGAGACGCGCGTATTGAACAGGGTTGCGATTGCGACGCGGAGCGCCTCTTAACACGGTTCGCCCTAGCGATTGCAAGGTAAAAAGGGCCGCGATGGCCCTAAAGCGTCGGCGGCGCGGTAGGCAATCTTGAAACAGCAGCAGCGCACCTATCTAGATTTCAACGCGACCGCGCCCCTTCGGCTAGAAGCGCGGCAGGCCTGCGTCGCCGCGCTCGACCTCTTAGGGAACCCGTCCTCGATCCATGCCGAGGGGCGGGCGGCGCGGGGCGCGATTGAGACAGCGCGGGCGGAAGTGGCGCGTCTGGCCGGCGCTTTGGCGAAGAACGTGACATTTACGGCGAGCGGAACAGAGGCGGCCAACCTGGCGCTGTCGCCAACCGTCGGCATGAGCGGCGGCGCCCCGATCGAGCGGCTGATCGTCTCTGCCGGAGAGCACGCCTGCATGCTGAAAGGCCATCGCTTTCCCGCCGGCCGCGTGGAAATTGCGCCCCTGACGATGGACGGAATGATCGATCTCCTCGCGCTGGAGCAGATGATCGAGAAGGCGGGCGGCCCGGTCATGCTGGCGTTGCAGGGCGCCAACAATGAAACCGGGGTTATCCAGCCGGTCGCGGCGGCGGCGGCGCTGGTGCACGCCGCAGGCGGGATTGTCGTCTGTGATGCAGTGCAACTCGCGGGGCGCGTGCCCTGCCATCTGGCCGATCTTGACGCCGACCTGATGATCGTTTCGGCGCACAAGCTGGGCGGTCCCAAGGGCGCCGGCGCGCTTATCGCGTCGCCCAGCGTCATTATCGGGTCGCCGCTGGTTCGCGGCGGCGGGCAGGAGCGCAATCTGCGCGCCGGCACGGAAAATGTCGCGGCGATCGCCGGCTTTGGCGCGGCGGCAAGGGCTGCGCTGGCCGACCGGGAAAGCGAAGCCGCAAGACTTCTGGCATTGCGAGAGGCGCTGGAAGCGCGCGTGCGCGATACCGCGCCCGATGCGATCATTTTTGGCGAAAGCGCGCCGCGCTTGCCAAATACCCTATACTTCGCCATTCCCGGCATCGAGGCTTCGACACTGGTGATGGGGCTGGATATGGCCGGCGTCGCGGTCTCCTCCGGCGCGGCGTGTTCATCGGGCAAAGTGACGCGCTCCGCCGTGCTCGACGCGATGGGCGCTCCGGGTGATCTTGCCGCCGGCGCGATCCGCCTTAGTCTTGGCTGGTCGTCGCGGCCTGAGGATATCGAACATTTCATCGAAGCGCTGGCGGCGCTGGTAAAGCGGATTCGCGGCCACCGCGCCGCCTGAAGGAGGGGCGCTTGCTCGACCACATCGGCATCGTCGTCGGCGATTTCGACAAATCTCTGGCCTTCTATACCGCCGCGCTCGCGCCGCTTGGCGTCAGGATTGCGATGCAATCGCCGGGAGAGGTCGGATTTGGTCGCGACAGTCGCCCGCAGTTCTGGATCTACAAGGGCGGCGCGCCGTCGGGTCGTATGGATATTGCCTTCGCCGCGCGCAACAATGCCGAAGTGCGCGCCTTTCATGCGGCGGCCTTGGCGGCGGGAGGCAAAGACAATGGCGCGCCGGGCTTGCGCGCGCACTATCATCCCCGCTATTACGGGGCGTTTGCAATTGACCTCGACGGTCACAATATAGAGGCGGTCAGTCACAGCCCGGAGGCGTGATCGAGAGTCTTGACAAGGTTGCACCCCACCAGCGGTCCTTGAACCCGCGTAGGCTGAGGAGAGTTTGGTATGGCGGCTGTCCAGGAGACAGTCGATCGAGTACGTTCGATCGACGTCAGCGAATATAAGTACGGGTTTGTCAGCGACATCGAATCCGACAAGGCCCCCAAGGGCCTGAACGAGGATATCGTCCGCTTCATCTCAGCCAAGAAGAACGAGCCGGACTGGCTGCTGCAATGGCGTCTCGACGCCTATCGCCGCTGGCTGACGATGGAGACGCCTGCGTGGGCGCGCGTCGAGTATCCGCAGATCGATTTCCAGGACCTCTATTACTTCTCCGCGCCCAAGTCGACGCCGGGGCCAAAGTCGCTCGACGAAGTCGATCCGGAATTACTTCGCACTTACGCCAAGCTCGGCATCCCCTTGATCGAGCAGGAAATTCTGGCCGGCGTCGAGCGCCCGCGCGTCGCGGTCGACGCCGTGTTCGACTCGGTCTCGGTGGCGACGACTTTCAAGGCCGAACTCGCCAAGGTCGGCGTGATCTTCTGCTCGTTCTCCGAGGCGGTGCACAACCATCCCGACCTCGTGAAGAAGTATCTGGGCACGGTGGTGCCGCCCAGCGACAATTTTTACGCGACGCTCAACTCGGCGGTGTTTTCCGACGGCTCGTTTGTTTACGTGCCGCCGGGCGTGCGCTGCCCGATGGAGCTTTCGACCTATTTCCGCATCAACGAGAAGAACACCGGCCAGTTCGAGCGGACGCTGATCATCGCCGACAAGGGCGCCTATGTCAGTTATCTCGAAGGCTGCACCGCGCCCAAGCGCGACGAGAACCAGCTCCACGCGGCGGTGGTCGAACTCATCACGCACGACGACGCCGAGATCAAATATTCAACGGTGCAGAACTGGTATCCCGGCGATTCCGAGGGTAAGGGCGGCATCTATAACTTCGTCACCAAGCGCGGCGACTGCCGTGGGCACCGCTCGAAAATCTCGTGGACCCAGGTCGAGACCGGCTCGGCGATCACCTGGAAATACCCGTCCTGCATCCTGCGCGGCGACAAATCGCGCGGCGAATTCTACTCGATCGCTATTTCCAACGGCCGACAGCAGGTCGATAGCGGCACCAAGATGATCCATCTGGGCAAGGACACGACCAGCCGCATCATCTCCAAGGGCATCGCCGCCGGCCGTTCGCAGAACACCTATCGCGGGCAAGTCTCGGCGCACCGGCGGGCGACGGGCGCGCGCAATTTCACCAATTGCGACTCGCTGCTGATCGGCGAGCACTGCGGCGCCCATACCGTGCCCTATATCGAGGCGAAGAATTCCTCGACGACGTTCGAGCATGAGGCGACCACTTCGAAGATCTCGGACGACCAGTTGTTCTATTGCCTGCAGCGCGGGCTTTCCGGCGAAGAGGCGACGGCGCTGATCGTCAACGGTTTTGTGCGCGACGTATTGCAGCAACTGCCGATGGAGTTTGCCGTTGAGGCGCAGAAGCTCATTGCGATTTCGCTCGAGGGGAGCGTGGGGTGAGCAAGCCCATCGTCAACATCGCCGACGTGCCGTTGCGCGACGGCGGCAATGGCAAGAACTTTTCCGCCAAGCTCGGCCGCATCGGCTCGCTCGTCGGCGCGCAAAAACTTGGCTGCATGCTGCATATTGTGGCGGCGGGCGAAAAGGCGTTTCCGCGCCACGCCCATCACGTCAACGAGGAGATGTTTTTCGTGATCTCGGGCGATGGGATTTACCGATTCGGCGAGGAAAGCTATCCAATCCGCGCTGGCGACATCATCAGCGCGCCGTCGGGCGACGCCTCGACCGCGCACCAGATCGTCAACACCAACGCCGGCGAACTGCGCTACCTCGCGTTTTCGACGCGCCACGATCCAGACGTCGTTGAATACCCCGATTCAAACAAATTCGCTGTCGCCTCGATGGTCCCGCCCGGCGGCGGACTCATGGCGGCCAAGCTCATGTACATCGGTCGTCGGGAAAGCTCGCTGGGCTATTTCGACGGCGAAGAGTGATTGGAATCTCCCTTTATGTTGCAAGTCAAAAATCTCAGCGTTGAAATCGCCGGCAAGCCGATCCTCGACGGCCTCAACCTCACCGTAGAGGCGGGGCAGGTCGCCGCGATCATGGGGCCGAATGGCTCGGGCAAATCGACGCTCTCCTATGTCATCGCCGGCAAGCCGGACTATGAAGTGACCTCTGGCGAAGTGCTGCTCGATGGCGAAAGCATCCTCGATCTCCAGCCCGACGAGCGCGCCGCCAAGGGGCTGTTCCTGGCGTTCCAATATCCGGTCGAAATCCCCGGTGTCGCCACGATGACCTTTCTCAAGGCGACGCTGAACGCTCAGCGGCGGGGGCGGGGCGAGAAAGAGTTCACCACGCCTGACTTCATGCGGCTTGTAAAAGCGAGCGCGCAGAGTCTTAAGATCGATCAGGAAATGCTGAAGCGCCCGCTCAACGTCGGGTTTTCCGGCGGCGAGAAGAAGCGCATGGAAATTCTGCAGATGGCGCTGCTCGCGCCGCGCCTCGCGATCCTCGACGAGACCGACTCGGGGCTCGACATCGACGCCCTGCGCATCGTTGCCGACGGCGTCAACGCGCTGCGCGATCCCAAGCGCGCGTTCCTCGTCATCACCCATTATCAGCGCCTGCTCGATCACATCAAGCCCGATGTCGTCCACGTCATGGCCAAGGGCCGCATCGTGAAATCGGGCGGGCCGGAACTGGCGCTGGAACTGGAGAAGAACGGCTACCGCGATTATTCCGAGGCAGCCGCGTGAGGACGTCATGAACGTGCGGATCGTAGCGCCGAAAACCGCCGTCGAGACCGCGCTGGCGGAGCAATTTGGCGCGGGCGCTTCGTCCGAGCGCGAGGCGGCATTCCGTCAGTTCGCGTCGCTGGGTCTGCCGACGCGCCGCGTCGAGGCATGGCATTACACCGACCTGCGCAGCGTCTGGAGCATCGCCGCGCCATTGGCGAGCGCGCCTGACGCCGCCGCCTTGAGCGCCGCAAAGGCCGCCCTGGCCGGGCGTAAGCGCATCGGCGCTGTCCGGCTGGCGTTGGTCGACGGCCGCTTTATCGCCGATCTCTCGGATGCGCCGCCGCCGGGCGTCATTGTCGTAAACGGCGCCGGCGACGCGCCGCCCGAGATCGCCATTGCCGGCGCGGATGCGCTGGTCGCGCTCAACACGGCGTTGGCGCAGGGCGGTTGCGCGGTGTCGGTTGCCGCTGGCGTCGAACTCGCCGGGGCCATCGAAATTGTCCACCTCATCAGCGGGGGCGCGGCCAAGGCGGTGCATACCCGGATTCACCTCGCACTCGGGGCGGGGGCAACGGCGCGCTTCGTCGAGAGCTTTGTCGGCGCGGGCCCCGGCCATCAGCGGACTTCATCGACAATCCTCGATCTCGCCGCCGGCGCCAAGGCTGAACATGTCGCCATCATCGACGACAACCCCGGGCTGCATATCGAAAGCCAGCTGGCGCGACTCGCCGAAAACGCCGAACTGTCGGCCTTCGCGCTGGTGGCGTGCGGGGCGCTTGTGCGCCGGCAGATTTTCGTGACGATCACAGGCGTCAGCACTTCGCTCAAGCTCGGCGGCCTCAGCCTGCTCAATGGCGAGCGCCATGCCGACACGACGCTTGTCGTCGAACACGCTGCCCCGCACGGAACCAGCCGCGAGTTCTACAAGCACATCGTCGCCGACGAGGCGACCGGCGTCTATCAGGGCAAGGTCATCGTCAATCCGGGCGCGCAGAAGACCGACGGGTCGATGAAGAGCCAGGCGATCCTGCTCTCGCCGCACGCGGTGATGAACAACAAGCCGGAACTGGAAATATTCGCCGACGACGTGGTTTGTGGCCACGGCGCCACTGTCGGCGCGCTCGATCCGGACCAGATATTCTATCTGCAAGCCCGCGGCATTCCCAAAGCCGAGGCCGAGGCGATGTTGCTGGAGGCGTTCGGCGCCGAGGCGATCGAGCGTTTCGCCAGCGACGAACTGGCCGACCTAATCGCTGACAAGATGCGCACCTGGCTCGCGAGGAGGGGCAGGGCATGACGCTGCACCAACCCGTTCCGGCCTATGATGTCGAAAAGCTGCGCGCCGATTTCCCGATCCTCGCCGAGCGTCCGTATGGCAAGACGCTGGTGTATCTCGACAATGCCGCTTCGGCGCAGAAGCCGCGCGCGGTCATCGAGCGCCTGACGCATGTCTATGAACATGAGTACGCTAATGTTCATAGAGGATTGCATTATCTCGCTAATGCGGCGACTGAAGCCTATGAGGCGGCGCGCGAAACCGTGCGGCGCTACATCAACGCCGGCGCAATAGAGGAAATAATCTTCACCCGCTCGGCGACGGAGGCGATCAATCTCGTCGCCGCCAGCTTCGGCCTCGCCAATATTGGCGAGGGCGACGAGATCGTGCTCTCGGTCATGGAGCATCATTCCAACATCGTCCCCTGGCATTTCCATCGCGAGCGCAAGGGCGCGGTGCTGAAGTGGGTCGATGTCGCCGACGACGGATCGTTTTCACTCGAAGCGTTCGAACAGGCGCTGACCAAGCGCACCAAGATCGTCGCCATCACCCATATGTCGAACGTTCTGGGCACGGTGACGCCGATCAAGGACATCATTCGGATCGCCCACGCGCATGGCGTGCCCGTGCTGGTCGACGGTTCGCAGGGCGCGGTGCATCTCGATGTCGACGTGCGCGATCTCGACGCCGACTTTTATGTCTTCACCGGCCACAAGGTCTACGGCCCGACGGGCGTCGGCGTGCTCTACGGCAAGCGCGCGTTGCTGGAGGCGCTGCCGCCGTTCAATGGGGGCGGCGAGATGATCCAGGACGTGACGCGGGAAAACGTCACCTACAACGCCCCGCCGCATCGCTTCGAGGCGGGGACGCCGCCGATCGTGCAGGCCATCGGGCTGGGCGCGGCGCTCGACTATGTCGAGGGCATCGGGCGCGCCTGGATCCGCGCCCATGAGGCCAGCGTCAGCGCCTACGCGCATGAGCGGCTTGGGCAAATCAATTCGCTGCGGATTTTCGGCACGGCGCCCGGCAAGGGCCCGATCCTGTCGTTCGCCATGGAAGGCGCCCATGCGCATGACGTTGCAACGATCATCGACCGTTCGGGCGTCGCGGTGCGCGCCGGGACGCATTGCGCGATGCCGCTGCTGCAACGCTTTGGCGTGACTTCGACCTGCCGCGCCTCATTTGCGCTCTATAATACCCACGCCGAGGTCGATGCCTTGGCCGACGCGCTGGTCCGCGCGCAAAAACTGTTTGCCTGAGGAGGGCAAGCGATGACCGATAGCCCCACGATCGAAAAGGCGCCCAACGAGGCGATGATCGCCGCGCCGTCAAATCTGCCGCCCGAACAGCTCAGGCAGTTGACCGACGACATCGTTGCGGCGCTCAAGACGGTCTACGATCCTGAAATACCTTCAGATATTTACGAACTTGGGCTCATCTATAACATTGACATCGACGATAGCGCCTTCGTGACTCTGGAGATGACCCTGACCGCGCCCGCATGCCCGGTTGCCGGCGAAATGCCCGGCTGGGTCGAAAACGCCGTCAGCGCCGTCCCCGGCGTCTCCGGCGCCAAGGTCAACATGGTCTTCGACCCGCCGTGGGACCAGAGCCGCATGTCGGACGAGGCGCGGGTGGCGCTGGATATGTGGTGAGGGCAAAGACCTGCGTTGGTCTGACTGCCGTCATGGCGGGGCTTGTCCCACGACTGTCCGGTTCATGTCATTGCCAAGTTTAGTTGGAGTTGTCGAGAGTCGAAGGGCGGGGGCGGAGCGTTTT
>JAYUFK010000281.1:0-3913 GCA_043739325.1 Methylocapsa sp. | reverse complement strand
AGCTTTCCCGCGCCTTTCAAGACGTTGACGACGAAAATAACGATGCGTTGCTACATAACCAGCTGAATTTATTCGATACTTAACCGGACAGCAGTGATCCGGCAAGCAAACGAAATCCCTTGCTCGCGGCTTCCTTTTGTCCGCCGGTGACGGTGACCTCGGCGACAGCGAGGGCCGGATAATCGCGAATCTCAAAATCGCCCTCTTGGAGGATGGTCTTGAAAGCGGGTTCTTCAACAGCCATCGCGGGACCCCCGAGCAGAGCGAAAATCAGGAATGTCCTCAAAAGAATACATTTTCGGATCATTTGAATACCTCGTGGCTGTGTCGAAGGCGCCGACCGAGCCGCGCTGGAGACCGACCGCACTGGGAATCCCCGCCCTTAAGGCATCCGCCTTTGCCACGAACATGTCGCTCAATTTCCGGTTCTCAAACCTTTGCGCCAGCGGATCATAGGCTCGGCCAGCGGCCCCCCGATGGCCGTATGGGCCTCGTAACAATTATTTCCACACCGATGAAAACATGATCGAGATCTCCCGCACTTTCCCCCAAAGATCGCAAGCTGGCCGTCGGCGCGACAGGGCAGAAACTCCGCGAAATGAAGAAGGATTTGATCGCTTCCGGTTTGATGAAACCAAAGGCGGCTAAGACCGTAATTACGGTAAGGAGATTGTCTTCATGGACGCCCTTTCCCTCGCTCGAGCGCAGTTTGCCTTCACCATTAGCTTTCACATCATTTTCCCCATCTTCTCCATCGGACTAGCCAGCTATCTCGCGGTTCTTAACGGCCTTTCTCTCGTTACCGGTCGCGAGGTATTCCTCGAATTGTTCAACTATTGGAAAAAGATATTCGCCATCGCCTTTGGAATGGGCGTCGTGTCGGGCATCGTCATGAGCTATCAGTTCGGCACGAACTGGAGCGTCTTTTCGGATAAAGTTGGACCGGTGCTCGGTCCGCTCATGGGTTACGAAGTGCTGTCGGCGTTCTTCCTTGAGGCGGGCTTTCTTGGCGTCATGCTGTTTGGCCGCGAACGCGTCGGACGCAATTTGCATTTCTTCGCCACCGCGATGGTCGCCGCCGGCACATTCATGTCGGCGTTCTGGATATTGGCGGTGAACAGCTGGATGCAAACTCCGGCGGGTTTCGCGATCAACGACAAAGGTCAATTCATCGCGGTCGATTGGCTCGCGGTGATCTTCAATCCTTCGTTCCCCTATCGTCTTGTCCACATGGTGCTCGCCGCCTATCTAACGACGGCCTTCATCGTCGGCGCCGTGGGGGCGCTTCATCTGCTGCGCGATCGCCGCAATGGCGCCGCACGGCTTATGTTTTCGATGGCGATGTGGATGGCGACGATCGTGGCGCCCTTACAAATAGCGGCGGGAGACGCGCATGGCGTCAATACGCTTGAGCATCAGCCGGCGAAGATCGCCGCGATGGAAGGAGATTTCGAAACCCGCGCCCGCGCGCCGTTGATACTCTTCGGCCTGCCGAACATGGCGAAAGAGCGTACTGACTACGCCGTCGAAATTCCTATCCTCGGAAGTCTGATTTTAACCCATAGCGTTGACGGGGTCGTCAAAGGCCTGAAGGAATGGCCCGTCCAGGATCGCCCCAATGCGGCGGTCGTGTTCTGGAGTTTCCGTGTCATGGTGGGCCTTGGCTTCGCCATGCTCGCGCTAGGATTGTGGAGCCTTTATTTGCGTGGGCGCGGAAAGCTTTTCGACACGCCCTTGATGCATCGCGCGGCGATCCTAATGGGCCCCTCTGGCATCGTGGCGGTGCTGGCGGGGTGGATAACCACGGAAGTCGGTCGCCAGCCGTACACGGTCTTTGGCTTGCTGAGAACCGCCGACTCGATTTCACCGATCGGCGCCGCCGCGGTCGGCGCGTCATTGGTCGCCTTCGTCATTGTGTATTTCACCCTGTTCGGAACAGGGGTGTTTTACATTTTGCGCCTCATGAACAGGCCGCCAAGCGTTGGCGATGGCGCTTTGGCGAAAGACCAACCGATCCGGGCGGCAGGCCTCATGCCAGCGCCAACCATGGGTTCAGCGGGCGCCAGATAATGGTCGTCGATCTTCCTTTCATCTGGGCTGGATTAATCGCGTTTGTCGTTCTGGCCTTCATTATTCTCGACGGATTCGATCTGGGTGTCGGCATCGTGTTCCTCTTCGTCAAGGGTCAGAATGACCGAGACGAGATGATGAACTCGGTGGCGCCCGTCTGGGACGGCAACGAGACCTGGCTTGTGCTCGGCGGCGGGGGATTGTTCGCCATGTTCCCTCTTGCATACAGCGTAATTATGCCGGCGCTTTACGCTCCGATCATCGCCATGCTGCTCGGCCTGATTTTTCGTGGCGTCGCTTTTGAATTCCGATGGAAAGCCCAGCGCGATCAATTCTTGTGGGATTGGGCCTTCGCCTCCGGCTCGGTCTGCGCTGCCTTTGCTCAGGGCGTCGCTCTGGGGGCGCTTGTTCAAGGCATTCCGGTCGCCGGTCGCTCCTACTTGGGGGGATGGTGGAACTGGCTTACGCCATTCAGCCTGTTGACCGGCGTGGCATTGGTCGGCGGCTATGCGCTGCTCGGCGCAACATGGTTGATTTATAAGACCGAGGGCCGCCTGCAAGCGAGCGCGTACCGCTTCGCGGCGATTGGCGGGACAACGACGCTGGGGCTTATTGGCGTCGTCAGCCTTTGGACGCCTTTTTTAAACCCCGCCTACATGGCGCGGTGGTTCGCTTGGCCGCAGATACTTTATAGCGCCCCCGTTCCCCTGATGTTAGCCGTCGCCGCCTATGCGCTGTTCCGGGGATTGCGCTTGCACCAAGAGTTGACGCCTTTCATCGCATCTCTTGCACTGTTTGTGCTTTCTTACATTGGACTGGGCATCAGTTTCTATCCCTTCATCGTGCCAACTTCGGTGACGATTTGGGAAGCGGCGGCGCCGGACAACAGCCTTGCGTTCTTGCTCGTCGGCGCCAGCATTCTTATTCCGATCATCCTGGCTTACACCGCCTATTCCTACTGGGTGTTTCGCGGCAAGGTGAACGCCCATGCAGGAGGCTATCACTGATGGGTTTCTATCCATTCGCGAGGATTTCGAAGCCGCGCGCGACCGCAACGCGCCAGCCGTCGTTATTCAGCCGTCTCGCTTGGTTTGCGGGTCTATGGCTTTGCAGTGTCGCGATGCTCGGAATTGTCGCATCAGTTTTGCGTTGGGCGCTTCACCCGTGAAGGCGCTCCCTCGTGGCCTGACCGCCCGATTCTCCGGACCAAAATCTCGCATGTCTCGGATGCTGGACGAGCTTTATTCGAATCATGAAGGACAACTGCGATGACTTCGGAAGATCGCGCTCCGGTTTTGATCTTTGGAGGTGTCGGCGGCATCGGGGAGGCGCTAGCGCGGCGCCTGCGTCAAACAGGCCAGCCGGTCGCAATTACGTCAAGGTCGGCCGAACGAGTGCAGGCGCTGGCGGCTGAAATCAATGCCACCGCAATCGTCTGCGATGTCATGGACGATGCATCAATCGGGGCGGCATGTGCGGTAGCGGCCCACGACGGCCGCTTGTGTGGTGTCGTCTATGCCGTCGGTTCAATTCCCCTTAAACCGCTCGCACGGACCACCGCCGAGGATATGACGACCGCCTATCGGATTAACGTTGTCGGCGCCATGCTGGCCGTGCGAGACGCTACAAGCGCTTTGAAAATGGCAGGCGGCAGCGCCATACTTTTTTCGTCCATCGCGGCGACCCAGGGGTTTGCGAATCACGCAGCCATAGGCGCCGCAAAAGGCGCTATCGACGGGCTGACGCTTAGAGCCTGACTCGAAATTCATGCCGCAGGCATTTTTAGTGAAATCGGCCCACAGCGTCGGCCCGAAATTGCTCAAACTGACCCGATCGTGGCCCC
>JAYUFK010000280.1:0-3951 GCA_043739325.1 Methylocapsa sp. | reverse complement strand
GCCGCTTAGTGGCGTGAGGTTGACATTGCGGAGATGCTCGAGCAGATAGGACTGAATTTCGTTCGCTGTAACGACACCCCAGCCAAAGTGATCCGCGCCGCCGTTGACGGCCGCCACCAACAAATCCGGGATGGGGCTGTGCCCGGGCACCTTTTGGAAGGAATTGCCGGCAGTGATAATGTCGCGCGCGGGATTTGCGGCCAATTGTATGACCCGGTCGCTCGGAAGCGGGCCGAGTTCATCGAGGGCGCGATCCGTGAAGATCGTCCCGGCGAAGCAACTGTCGAAGATCACAATGACGGAATGCGCATGAGATAACTCCAGAAGCTCCCTAATGCTGCGCATCGAGAGCGCCTTGGCGCGCGCCCTATCGTAACCGGCGGGGGTCATGTCCGGCGCGGGCGTATCTTTCCCCGTTACAAATCCACGGCGTTCACTGTATTCTTTGACTGGCTCCGTATATCCATGGCCGGCGTAGTATATCAAAAGGCGGCTTTGACTATCGTTCTCATATTGACTAAGAAAATCTTTAATCCTGGCTTCGAGTTGGACTTCCGTCAGGTCGTTTTCGATCTTGACGTCGTCAAAATGCGCCGCCAGGCCTTGCTCTAATTTTTCAAGCTGCAATGGCATGTCTTCGAGAATTGGCCACGTTTTGTCGTCGTATTCGGAAATTCCGATAAGCAGGGCATGACCATGGCGCAGCGGATCGTCCTCAGCATAGGCGTGACCAGCCAAGCTCAACGCCGCAAGTAGGCTTAACATGAAACAGCAAAGGCGCGTCCTGACGAAGCGGAACATGTGTTATTTAAACGCTGCGTGAAGTGCGGACAAGTCAAATTTATCCCCCGTGTATTGATCGGTTTTGCCGTTCTCCTCGATGACGAAAACCATATTCGCCGGAATCTTCAAGTCGTTGGTGATCGAAACTGGCTTTGTGCGCGTGTCGATCAGCACTCCGCCATAATATGTCTTACGATACAATTCCTGGATCATTTCCAGCAGGCGTATAATGGCGATCGCGCCGACGATGATCAACATGATGGGAAGGGCGCGGTCCTTCGGCGCCTTTTGCGCAAGCGCTTTCCCCTGCTCCGAGGAATCCCGGTTGATCTTGAGCTCGTCCTCTTCCGCGGGGCTGAGCAGATTTCGCACCGACTCATCGACGCGGATATTGACAACAACGTCGCCTTCGTCAGCGAAAACCCATGACGGGCGGAATCGCGCGGCCGCAACGGAAATAGCAAGGGCAAAGCGTCGCCTCGTCAACATGCGCGGGCCTCGTAGCTTTGGCGTGCAAATAAGGCGTCAAGGCTAGCAAGGCTAGCAAGTTCTGGGCGCTCTGAAAAGCAGTTTGTTCGAAAGATCGCACTTAAGCGCGCGGAGACTTGCCGTGACGCCGCCAATCGATCCGCCTTTGGCGAGCGCCCAGGCCGAGCGCCGTGCGAACGGCCCGCTTGTCCGCCCCGCTCGCCCCTGCTATCCCCCGCGCCAATCCCCATCCCCCGATACCCTGAGGACACCCCCATGGCCGCGCGCCAGTTCGTTTACCACATGCGGGGCCTGACCAAGGCCTACCCCGCCGGCAAGAAGGTGCTGGAGAACATCAACCTCTCCTTCTACCCCGAAGCCAAGATCGGCGTGCTCGGCGTCAACGGCTCCGGCAAATCGACGCTGCTGCGCATCATGGCCGGCATCGACAAGGAATATATCGGCGAGGGTTTTGTCGCGGAAGGCGCGCGCGTCGGCTATCTGCCACAGGAACCGGCGCTCGATCCCGCGCTCGACGTGCGCGGCAATGTGATGATCGGGGTCAAGCCCAAGCAGGACGTGCTCGACCGCTACAACGAACTCGCCATGAACTATTCCGACGAGACGGCGGACGAGATGACCCGCCTTCAGGACGAGATCGAGGCGAAGGGCCTGTGGGATCTCGACAGCCAGGTCGAACAGGCGATGGACGCGCTCGGCTGCCCGCCCGACGGTTCCGACGTGACCAAACTTTCCGGCGGCGAGCGCCGCCGTGTGGCTTTGTGCCAGCTTCTGCTCGCCAAACCCGAACTGCTGCTGCTCGACGAGCCGACCAACCATCTCGACGCCGAGACGGTGAACTGGCTCGAAGGCCACCTACGCAGCTATCCCGGCGCGATCCTGATCGTCACCCACGACCGTTATTTCCTCGACAATGTGACCGGCTGGATTCTCGAACTCGACCGCGGCCGCGGCATTCCCTACGAGGGCAATTACTCCACCTGGCTCAAGAACAAGAGCAAGCGGCTGGAGCAGGAGCGCAGCGAAGACGCCTCGCGGGTGCGCGCCATCGCCGAGGAGGCCGAATGGATCGCCGCCTCGCCCAAGGCGCGCCAGACCAAGAGCAAGGCGCGTATTTCGCGCTACGAGGATCTCGTCGCCAAACAGAACGACAAGGCGCCGACATCAGCGCAGATCGTCATCCCCGTCGCCGAGCGGCTCGGCAATAGCGTGATCGACTTCGAGCATCTTTCGAAAGGGTTCGGCGATACGCTGCTGATCGACGATCTCTCGTTCAAGCTGCCGCCTGGCGGCATCGTCGGCGTGATCGGCCCCAACGGCGCCGGCAAGACCACGCTGTTCCGCATGATCACCGGCCAGGAGAAGCCGGACAAGGGCGCGATCAAGATCGGCGAGTCGGTGCAACTGGGCTATGTTGACCAGTCGCGCGACGCGCTCAATCCGAACAAGACCGTGTGGGAGGAGGTCTCCAGCGGGCAGGAGATCATCTATCTCGGCAAACGCGAGATCAACAGTCGCGCCTATTGCGGCGCGTTCAACTTCAAGGGCGCCGATCAGCAGAAGAAGGTCGGCATGATCTCAGGCGGCGAACGCAATCGCGTTCATCTCGCCAAGATGCTGAAGAGCGGCGCCAATCTGCTGCTGCTCGACGAGCCGACCAACGACCTCGATGTCGAGACGCTGCGCGCGCTGGAGGACGCGCTGCTCGATTTCGCCGGCTGCGCGGTGATCATCAGCCACGATCGCTTCTTCCTCGACCGCATCGCCACCCACATGCTCGCCTTCGAGGGCGACAGCCATGTCGAGTGGTTCGAGGGCAATTTCGCCGATTACGAGGAGGACAAGAAGCGCCGGCTCGGGATCGACAGCATCATTCCGCACCGGCTGAAGTACAAGAAGTTCTCGCGGTAAAGGACGAAGGCGCGAATGTCCAAGGCTGAACCTGGAAGCGAAGGGACGACGTCAGGCCCGCAAACGTCGGGCGGCGGGGCGCTGGTTTTCAATTCGGCCTTGGTGGCCGCCGTCGTTGGCGGGATCGTCGCCGGTCTCGCCAACGCCTATGTCGCCTTCGTAAACAGCACGACTCTGTTGGCGATCGAAACGAAAAAGGAAAACGAAGAGCAATATATCGAGGAAAAAAAGGCGGAGTGGCTTCGCCTCCAGGAGATAAGTAAACTTGATGGCGAACCGGCCAAACAAAAACTGAGGGCTTTCATCGAGATGGGATTGGTGACGGACGCCCGAATACGCGACAGCGTCGCCGCATTAGATAGGACTAAACCGGTCGGGGAAGCGTCCAAGACGCAATCACCCATTTCCCCCGCAACGGTCGTTTCGAGATCGTCGGAGTGGGTCGGTGGCGGCCACAACCAGGACGAGATGTGCCAAGCGCTCATGCAGACGCTCGCCGCGGAGCCCGCCTATCACAACAAGTCCATCGGCAAGGCAAACGCGTCCGAAGACAGCCGCCGCGACTTATTCGGGCATGTCACCTATCAGTATTATTGCAACTTCGCGGTTTCCGACCCGCGCTAACCGGAGCTTCTTTCTTCCGTATGCATTAAGATATTGATATTTATATGGTTTATGTTTTCATTAGCGCGATTTGTAGCCATGTAAATCAGATGTTTTTGTTGAATTCATGCGGTCTTGTGCTATCATCCGCCCATGTACATCGAA
>JAYUFK010000279.1:0-3954 GCA_043739325.1 Methylocapsa sp. | reverse complement strand
CGTGAAAGAAAGCCGCCGCGAATCATCCCCCAAAACGAATCCAGAAATCAATCCGTGGCAAGAAAAATCTCGGCCTCTCAATGAGTCAGGGTATATATTCAGTTGTCGGCGCTGCGAGTGTAATTTCGGCGAAATTAGTCGAGAATAACATGTAGCGCTTGAGGCGGCTTATTCCCCGACAAAGTTGTAATCCGCGATGGTCCGAGGAACGTCTTAACGATACGTTCTTAGGGGACGCACATTAGGGTTCAGTCTCGCGTTTTTTCGCTGCAAAGCATCCGGTAGTCGATTTTCTGGTCAAGAATACGCCATGTCCTTCGCCCGCATTTACGCCCGCGTCCTGGTTCAACTCAGCCCCGTCAAGGGTCTGGCGATTACTCTGGCGCTCGCCAATATCGCCCTCGCCGTGGCGCAGTTCGCCGAACCCATGCTGTTTGGCCGGATCGTCGATCGCCTTGCCAATGCGCAGAAGGGCGCCGAGACCCTGCAATGGCCGCCGCTGCTGCCGCAGCTCGGCGCGTGGATCGCTTTCGGCTTCTTCACGATTCTCGCCAGCGTGCTCGTCGCCTTGCACGCCGACCGTCTCTCGCATCGCCGCCGCGTCGCGGCGATGGCCAGCTATTTCGAGCATGTGCTGCATCTGCCGATGAGCTTCCATGCCGGCGCGCATTCCGGACGGCTGCTGAAAGTGATGATCGAGGGCTCGAATGCGATGGCGAGCGTCTGGCTGTCATTCTTTCGCGAGCATTGCGCCAGCCTCGTCGCGCTGACGGTGCTGCTGCCGATGACATTGTTCGTCAACTGGCAGCTCGGCGCCATTCTGATCGCGCTCGTCATCACGTTCGGGCTGGTGATGAACCTCGTTATCCACCGCACAGGCGCGATGCAAGGCGCCGCGGACCGCGTAAGTTCCGATCTCGCCGAGCGCGTTTCCGACGTCCTCGGCAATATGCCGGTGATCCAGAGCTTTGCCCGCATCGAGGATGAAACGCGCGCGCTTGGCGCGATGATCGACCGGATGCTGAGCGCGCAGATGCCGGTGCTGACGTGGTGGGCGCTGGCGACGGTGGCGACGCGCTCCAGCGCTTCGCTCAGTCTGGTCGCGATCTTCGTCACCGGTATCTGGCTCGATATGCAAGGGCTGACGACGATCGGCGAGATCGTCGCCTTCATGAGTCTGGCCGGCATGCTGATCGGCCGGCTCGAACAGATGGTCGGCTTCATCAACATGATGATCATGCAGGCGCCGAAGATGCAGCAATTCTTCGACATTCTCGATCAACGCTCCAGCGTCGCCGACCGGCCGGGCGCGCAGACCGTTGGCCGGTTGCGCGGCGCGGTTTCGTTCGACAACGTCTCGTTTTCCTATGGCGGCGGCCGTGAGGCAGTGAGCGGCGTTTCTTTCGATATCCCCGCCGGGCAGACGATCGCGCTCGTCGGCGCGACCGGCTCGGGGAAATCGACTGCGCTGAGCTTGCTGCACCGGGTTTTCGACCCGGGCGCTGGCCGCATTCTCATCGACGGCCATGACATTCGCTACATGACGTTGGCGTCGCTGCGCAACAATATCGGCGTGGTGTTCCAGGAGCCGTTCCTGTTCGCGCGCTCGATCGAGGAGAACTTGCGCATCGGCAAGCCTGACGCGACGCCCGCCGAGATCGCCGCGGCGCTGGATCGGGCGCAGGCGTTGAGCTTTGTCGAGCGCCAGCCGGGCGGCCTCGCAACCGTCGTCGGCGAGCGCGGGCGCACCCTGTCGGGCGGCGAGCGCCAGCGCCTCGCGATCGCCCGCGCGTTGCTGAAAGACCCGCCGATCATGCTGCTCGACGAAGCCACAAGCGCGCTCGACGCCAAGACCGAGCGCGACCTGCAGGACGCGTTGGAAAGCGCCATGCGGGGGCGCACGACATTTGTGATCGCCCACCGCCTTGCGACAATCCGCCACGCGCATCAGATATTGGTCTTCGATCATGGCCGCATCGTCGAATCCGGCAGTTTTGACGAACTCGTCGGGCGCGGCGGCGTGTTAGCGGGCCTCGCCAAGGCGCAATTCATGGCGCAGGGCGCGAAAGCCGACGCGGCGCCGGTAACAAATGGCCTGATCGGCGCGACATAGGGAGCCGACCGAGCGCTTCCTTTGGCGCCGCGAACCGGCTAGAATGGACGCAGGAGATGAGGCAATGAAACACGAAACCTTTCCCGTGACCCACACCGATGCGGAATGGCGCAAGATCCTGACGCCCGAGCAATATGCGATCATGCGCGAACATGGCACCGAGCAGGCGGGAAGCTGCGCGCTCAACTACGAGAAGCGGCCGGGGACCTTCAGCTGCGCCGGTTGCGATCAGCCGTTGTTCGAATCGAAGACCAAGTTCGAAAGCGGCACGGGTTGGCCGAGTTTTAACGATCCGGTCAAGGGATCAGTGGCGACGACGGTCGATCGCAGCTACGGCATGGCGCGCACCGAAGTGCACTGCGCGCGCTGCGGTTCGCATCTCGGTCATGTCTTCGACGACGGCCCGCGGCCGACGCATCTGCGCTATTGCGTCAACGGCGTGGCGACAAATTTCCGGCCGGTTTGACTTGCATGCTCTCCTCGCCCGACATTGGGCGAGGCGGGGCTTCGCTCGACAACAGGGTTCTTCATGAACGTCGCCGCTCCCCCCGAGTCGTTTCGCGCCAGCCATTTTCCGGCCGGCCATCCGATGGTCAAAAGCGGGCGGATCGGTGTGTTGCTGGTCAACCTCGGTACGCCCGACGGCACGGATTACTGGTCGATCCGCCGCTATCTCAAGGAGTTTCTGTCGGATCGGCGCGTCGTTGAAACCAACCGGCTGATCTGGTGGCCGATCCTCAATCTCGTCATCCTCCAGCGGCGCCCGCAGGCCAAAGGCCGGGATTACCAGGCGATCTGGAACAAGGAGCTTGACGAAAGCCCGCTGCGCACGATCACCCGCGCCACGAGCGAGAAACTCGCCGTCGCCATTGCGCAGAACGGCCGCGACCCCGGCGGGCGTTGCATGTTCGACTGGGCGATGCGGTACGGCAAGCCGTCGATCGCCGATCGCTTGCAAGCCTTGCAGGCGGAGGGATGCGATCGCATCCTGCTCGTGCCGCTGTATCCGCAATATTGCGCGGCGACGAGCGCCACGGTTTGCGACAAGGCGTTCGATGCGCTGAAGACCATGCGCTGGCAGCCGACGTTGCGCGTCGCCGCGCCGTACTTCGACGATCCCGTCTATATCGGCGCCATCGCGCAGTCGGTCCGCGACGGCCTCGCCAAGCTGACGTTCGAGCCGGAGGTGATCCTCGCCTCGTTCCACGGCATCCCCAAGAGCTATTTCGACAAGGGCGATCCCTATCATTGCCATTGCTTCAAGACGTGGCGGCTGGTGCGCGAGGCGCTGGGCTTCTCGCCGGAGAAGTTCCAGATCAGCTTCCAGTCGCGCTTCGGGCCGAGCGAGTATCTGCAGCCTTACACCGACGCGACAGTCAAGGCGCTGGCGGCCAAGGGGGTCAAGCGCATGGCCGTGGTCACGCCGGGCTTCGCCGCCGATTGTCTGGAGACGCTGGAAGAAATCGGCGTCGAAAACGCCGAATATTTCCACCACGGCGGCGGCGAGCAATTCGCGCAAATCCCTTGCCTGAATGACAGCGAGGCGGGCATTCGGGTGATCCAGAACGTCGTTCAGCTGGAGCTATCAGGCTGGTTGTGAAATCCTTCTCCGCGCAGCGGGGACGGTGGCGCGAAGCGACGGATGGGGTGTGGGACGTTTATGTGATGACAGGCGGATTGCACGGACTTCTGGCTTCCGCCTGGATAGATTAAGCTCTACTTTCCACACCCCATCCGGCCTCCGTGTCCAGCGGACTGATAGGTAACACTTCTGACTGGGATGATGGGTGACACAATATGTGTTTCTTTCTTACTTTTGCGGCGCATCCGCGCCCCGAGGG
>JAYUFK010000278.1:0-3962 GCA_043739325.1 Methylocapsa sp. | reverse complement strand
AGAACTTCATGGGCTCCGCGATAGATCATCTCCAACGCCACATAAAAAATGATCGCCAGCCCAACATAAGCAATCCACCGGTAGTTGTTCAACACACGGGCAATGAGCGATGCGGCCAAACCCATCAACGCCACGGAAAGGATGAGGCCGGCAATCAGAACGTAAGGATGCTCGCGGGCAGCGCCTGCCACGGCCAGAACATTGTCGAGCGACATCGAAATATCAGCGAGGACAATCTGCCAGGCTGCGGCAGCGAAGGATTTTTCCCTGCCGCGCAGGCTGTCGTCGGAACCGCCGCTCTGTTCTTGTTCAGTCTGTAACATCTGCTGCTCACGCAGTTCACGCCACATCTTCCAGCAGACCCACAGCAGCAGCAATCCGCCAACCAGAAGCAGTCCGATCATTTTCAAGAGCTGAATTGCGGCCACAGCAAAGACAATGCGCAAAACCGTCGCCGCAATAATGCCCACGAGGATCGCTTTTCCCCGCTGCGCCTTGGGCAAGCCTGCCGCCGCCATGCCGATGACGATGGCATTGTCGCCTGCCAAAACAAGATCGATCATGACCACTTTTGCAAACGCAGTCATGGCCTCGGGCGACACAGTGTCAATCAATGGCAGGGCCCTTTGCGGATCAGCATTACAAATTAGTTAGGAAACCTGATGGCGCTTTTCAACCCACGGTCTGGCCTAAATTTTCTTGTTCTGGCGGTTGGCCACAAGGTCATCCACCACGGCCGGGTCAGCCAAGGTTGAGGTATCACCCAAGGCATGGAATTCATCCTCCGCGATTTTGCGCAGGATGCGGCGCATGATCTTGCCGGAGCGCGTTTTTGGCAGGCCCGGCGCAAACTGGATTTTGTCGGGCGAAGCGAAGGGCCCGATATCCTTGCGGACATGATCCACCAGAATCTTGCGCAATTCATCGCTGCCCTGCTCACCCTGCATCAGGGTGACGTAGCAGTAAATCCCCTGCCCTTTGATGTCGTGCGGATATCCAACAACTGCGGCTTCAGAGACTTTGGTGTGCGAGACCAGCGCAGATTCGACTTCCGCCGTGCCCAGGCGATGACCAGAAACATTCAGTACATCATCGACGCGGCCCGTAATCCAGTAATAGCCATCGGCATCGCGTTTGCAGCCATCGCCGGTAAAATACGTGCCTTTGTAGGTTGAAAAGTATGTCTCCACGAAGCGCTCGTGATCTCCATAGATGGTGCGCGCCTGGCCTGGCCAGGAATCCAGCAAAACCAGATTGCCGGAACTTTCACCCTCTAAAAACGTGCCTTTTTCGTCAACCAAGGCGGGCTGAATGCCAAAGAACGGCTTGGCGGCTGAGCCGGGTTTCAGCGCATGCGCGCCTGGAAGCGGTGTCATCAGGCAGGCACCCGTTTCGGTCTGCCACCAGGTATCGACGATCGGGCAACGGCCATCGCCGACCACCCGGTGATACCATTCCCAGGCTTCGGGGTTGATCGGTTCACCGACCGAACCAAGGAGACGCAGAGATTTGCGCGAGGTTTTCTTCACCGGCGCGTCACCCTGCTGCATCAGCGCGCGCAAGGCCGTGGGCGCAGTGTAAAAAATATTGACCTTATATTTGTCCACCACTTCCCAGAACCGGGACACGCTTGGATAATTCGGCACACCTTCAAACATCAATGAGGTGGCGCCGTTGGCAAGAGGACCATAGACGATATAGCTGTGGCCCGTCACCCAGCCCACATCCGCCGTGCACCAGTAGATGTCGCCGTCGTGATAATCGAACACATATTGATGCGTCATCGCGGCATAGACGAGATAGCCGCCCGTCGTATGCACCACGCCCTTCGGCGCGCCGGTCGAGCCCGAGGTGTAGAGGATGAACAGCGGGTCTTCCGCGTTCATCGGCTCGGGCGCGCAATCCGCGCTGACTTTAGCGCTGGCCTCGTGCAACCAGACGTCGCGGCCGGCGTCCCAATCGACGTTTCCGCCAACGTGTCTGACCACCAGCACATGTTTGACGCAGTTGGTCTTGGCCACCGCCGCATCGACATTGGCTTTCAGCGGCACTTTTCGGCCGCCGCGCAAACCTTCGTCCGCGGTAATGACGACCGCGCTCTCCGCGCCTTCGATGCGGCCCGCCAGCGCATCGGGCGAGAAGCCGCCGAACACGATGGAATGGATCGCGCCGATCCGCGCGCAGGCGAGCATCGCGTAAGCGGCCTCCGGGATCATCGGCAGATAGATGGTGACGCGGTCGCCCTTTTTGACGCCGAGAGTCTTCAACACATTGGCGAAGCGGCCGACGTGTTCGCTGAGTTCAGCATAGGTAATGTGTTTCGACTGGGACGGGTCGTCGCCTTCCCAGATGATCGCGGTCTGGTTGGCGCGCTGGGGCAGGTGGCGATCGACGCAATTGACGGCGACATTGGTCTGCCCATCCTCGAACCATTTGATCGAGACGTTGTGCGGATCGAACGAAACGTTCTTCACCTTGGTGAACGGCTTCGTCCAGTCGATCCGCTTGCCGTGCTCGCCCCAGAAGCCATCAGGGTCTTTCAGCGAGCGCTCGTACATCGCCTGATATTTGGCGTCGTCGACATAGGCGCGCCTGGCCCATTCGGCCGAAACCTCGTAGATTTTCTCGGACATCGGCGTCTCCTCGAAGGCGCCTCTCCGGCGCGCTTTTCCCGCTTCACTATGCCTTAACGCGCCCTCCGGCGCCAAGCGGAAGCGGGTCACGCTTTGGTCGTAAGCCGTTGGCGGGAGGAACGGGGGCGTGGTAGATTTTGCCCCTGGGGGGTCGGATATGGCCGAGGCGAAGCCAAAATCGATGACGGTCGAGGAATTCTACATCTGGCAGCTCGACCAGGACGAACGCTACGAATTTGTCGAGGGCGAAATCGTGCCGCTGCGGGCGATGACCGGGGCGAGCAATGAGCACGACACGATCCTGGTCAATTGTATCGGCGAGCTTTACCCGCGCCTGCGCGGAAAGCCCTGCCGCGTCGCGACCGCCGACACGGCGCTGCGCACCAGCATCCGCGTCACCCGGCGCCCCGACCTGATGATCGAATGCGCGCCGCCGCAGCCCAAGACTTACGAGGCGCATAGACCGACCGTCATCGTCGAAGTGCTGTCGCCCTCGACGCGCAAGTTCGATTTGCTGGTCAAGATCGACGAATATCGCCGCCTGCCGACCCTGCGGCATATCCTGCTGATCGACCCCGATATCGTCGCGGGCCAGCTTTATTCGCGCGACGAGGACGGGGAATGGGGGTCGCGGGAGTTGAAGGGAAAGGCCGCCACGATCGATTTCGCGGCCATCGGCGTAACGCTGCCGCTCGGCGCGCTCTACGACCGGCTGGAAGTTCCCGAATAAAACCGACGTTCCGTAAGACGACAACGCCTTCGCGAAACCTGGACAGCCTCGATGAGAACCGCCCTATCCCTCTTCGCCGCCGCGCTGCTCGTCGCCAGCGCCGCCTGGGCCGGCCCCGCGACCGAGACCGTCGCGCCGAGCGGCCGCTGGCTGGCCGCTCAACTCGAAGCGCTCGGCGTCGAGAGCAAATGGATCGCCGGCCATCACATCGACTGGCGCAGCGGCCTGCCCGATGGGCGACCCGAGCGTGGAAACGGCCGCCACACCCATTGCAGCGCCTTCGTCGCCGCCGCCGCCGAACAGCTCGGCGTGCATATCCTGCGCCCGCCCGAGCACGGCCAGGTTCTGCTCGCCAACGCGCAATTCGAATGGCTCGGCGAGGACGGCGCCGACGAGGGCTGGCGACCCTTGCGCGATGGCGAAGCCGCGCAAGCCGCCGCCAATGCCGGCGATTTCGTGGTGGCGGCCTACGAAAGTCACCGCGACGACAAGCCGGGCCATATCGCGATCCTCAAGCCCGCGCCGCGCAGCGAAGCCGAGTTGGCGGCCGACGGCCCGCTGGTCATTCAGGCGGGAACCGTCAACAGCGCGGCGGTCAG
>JAYUFK010000277.1:0-10932 GCA_043739325.1 Methylocapsa sp. | reverse complement strand
GGAAAAGTCGAGACCGGAGAGATCGAGACCGGACAGCCGCTTGCCCGCCAGATCGGCGCCGTGACCATCCGCCGCAGATAGCAACGCCGCCACTTCGGCGCGCGTCATCTGCGCCATCGTCATGTCCGGCGACGCCATATCGAGGCCGCGCATGACATCCTGAGCCGACACATTTTCTGGCGTCGAAGTGGCAAACAGAGCGAAGGCCACCCACAGGGCAAGCGGTTTAGCGTTCATGACGCCCTTCCGACCAGAGAGGGTCTAATACCATATCTCAGGAATCAAGACTCACAGTCACCAGCGTTCGTCATTGCTCGCAATGACGGTACTTCTCATGATAGGTCGGCCTTATCGAGATTTGGTCCAACGCGCGCACCCCACGAGACGACCCCCCAACTACGACTAATTGCCACTATGGCGCGCTCGCGCGATCAGGTCCAAATGTCCTAGCGATTGCGTTGGAATGTTCGCGCGGCGGCTATTTCTTGCAGTCCACCAAGTCCTTGTCTTCGACGGAGAATGGTTTGCCGGTCTTGATTTCCACGTTCCTGGCAAAGCACGCGCGTCCGTCCTTCAGCGCGATGCGCAAATCGTACTTTCCGGTGGAGACGCCGGTGATTTTCAGCCGCTCGTCATGGTCGACCGAGCCGTCTTTGTCGTTAGCGCATTGGTCGGGGCCGAAATCGCTCGTTCCGGCTTTGGCTATTTCGAGTTTGGTTACTGTCGACGAAATCAGGTTCCAGAACTGCGGCGGCTTGTCGGCGGCGAGCGCGCCGGGGGCGATGCCGAGCGCAGCCAGGGCGAGCAGATTGAGAATTGGACGCTCCATGTTTCCTCCGTCCCCGCGCATGCAATGCCGCGCGTTGTTGTCGATTGCCCGTAGACTTGCACAACAGCGCCCGAAAGTTCAAGTTGCGCCCACAATGAAGGCGGGAAACGGCTACAGGACAGGGATCGCCGCGCGAAGATACCGCGCGCTCGCGATTGGCGCGCTCTTGCTCCTTGCCGGCGCCATGGCGCCGGCGTTGGCTGATATTCTTCAAGTCAAGGTCGGCGTGCTGCGCATGCCGCATAGCCGCGAAACAATCTCCATCCTTGATATCCCCGCCAAGGACGACTTTGTCGCTGGCGCCAAAATGGCGATGGACGACAACAATACGACCGGCAAATTCCTCAATCAATCCTATTCGATCGTCGATACAATGGTCGCCGCCGACGACGACGCAGTGGCGGCGGCGAATGAAATGATTGGGGCCGGCGCGCATCTTATCATCGCCGATCTGCCGGCCGACAAGCTGCTGGCGGTGGCGGACGCGGCGCGCGCCAAGGACGCCCTTGTTTTCAACGCGGGCGCCCCCGATGATCGTGTGCGCGAGGAAGATTGCCGCGCCAACGTCTTCCATACCGCGCCGACGCGCTCGATGCTCGCCGACGGTCTCGGGCAATATTTGATCTGGAAACAATGGAAGCGCTGGTTACTCGTTGTCGGCTCGCATCCCGAAGATAAATTGCTGGGTGATGCCTATCGCCGCACCGCCAAGAAGTTTGGCGCCAAGATCGTCGAGGAGCGCGTGTTCGAGGATACCGGCGGGGGCAGACGTTCGGATACGGGCAGCGTGCAGGTGCAACGCCAGATGCCTGTTTTCACCCAGAATGCGCCGGCTTACGATGTGTTGGTCGCCGCCGACGAGAACGACGTGTTTGCCGGCTACCTGCCCTATCGGACCTGGGACCCGCGCCCGGTTGCGGGGTCCGGCGGCCTGATGCCGGTGAGTTGGGACCCTTCGCATGAGCTCTGGGGCGGCGCACAATTGCAGTCGCGCTTTGTGCGCCTGTTCAAGCGCGGCATGAACGCCCGTGACGCTCAGGCCTGGGTCGCGATGCGCATGATCGGCGAGGCGGTCAACCACGCCAATGCCGCCGACGCGAAGAGCGTGCGCGATTTCCTTGTCGGTCCCGATTTCGAAGTTGCTGGGTTCAAGGGCGTGAAGCTGACCCTGCGCAAATGGAACCAGCAATTGCGCCAGCCGATCCTGTTGACCGACGGGCGCGGCACCGTATCAGTCTCCCCGCAAGAAGGGTTTCTGCACGAGCGGACCGAGCTCGACACTTTGGGATATGATCTGCCGGAGACGAAATGCAAACTTCAGTGAAAGCGCTGGCGCTTGGCTTCGGCCTGCTTGCCTTCGCCGCCCCCGCGCAGGCCTACATGGCCTATGTCACCAATGAGAAGGGCAACTCGATCAGCGTCATCGATCTCGACAAGCTCGAGGTCGTGCGCACGATCAAAGTCGGCCAAAGGCCGCGCGGCATCGCGATGAGTAAGGACGGCGCGCAGCTTTTCGTCTGCCTCGGCGACGACGATACAATCGCGATTGTCGACACCAAGACGTCCAAGGTTGTCGGAGATCTGCCCTCCGGTCCCGATCCCGAACAATTGCGCGTCAGCCCCGATGGCAAGCTGGTGTTCGTCGCCAACGAGAACGACAGTCTGTTGACCGCGATCGACATTGCGACGCGCAAGGCGATCAGCGAGTTTCCGGTTGGCGCGGAGCCGGAAGGCGTGGCGATCAGCCCCGACGGGCAGATTGTCGTTAACACGTCCGAGACAACGAGCATGGCGCATCTGATCGACTGGCAAAAGAAGACCAACGTCGCCAACATTCTCGTGGATTCGCGCCCGCGCTATGCCGAATACAAGCATGACGGATCGGAACTTTGGGTGACGTCGGAAGTCGGCGGCGATGTCGCCATCATCGATCCGGTCGAGCATAAGGTGACGCAGAAGATTCACTTCGACGTGCCAGGTCTGTCGAAGGAATCGGTGCAGCCGGTCGGCATCCGCTTCACCAAGGACGACAAGACCGCCTTCATCGCGCTTGGACCGGGCAATCGCGTCGCCGTGATCGATGCCGCGACCAAGCAGGTGACGAAGTTTCTGCTCGTCGGGCAGCGCGTCTGGCAAATGGAAGTCACGCCTGACGGCAAATACTTACTTGCGACGAACGGCGTCTCGAACGACGTCTCCGTCATCGACATCGCCGCCCTGAAGGTGATCAAATCCATCCCCGTGGGATCGTTCCCCTGGGGCGTGGCGATCTCGCCGCAATGAATGACGCCCGCGGCGCGGTTTCGAATGGTCCCAGCGCTCTCTCGGTTGTCAGCGTGTCGCATTCCTATGGCGCGCGCCTGGCGCTCGATGATGTGAGCTTCACCGTTCCACCGGCGACATTCGCCGTGCTGCTCGGCCTCAACGGCGCGGGCAAGAGCACGCTGTTTTCGGTGATCACGCATCTCTATGCCAGCGGCGCCGGCGCCATCCAGATTTTTGGCCGCGATGTGGCGCGAGAAAGCGGCGCGGCTCTGGCGCGGCTTGGCGTCGTGTTTCAGCAACGCACGCTCGATCCCGATCTCAGCGTCGAACAGAACCTGCTCTATCACGGCGCCTTGCACGGGATCGGTCGGCGCGAGACGCGGGCGCGGCAGGCGATCCTGCTCGCCCGCGTTGGCCTCGCCGATCGGGCGCACGACAAGGCGCGCTATCTGTCGGGCGGCCAGATGCGCCGCGTTGAGATTGCCCGCGCGCTGCTGCATCGCCCGCGGCTGCTGCTGCTCGACGAGCCGACGGC
Organism: Methylocapsa sp.; assembly: GCA_043739325.1. Lineage (GTDB taxonomy): Bacteria > Pseudomonadota > Alphaproteobacteria > Rhizobiales > Beijerinckiaceae > Roseiarcus. The sequence goes on along the minus strand of JAYUFK010000277.1, from coordinate 7,303 downwards.
GGGCCTCGACATTAACGCGCGCGCCGACATCCTCGGCATCGTGCGCGATCTCGTGCGCGACGAAGGCATTGGCGTGCTGTGGACGACGCATCTGGTCGATGAAGTCCACGACGATGACCAGGTGATCGTGCTGCACATGGGCAAGCGTCTTGCCAACGACAGCGCGCGCGCCGTGATGGCGAGCGTCGGCGCGTCCTCGATCGGCGCCGCGTTCACCACGCTGACCGGCGGCGGCAGGGACGAGGACGCGGCATGAGCGTGTCCCCGTTAGAGGCGCCGCGTCCCTTCGGGCTCAGGCAATACCTGATCTGCCTGCAAGGCATCGTCTGGCGCGAGAGGCTGCGCTTCCTGCATCAGCGCGAGCGGTTTGTCTCGGCGCTGGTGCGCCCGCTTGTTTGGCTGTTCATCTTCGCCGCCGGCTTCCGCCAGACCCTGGGCATTTCGATCATCCCGCCCTACGAAACCTATGTGCTGTACGAAGTCTTCATCACGCCCGGCCTGATGGCGATGATCCAGTTGTTCAACGGCATGCAATCGTCGTTGTCGATGGTTTACGATCGCGAGATGGGCAGCATGCGGATGCTGCTCGTCAGCCCTGCCCCGCGCTGGTTCCTGCTGACGTCCAAACTGATCGCCGGCGTCGCCGTCTCGATCCTGCAAGTCTACGCCTATCTCGTCATCGCTTACTTCTGGGACATCGAGCCGCCGACGTGGTGGGGCTATCTCACCGTGTTGCCGGCTTTAGCACTGTCCGGCCTGATGCTCGGCGCGCTTGGCATGGTGCTGTCGTCGCTCATCAAGCAGCTTGAGAATTTCGCCGGCGTGATGAACTTCGTGATATTTCCGATGTTCTTTGCCTCGTCGGCGCTTTACCCGCTGTGGCGCGTGCGCGAGGGCAGCCCGTGGCTGGCGACGGTCTGCGAACTCAATCCGTTTACGCACGCGGTCGAGCTGATCCGCTTCGCGTTCTATCAAAAGATCGAGCCGGTTTCGCTCGCGGTCGTGGTTGGCTGCACGGTGGTGTTCCTCGCGGCGGCGGTGTTTGCTTACGATCCGGCGCGCGGCATGCTGATGCGGCGGGGCGGATGAGATTTCGTGTGACTGAGATAACGATCATGAAATTACGCAAGCTTATGCGGCTGCTGCCGTCTATCGCCCTCGCCGCCGGCCTCGCCTCAAGCGCGGACGCCGCCGACAAGCTGCGCATCGCGGTCATGAAGACCGGGACGTTCTCGTGGGAGATTGGATTGATTAAGGCCCGCGGCCTCGACAACGCGGCGGATCTCGAAATCGAACTCACGGAACTCGCCTCGCCGGAAGCCGGCAAGATCGCGTTGCAGGGCGGTTCGGCGGACATGATTGTCTCGGACTGGCTATGGGTGGCGCGCGAGCGCTCGCTTGGCGACAAACTGCTGTTCGCGCCCTATTCGAGCGCCAGCGGCGCCGTCATGGCGCCCAAGGATTCGCCGATCCACGCCATCGGCGATCTCGCCGGTCGTTCGCTCGGAATCGCCGGAGGTCCGATCGACAAGAACTGGCTGCTGCTGCAAGCGGCGGCTCGGCGCTCGGGCCTCGATCTCGCGCACAACGCCCGCCCGCAATATGGCGCGCCGCCGTTGATCGCCGAGAAGCTCGCGCAAGGCGAATTCGACGCGGCGCTGGAATTCTGGAATCTCAGCGCCGATCTGGAAACGCGCGGCTTTCACCGCGCTATCGAAATAAGCGACATCGAAAAGCAGCTTGGCGCGACCGGACCGGTTTCAATGACCGGCTATGTCTTCAGCGAGGACTTCGCCAGATCGCACGCGCAGGCGCTCAACCGCTATTTCGCCGTCGCCGGCAAGGCGCGCGAAATTCTGGCGCAGGATGCGAGCGCATGGGCGCCGATCAAGGCGCAGCTTCACCTTAAGGACGATGCGGCCCTTGCGCTGTTTCGCAAACGCTATCTTGACGGCGTCGCCAAGCGGAACGTCGCCGAGGAAGCGGCCGACGCGCGCACGCTGTTTCACGCCTTGGCCGAGGTCGGCGGCAAGGATCTCGTCGGCGACGTGAAAGAGCTCGATACAAGCCTGTTCTATGACGCAAGCGCCGGCGAGTAGCGCGTGACAGTCCGACTTCTTTCCCTCCTCGCGCTGCTGCTGATCTGGCAAGTCGCGGCGTATTGTGGCAATCCGCGGCTGTTGCCGGGACCCTTAGTAGTATTCGCCTCGATGCAGGAAGAGGCGCGCTCCGGCGCGTTGTTCTCGGCGCTCGGCGTTACGTTGCTGCGCGTCGTCGCCGCGTTCGTTCTCGCGATGGCGGCCGGTTCGGCGATCGGTTACGCGATGGGCCGCAACGCGCTTGCCGATCGCCTGATCGATCCGTGGGTCGTGATACTCTTGAACCTGCCGGCGCTGGTCATCATCGTGCTCGCGTACATCTGGGCCGGCCTGAATGAAGCAGCGGCGATTGGCGCGGTGGCGCTCAACAAACTGCCCAACGCAACGGTGACGATCCGCGAAGGCGTGCGCGCGCTCGATTCCGGGCTTGATGAAATGGCCGCATTGTTCCGGTTTTCGCCGTGGAAGCGCTTGCGTCACGTTGTCTTGCCGCAGCTCGCGCCGTTTCTTGCCGCCGCGACGCGCTCGGGGCTGTCGCTGGTGTGGAAGATCGTGCTGGTGGTCGAACTGCTTGGGCGCCCGAATGGCGTCGGCTTCGAAATCAATATGGCCTTTCAGGTCTTTGACGTCGCGCTGCTGCTCGCTTACGCCCTGCCCTTCACGGCGCTGATGCTGCTGATCGAAACCCTTCTGGTGCAACCCTTTGAGCGACATGTCTCGAGATGGCGGCCCCGCGCGGCTTGAGGCGCGCATCGCGCGCAAGGTCGTGCGAACCGCCTCGGGCCAACGCATGGATGTGCTCGCCGACCTATCCTTCAGCCTCGAAGCGGGCGAAACCGGCGCGTTGATCGGCCCGTCAGGCTGCGGCAAGTCGACGCTGATGCGCATCGTTGCCGGCCTCGATCGGCGCTTTGAAGGCGAAGTGCGGCGTCCAGCGCAAGGGCGTATCGGCATGGCATTCCAGGAACCGCGCTTGCTGGCTTGGCGCAATGTTTGGGACAATGTGCGCCTCGTCGCGCCCGAGGCTGGCGACAACGAGATTGAAGCGTTGTTCGCACAATTGGGTCTCGCCGAACATCGCGCACATTATCCCGGCGAGCTCTCGTTGGGGCTGGCGCGGCGCGCGGCGTTGGCGCGCGCCTTCGCCGTGCGCCCCGCCCTTCTGTTGCTTGATGAACCCTTCGTGTCGCTCGATGCGCCGCTGGCGCGACAATTGCGCGGCGATTTCTGCCGGCTTGTCGAAAGCCGGGAAATGATCACGCTGCTGGTGACGCACGATGTCGACGAGGCGATTGCCCTCGCCGACTGCATCTTCGTGCTCTCGCCCCGCCCGGCGCATGTGCTCGGCGTTGTGCGAGTCGACAAGCCGCGCGGGCGGATGGATGCGCTGGAAGAGCGCGCGATCGTGGTGCGGATAGAGGCGCTGCGCGGCACGGCAAACTGAGTGTTCGGCGCTTCAAGCCCAGTGCTTACGCTCGCCGCTTGCTCGCATTGGCGACATAGCTACGCAATACGCGGTTGATTGCGGTTTGATAGCCGCCGCTCGCGGAATGCTCCCTAAACCATGCGAGCACATCCGCATCGAGCCGGATTGTTACCGGCTGCTTAAGCGGGCGATAGAGATCGCCGCGCCGTGCGTGGACCCAATTCTCGACTGGCGCTTCGGGAATATCAACCGTGTCGATCTTCTCCTCGGGCAATGCCGCGATCGCGGCAAGCTGGGCCATCTGCGTTGGGCTAAGCGCCTTCTTCATAGAGCCTCCTTTCCTGCCGCGTCGCCTTTCGCGCGCCGATGATCCGAACGAACTCTTCGTCTTCCGCGCTCGGGTAGCTGTGAACAACGAGCAAAAGCGCTACCGCGCCAACCATCCCGATTGCATGCCAACGTTGCTCTCCATTCTCGAAGCGATCGGGCAAGATGACATGCAGTGGATCGTCCCAAACCTCTTGCGCCAGTTCGAAGGGAACGCGATGTTTTGCGAAGTTGGTTCGCGCTTTCTCGGGGTTCCATTCGAACTTCACAGAAATCTCTTTTGTATTTATAGTATTGTACTTACAATAATGTCAAGTTCGAAATTCATATCACCTATTGCCCCACAGCCGCACATCCGAAGCGTCCACCGCGCGGGCCGCGTCGATCACCCGGCGTCCGCCGATGACGCGCTCTGGCGCGATCTCCGCCAGCGGTCGCAGCACGAAGGCGCGTTGCAACAATTCCTTGTGCGGCAGGATAAGCCGCGGGTCTTCGAACGCGTCGTCGCCATAGTAGAGAATATCGATATCGATGACGCGCGGTCCCCAGCGCACGGTCTCGACACGGCCCAGATCGCGCTCGATTTTCTTGACCGCGTCGAGCAGATCGAGCGGCGCCAGAATCGTCGTCCCGATCGCGCAGGCGTTGGCGAAATCGTCCTGCGCTACCGGTCCCCACGGCGCTGTGCGGTAGAGCGAGGACACAGCGGTGACGGCGACGATTCCACGCTCGCGCAGCGCATCGAGCGCGGCGTGAATCATCGCGCCGGAATCGCCGACGTTGCCGCCAAGGCCGATGCCGACTTCGATTGGGCTACGCGCGTTCAATGGCTTCAAACACCTTGAAGGCTGCGACATGTTCGGCGGCGTCGTGGACGCGGAATATCGAAGCGCCGCGCGCCAACGTCGTGAGATTGGCGGCGAGCGTGGCGATCAGCCGGTTCTCCACTGTCGCGCCGAGCAGATCGCCAAAAAGTTTCTTGCGCGACACGCCGATCAGGATCGGCAGTCCGTAGCTCGCGCGCAGCCGCGAAGTCGCCGCCAGCGCGGTCAGATTCTGAGCCTTGTTCTTGCCAAAGCCGATGCCGGGGTCGAGCATGATCAGCGCGCGGGAAATGCCTGCCTTGTCGGCAAGCGCCAGCGAGCGGTCGAAAAAGCGGCGCATATCCGCCTCGATATCGAGCGTGGGATCGACGCTATCGCGATTGTGCATGACGACAACAGCCGCGCCGCTGCTCGCCACGATATTGGCCATCGCCGCGTCCCTCTGCAGACCCCACACATCGTTGACGACACAGACGCCGAGCGCAACCGCGCGGCGCGCGATTTCGGCTTTGTAGGTGTCGATCGAGAATGGCGCATCGACCTGCGCCAGCAGCGCAGCCAGCAGCGGTTCGAGCCGTCGCCATTCCTCATCGAGGGGAACCGGAACATGCCCGGGCCGGGTCGACTCGGCGCCGACGTCGATGATGTCGGCGCCGTCGGCGGCGAGTTTCTTCGCCTGCGCCAGCGCCGCGGCAATCGATTGAAACCGCCCGCCGTCGGAAAACGAATCTGGCGTGATATTGAGAATGCCCATCACCACCGGCCGGGCGCCGACCAGCCGCATGAACGCATCGCGTTTTTCGCGCATCACCTTGCCTAGGTGTTCTCGCCGTCGTCGCCTGGAAAAGCGCAACGCCAGCGCGTGACGCGGCGGGCCGGGTGTTCTTCCGCCCAGGCCGCGATATAGGGCGGAGCCTGCAACATGCATTGCATCAGCGATTCCTGAGAATCAAATTGCAGCCGCGCTTCATCGCACGAATTCATTGCGGCCACGGCGCACACGGTCAAGACCAGTTCGATCATGCTTCACCTGTCCGGCCGCGCCGTGAGAATGTGCAGCTTCCACGTGCATTCAGCCGCTTCGATGCGCGAAGCATACTGCCGGAATTGCGCGCGCCGCAAGCGACGGCGCGGCCGAACCTGGCGCGCGATGCTTGGCAAGCGCGATGTTTTTCCGCATTGTCGCTCGGACGTCGAGCGGCAACAAATTTGAGGGCCCAATTGGATTGCGTCAGGGTTACGACGGCTTCGCGGCTGCATCTCGGCTTTCTCGACCTCAACGGCGAGCTCGGCCGGCGCTTCGGGTCGATCGGCCTTGCCGTTGACGCGTTCGAAACAATGCTCGAACTGCGCGAGGAAACGGCGTTCTCGGCGCATGGGTTGGAGCGTGAGCGCGGCGCGGCGTTGGCGCGGCGCGTCGCCGAAAGGCTTGGCCTTAACGCCCACAAGCGTCTTGATGTGCTCAGCGTAATCCCGGCGCATGCCGGGCTTGGTTCGGGCACGCAGCTCGCGCTGGCGATCGCGGCGGCGTTTCGCCGGCTTGGCGGCCTGGGGCCGGACCCAAGGAGCGATGCGCGCTTACTCGATCGCGGCGCGCGGTCCGGCATCGGCGCGGCGTTGTTCGAGCTCGGGGGTCTGGTGGTCGACGCTGGGCGCGGCGCAGGCGATGGCGTGCCGCCGGTCGTTGCGCGCCTCCGCTTCCCCGGCGATTGGCGCGCGATCCTTGTCCTGGATCGGCGCGAGAAAGGTGTTCATGGCGATGCGGAGCGCCGCGCGTTCGCCGAACTGCCGATGTTTCCCGCCGCCAAGGCGGCTGACATTTGCCGCCTTACCCTGATGCAGATTCTTCCCGGCGTCGCCGAAGCCGATCTTGCGGCGTTCGGCGACGGAATTTCGCGCGTTCAGGAGCTTGTCGGCGATCATTTCGCGCCAGCGCAGGGTGGCGGCCGCTTCACGAGCGGCGCCGTTGCGCGCATTGCGGCGCGGCTGCAAGGGTTTGGCGCGCACGGCATCGGCCAGAGTTCATGGGGCCCGACCGGCTTTGCTTTTGCCAGGGATCCCGATCAAGCGAAATTCATTGCGCGACGGGCGCGCGAGAATGCCGAAGCTGGCGTGGAAGTCATTGTATGCCGGGCGCTCGATCATGGCGCGGTCGTCAGCGATTTGCGTTGAGATAGCCTCGCGCCCGCTAGCCCTTGGGATGAAGCGTCGCCTTGGTCACGGCGCCAGCCAACCGCCCGTCGGATGCAGCGGAAGCGCGTTCGCGGCGAATTTCTACGCCGACCGCGCCGGCAATGACGTCGAGCTTTTCGACGCGTACGCGCACGTGCCGCACGCGCGGATGGCGCAAGATAATCTCGGCGACGCCCTCGGCAAGCGTCTCGACGAAATCCGCATGCCCGCGCCCGATGACGAGGCGAATGGCGTCCATGATGACATCGTAGGAAAATATCGCGCACATGTCGTCGACATGTGTAGCGCGCCTCACCGCCGCGTCGACATTGAAGACGACGCGCTGCGGCGCGCCGCGCTCGTAATCGTAAGCGCCAATATGCGCCGCGATCTCAAAATCACGCACGAAGACGTCATCGACTTCACGCTCGTGCTCCTGCCCGCCAACGAAGCCG
>JAYUFK010000276.1:0-10987 GCA_043739325.1 Methylocapsa sp. | reverse complement strand
TTTCGAGCGCAAGCTTTACGTCCTGCGCAAGGTCGTCTCGAACCGGATCTACGCCGCTGGCATCAGCGGCACCGCCGAATATTATCCCGTGTCGATGTCGTGCCGCACGATTGTCTACAAGGGCATGGTTTTGGCCGGACAGCTCGGTCCCTATTACAAGGACTTGCTCGACCCGCGTTTCGAGACTGCGCTGGCGCTGGTGCATCAACGCTTCGCCACCAACACATTCCCGTCGTGGCGCCTCGCGCATCCCTATCGCATGGTCGCGCACAACGGCGAGATCAACACGCTGCGTGGCAACGTCAACTGGATGGCGGCGCGACAGGCCAGCGTATCCTCGAAGCTTTTCGGCTCCGACATTTCGAAGCTGTGGCCGATTTCCTATGAAGGGCAATCCGACACTGCCTGCTTCGACAATGCGCTGGAATTCCTTGTGCAGGGCGGCTATTCGCTGACCCATGCGATGATGATGCTGATCCCCGAAGCCTGGGCCGGCAACCCGTTAATGGATGAAGAGCGCCGTGACTTTTACGAATATCACGCCGCGATGATGGAGCCGTGGGACGGCCCCGCCGCCGTGGCATTCACCGACGGGCGCCAGATTGGCGCGACGCTCGATCGCAACGGCCTGCGTCCGGCTCGCTATTTCGTCACCGACGACGATCTCGTCGTGCTCGCATCCGAAATGGGCGTGTTGCCGGTGCCGGAAGAAAAGATCGTCTCGAAGTGGCGGCTGCAGCCCGGCAAGATGCTGCTCGTCGATCTGATCGAGCATCGCATCGTCAGCGACGCGGAAATTAAGCAGAACCTGTCGCGCGCCAATCCCTATCGCGGCTGGCTCGAAAACACCCAGATCGTACTGGAAGACCTCAACCCGGTCGAGCCGCGCGCCTCGCGCACCGACGTCTCCCTGCTCGATCGCCAGCAGGCGTTCGGCTACACGCAAGAAGACCTCGCGGTGTTGCTCGCGCCGATGGCATCGACCGGTCAGGAGGCTGTGGGCTCGATGGGCACCGACACGCCGATCTCGGCTTTGTCGGATCGCTCGAAGCTGCTTTACACCTATTTCAAGCAGAACTTCGCGCAGGTGACGAACCCGCCGATCGATCCGATCCGCGAAGAGCTGGTGATGAGCCTCGTCTCGTTCATCGGCCCGCGCCCGAACCTGTTCGATCTGGCCGGCAACGCCAAGAAGAAGCGGCTTGAAGTGCGTCAGCCGATCCTCACCAACGAGGATCTGGAAAAGATTCGCTGCATCGGCCATTTCGAGGATTCGTTCGACACCAAGACGCTTGACATCACCTACGATGTCGATAACGGCGCCGAGGGAATGGAAGTGGCGCTGCTGCGTCTGTGCGAGCGCTCGGAAAGCGCCGTGCATGGCGGCTACAACATCATCATCCTGTCCGACCGGATGGTCGGCCCCGACCGAATTCCGATCCCCGCGCTGTTGGCCGTCGCGGCTGTGCATCACCACCTGATCCGCAAAGGTCTGCGCACTTCTGTCGGTCTTGTGGTCGAGACGGGCGAAGCGCGCGAAATTCACCATTTCGCCTGCCTCGCCGGTTATGGCGCGGAAGCGATCAATCCATATCTAGCGTTCGAAACGCTGACCGCGATGGCGAAGGATTTGCCAGAGGAAGTCAGCGCCTACGAAGTCGTCAAGCGCTTCATCAAGTCGATCGACAAGGGCCTGTTGAAGGTCATGTCGAAGATGGGCATTTCGACCTATCAATCGTATTGCGGCGCGCAGATTTTCGATGCGATCGGCCTGACGAAGTCGTTCATCGACCGCTTTTTCTTTGGCACCGCTTCGATGATCGAAGGCGCTGGCCTGACCGAAATCGCCGAGGAGACCGCGCTGCGTCATGCCGACGCGTTCGGCGCCTCGCCGGTGCTGCGCAACGCGCTGGAAGTCGGCGGCGACTACGCATTCCGCCTGCGCGGCGAAGCGCATTCCTGGACGCCGCAATCGGTGTCGCTGCTGCAGCACGCGGTGCGCGGCAACGCCAAGGAGAAGTACGCCGCCTACGCCAAGCTGCTCAACGAACAGGAAGAGCATCTGTTGACGATACGCGGCCTCTTCCGCGTCAAGACGGCGGAGGAGGATGGCCGCGCGACTGTGCCGCTGGAGGAAGTCGAGTCGGCGGCCTCCCTCGTCAAGCGCTTCGCCACCGGCGCGATGTCGTATGGTTCGATCTCGCGCGAGGCGCACACCACGCTAGCAATTGCGATGAACCGCATCGGCGGCAAGTCTAACACTGGCGAAGGCGGCGAAGAGTCGGACCGCTACAAGCCGTTGCCGAACGGCGATTCAATGCGCTCGGCGATCAAGCAGGTCGCCTCGGGACGCTTCGGCGTGACGGCGGAATATCTCGTCAATTCCGACATGATGCAGATCAAGATGGCGCAGGGCGCGAAGCCTGGCGAGGGCGGACAATTGCCCGGCCACAAGGTCGACGCGATCATCGCCAAGGTGCGCCACTCGACGCAGGGCGTCGGCCTGATTTCACCGCCTCCGCATCATGACATCTATTCGATCGAGGATCTCAAGCAGCTCGTCTTCGATCTCAAGAACGTCAATCCGCAGGCGCAAGTTTCAGTCAAGCTCGTCTCCGAAGTCGGCGTCGGCACGGTCGCGGCGGGCGTCGCCAAGTGCAAGTCGGATCACGTGACGATTTCCGGCTTTGAAGGCGGCACCGGCGCTTCGCCGTTGACGTCGATCAAGCACGCCGGCTCGCCATGGGAAATCGGCCTCGCCGAGACGCATCAGACGCTGGTGCTGAACGGCCTGCGCTCGCGCATCACCGTACAGGTCGACGGCGGCCTGCGCACCGGGCGCGACGTGATTATCGGCGCGCTGCTTGGCGCGGATGAATTCGGCTTCGCCACGGCGCCGTTGATCGCGGCGGGCTGCATCATGATGCGCAAGTGCCATCTCAACACATGCCCCGTCGGTGTCGCGACACAGGATCCTGTTTTGCGCAAGCGCTTCGTCGGCCTGCCCGAACACGTCATCAACTTCTTCTTCTTCGTCGCCGAGGAAGTGCGCGAATTGATGGCCTCGCTCGGCTATCGCACGTTCAACGAAATGGTCGGCCAACGCCAGATGCTCGACCGAGCGAAGCTGATTGATCACTGGAAGGCGCGCGGCCTCGATTTCTCCGGCCTTTTCCACAAGCCCGAGCCGACGCGCGGCGATACGATCTATCGCAGCATCGCGCAGGACCACGGCCTCGAGAATGTGCTCGACCGGCAATTCATCGCCGGGACGCAAGAGGCGATAGAACATGGCCAGCATGTCCGGTTCGACATGACGATCCGCAACTCGGACCGTTCCGCCGGCGCGATGCTGTCGGGCGAGATCGCCCGGCGCTACGGCCACGCCGGCCTGCGCGACGAAGCAATCCATATCAAGTTGAAGGGTTCGGCGGGCCAGAGCTTTGGCGCGTTCCTCGCCAAGGGCGTCACGCTCGAGCTCGAAGGCGAAGCCAACGATTACGTCGGCAAGGGCCTATCGGGCGGGCGCATCATCGTCTATCCCCCCAAGGAAGCGATCAAGCTGGTTCCAGAAAAAGCGATCATCATCGGCAACACCGCGATGTATGGCGCCATCGCCGGCGAGTGCTATTTTCGCGGCGTCGCGGGCGAGCGCTTCGGCGTGCGCAATTCCGGCGCGATCGCGGTCGTCGAGGGAACCGGCGATCATGGTTGCGAATATATGACGGGGGGCATCGTCGTCGTCATCGGCGAGACCGGCCGTAATTTCGCGGCGGGCATGTCCGGCGGCATCGCCTACGTCCTCGATGAAGCGGGCGATTTCGCCAAGCGCTGCAATCTCTCGATGGTCGAACTTGAGCCCGTCGAGGCCGAGGAAGAATTGATGCAGCGCCTGCATCATCATGGCGGCGATCTCGAAGGTCACGGCCGCGTCGACATCATGGGCGATATGAACCGCCATGACAGCGAGCGGCTGCGCCAGTTGATCGCCAATCACGCGCGCTACACCAGCTCGGCGCGCGCGCGCGATATATTGGAAAACTGGGAAGCCTACCTGCCCAAGTTCCGCAAGGTGATGCCGGTGGAATACCGGCGCGCGCTGGCGGAACTTGCGGCGAGGGAGAATGCGACGGTGGCGGCGGAATGAGTGTTATTCCCTCCCCCCTTGTGGGGGAGGGTTAGGGCGGGGGGTAGCGCCGCTAGTTGAGAAATTGTTTTATGTGCGGAGGTTGGATCGCGTCGCGCGACCCCCCCCCTCCCCGGCCCTCCCCCACAAGGGGGGAGGGGGAAGGAAAGAGCATGGGCAGCGTTACGGGTTTTCTTGAGATTGACCGCGCCGACCGGCGCTATGCGCAGGCGTCGGATCGCATCCGGCACTATCGCGAATTCGTGCTTCCGTTGTCGGAGGAGACGACGCGCAATCAGGCGGCGCGTTGCATGAACTGCGGCATCCCTTATTGCCACAACGGCTGCCCGGTCAACAATCAGATCCCCGACTGGAACGACCTCGTCTATCGCGGCGACTGGGAAGAGGCGGCGCGCAATCTGCACACCACCAACAACTTTCCCGAGTTCACCGGCCGCATCTGCCCGGCGCCGTGCGAAGCCTCCTGCACATTGAACCTGCAGGACAGCCCGGTGACGATCAAGACGATAGAATGCGCCATTATCGATCGCGCCTGGAGCGAAGGCTGGGTCAAGCCCGAGCCGCCGGAACGCAAGACCGGCAAGAAGATTGCCATCGCCGGCTCCGGCCCCGCGGGCCTTGCTTGCGCGCAGCAGCTCGCCCGCGCGGGCCACGAAGTGCATCTCTATGAGAAGAACGCCAAGGCCGGCGGCTTGCTGCGCTATGGCATTCCGGATTTCAAGATGGAGAAGCGCCATATCGACCGACGCGTCGGACAGATGAAGGCCGAAGGCGTCGTCTTCAAATGCGGCGTGCAGGTCGGACGCGACGTTTCCGCGCAGTCGCTGGTAGATAGCTACGACGCCGTCGCGCTGGCGGGCGGCGCCGAACTGCCGCGCGATCTGCCGATCCCCGGCCGCGATCTGGCTGGCGTCCACTTCGCCATGGATTTCCTGCCGCAGCAAAACCGCCGCAACGGGGCCGAGCCGATCGGTTCAAACGAGCCGATCAGCGCGCACGCCAAGAATGTCGTCGTCATTGGCGGCGGCGATACCGGCTCCGACTGTATTGGCACTTCGATTCGGCAAGGCGCGCTCAGAGTGATGCAGCTCGAAATCATGCCGATGCCGCCCAAGATCGAAGACAAGATGGCGACTTGGCCGAACTGGCCATTGAAGCTGCGCACCTCTTCCAGCCACGAGGAAGGCGCGGAGCGGGATTTCGCTGTTGTGACGACTTCGTTCGAGGGCGAGAATGGCGTCGTGACGGCGCTCAATTGCTCGCGCGTCGACGACAAGATGAAGCTCGTTCCCGGGACGGAGTTTCAGCTCAAGGCCGATCTCGTGCTGCTGGCGATGGGATTTATCGCCCCGGTGCGCGAGGGCATGTTGAACGATCTCGGGCTGACGCTCGACGCGCGCGGCAACGTCAAGGCGACCGACCGCGACTATGCCTCTTCGCAATCGAAGGTCTATGCCTGCGGCGACATGCGGCGCGGCCAATCGCTCGTCGTCTGGGCAATCCGCGAAGGTCGCCAGTGCGCGGCTTCGATCGATAAGGCGCTCATGGGCGCAACTGTGCTGCCGAGGTAGCTCCAGCCGGAGTTCCGGTTCCGATAATCGACTTGCCGCCCTTTCTTTCCTCCGGTTAAGTGTGCGTAACCGGGAGCCAACGGCGCGCGCCGTGATCAATCGTCCCGAGGAGGATTTCGCCCATGACCTTCCCCAATCGATTCGCCGGTCGCTCGGCGATCATCACCGGCGGCGCTTCCGGCATTGGTCTTCACAGCGCGCGCCGCTTTGTCGCCGAGGGCGGGAAGGTTGTGTTGTGGGATATGGATGGCGAACACATCGCGTCGGCCTGCAAGGAATTGGGCACGGCATCGAGCGGCGTGGCGGTCAATGTCGCCGACCCTGACGCGGTCGAAGCAGCGGCCGGCGCGGCGGAGACGGCGCTCGGGAAGATCGACGTTCTCGTCTGCTCGGCGGGCATCGCCGGACTCAACAAAACGGTGATCGAGTATCCCACGGACGAATGGCGCCGGGTCATCGACATCAATCTCAGCGGGTTGTTCTATTGCAACCGCGCCATCGCCCGCCGCATGGCCGCGAAGTCCTACGGACGCATCGTCAACGTCTCCTCGATCGCCGGCAAGGAAGGCAATCCGACGGCCTCCGCCTACTCAGCCGCGAAGGCTGGCGTCATCGGCCTGACCAAGTCGCTCGGCAAGGAACTGGCGAAGACCGGCGTCACCGTCAACGCGATCGCGCCCGCCACCGTCGACACGCCCATTCTCGCGCAAGTCTCGCAGGCGCATATTGATTACATGCTGTCGAAGATCCCAATGGGCCGGTTTGGCACAGTCGATGAAATCGCTTCGATCATCACATGGCTGGCGAGCGAGGAATGCTCGTTCAGCACCGGCGCGGTGTTCGACGTCTCGGGCGGGCGCGCGACGTACTGAGGAGCGCGATCGCTGCCCGGCGCGAAACAAAAGGGGGCTCACGCCCCCTTAATTCGTCGAGTTTGCAATTCGAAATCGGCTACGCCGTGATCCGCTCATCCGCCGGCGACGGTTCGCGCAGCACGTAGCCGCGGCCCCAGACGGTTTCGATGTAGTTTCGGCCGTTCGACGCCGTCGCGAGCTTCTTGCGCAGCTTGCAGATGAACACGTCGATGATCTTGAGCTCCGGCTCGTCCATGCCGCCATAGAGGTGGTTGAGGAACATTTCCTTGGTCAGCGTGGTGCCCTTGCGGAGCGAGAGCAGCTCCAGCATCTGGTATTCCTTGCCGGTGAGGTGCACTCGGGCGCCGTCGACTTCAACCGTCTTCTGATCGAGATTGACGAGCAGATCGCCGGTGATGATGACCGACTGGGCGTGCCCCTTCGAGCGGCGCACGATGGCGTGAATGCGCGCGACGAGTTCGTCTTTATGGAAAGGCTTGGTGAGGTAATCGTCGGCGCCGTGGCCCAGACCCTTCACCTTGTCTTCAATGCCGGCCATGCCGGAGAGAATCAGGATTGGCGTCTTGATCTTGGTAACGCGCAGCGAGCGCAGAACTTCGTAACCCGACATGTCAGGCAGATTCAGATCCAGCAAGATGATGTCGTAATCGTAAAGCTTGCCGAGGTCGATGCCTTCCTCGCCGAGGTCGGTGACGTAAACATTGAAATTTTCCGACTTGAGCATCAGTTCGATGCTCTGCGCCGTGGCGCTGTCGTCCTCGATCAATAAAACCCGCATGTTAGGTCCCCAGCCTTGCCCATCGGTACGCGACCGCGGCGCCATCCGCCGCCTTCGCGCCGCAAAGAAGCCGGCGCGCGACCGGTAAGCGTGCCCGGTCGTTACGAGAATCAGAGTGACTTCGAATGGTTAACAAATGATGATTCATCCCGGCAAGCCCAATCCCTGACAATTCGCAAAATTCGACGTATTGCTTTGAATTTACTTGGTGAATCTTATTGCCATTTGTTAATTTATTACATTAGAATTTTTCTGTAAGCGATTCAGACGACTCATCTCTCGCACTGCCTCTCCCGCCACTTCGAGAGCGTAAAAAGATTTCGGCGCGCACGCGCAAGTCGCCGCGTGGAACCTAGTGTTAACGATGGAGGTAAACGAAGTGCTAACGGCGCGGGCCCGGCCAAGCGGATTCATTCATTCCGCGGCGATTTCCTTTCAGGCAAGCGCGATTTGCCCGGCTTGGCTGCAGGGCGACATGAAGAATTTGGTGAAAGGACCGGGAATACCGTCTCGCCGTAACAAACGATCAACTTTCATGCGCCATCGTGAATCCGTCTCGTGGTGAATAAACAATGGGCCGAAAAGCTCAAAATGAGTTCGTTTGTTGTGGAGTGAGTCACGATGAAGTCGCGAGACACGCTGATCCGGTTGAAACGGTTCCAGGTTGAGGAGAAGCGCCGCCGCGTTCGTCAGATCGAAATGATGGTGGCGGAATTCTCCCGGATGATTGTCGATCTCGACCGGGAGATCGCCAACGAGGAAAAGCGCGCCGGAATTAGCGATCCGAGCCATTTCGCCTATCCCACATACGCGCGCGCGGCGATGACGCGACGCGATAACCTCAAGAGCTCGATCGCCGAACTCGCTGGCCAGATTGAAGAGGCCAAGGCGGCGCAGGAAGAAGCGCAGGCCGAACTGCAAAAATTCGAATCGCTGGAAGGGCGCGAGAAAAACGGCGCCGAGCGCGGCGTCGAATTGGCCGCGCGCGTCTGATTCGGCGCGGAGTGAAAAAGAGTTTGGACGGCGGGAATAAACCGCCCGCGCTTCGAGTCTTCTCCTTGTCCGGCATGCGGCCGGCAAGGAGACGATCATGTCCGACGATGCCAATCACCCAATAGACCGCCGCCACGCGCTTGAATGTATGATCTGGGCCGGCAGCGGCGTCCTGTGGACGCTGAGCGGCGGCATTCCCAAATCAGCCCTGCTCGGTTCGGCGCAAGCAGCAGAAGCGGGCTTCAGCTTCCTGCAGATCTCCGACAGCCATGTCGGTTTCGACAAGCCGGCCAATCCCAACGCGCTTGGCACGCTGCAAGAGGTGATCGACAAAATCCGCGCGATGCCCGCCGGGCCGGCCTTCATGATCCACACCGGCGACATCACCCATCTCAGCAAGCCGCAGGAGTTTGACGACGCCGACAAGGTCATCGGCTCCGCCAAGCTAGATGTGCACTACGTGCCTGGCGAGCACGATGTGATCGATGAGACCCAGGGCAAGGCGTATCTCGATCGCTATGGCAAGAACGCCAAGGGCGCCGGCTGGTACTCGTTCGATCAGGCCGGCGTGCATTTCGTCGGCCTCGTCAATGTCGTCAATCTGAAAGCCGGCGGCATGGGCAATCTGGGCGCCGAGCAGCTCGCCTGGCTTGCCGACGATCTCAAGGCGAAGACCGCCTCGACGCCGATCGTCGTATTCGCGCATATCCCGCTGTGGACGATCTCGGCGGAATGGGGCTGGGGGACCGACGATTCGGCGCAGGCGCTGGCCCTGCTGGGGCGCTTTGGCTCGGTGACCGTGCTCAACGGCCATATCCACCAGCTCATGCAGAAGGTCGAGGGCGCGGTGACGTTCTACACCGCCCGCTCAACAGCTTTCCCGCAACCCGCGCCGGGAACCGCGCCGGCGCCCGGGCCAAAACTCGTGCCGGCCGGCGAATTGCGGGGACTGCTGGGGATCAGGTCGGTCGTCTATCAACCGGGCGTGCAGAACCTCGCGATCACCGACACCGCCCTCGCCTCATAAGGAAGCAACCATGCGATTGATGATGACAGGCCGGCGCGTTGCGTCGGCGGCGCCGCTGCTTTGGCTTTTCGCCCTGCCGGCGCACGCGGCGGAAGTAAAAGTCGGCATCGACAATTTCTCCTTCACGCCGCAGAGCGTGACGATCAAGCCCGGCGACACCGTGATCTTCGAGAACCACGACGACATTCCCCATCTCGTCGCCGACAGCGCCGGGAACTTTCGCTCCAAGGCGCTCGACACCAACGACAGGTTCAGCATGAGTTTCGACAAGCCGGGCACAATCGCCTATTTCTGCGGCCTGCATCCGCAGATGAAAGGCACGATCGTCGTTGCGCCGTGACAGCGTTGGCAAGCAGCCGGCAAGCGATCGCGCGCGTAAGCGTTTTGGCGAGATCGTATTGCCGCATCTTGACGACGCCTATGGCCTGGCGCGCTGGCTCACCGGCCAGCGCGCCGACGCCGAGGATGTCGTGCAAGAGGCGTGCCTGCGCGCTCTGGCGGCGCTGGAGGCGGGCAACGTCGAGCAGCCCCGCGCGTGGCTGCTCGCCATCGTCCGCAATTGCGCCTTCACCTGGCTGGCGAAGAACCGGCCCAAGGCGGTGCTGGTCACCGATGACGCGGAATTATTCGAGACGGCGGCGCGCCATGGCGAGGCCGCCCCCAGCGCAGAGGCGGCGCTCATCGCCGCCGCAGACGAAGCGGCGCTGCATCAGGCGATCGCGGCGCTGCCGCTCCCCTTCAAAGAGGTTCTGGTCATGCGCGAAATCAACGGCCTGTCCTATCGCGAAATCGCCCTCGCGGCGGGCGCGCCGATTGGAACGATCATGTCTCGCCTGGCGCGCGCGCGCGGCATCCTGATCGAAAAGCTGGAAGGTAATAAATGACGCCTGAACAGACAGGCGACCTGGATCTCCTGCTCAACGCCGCGCTCGATGGCGAACTCGACGCGGCCGGGATGCTGAGGATCGAGCAACAACGCGCCGCCGATCCGCAGTTCGCCGCCCGATACGCCCGCCTCGAAGCGTTGCGCGCCGCGATCCGCCAGCATGCGCCACGCGAGACGGCGCCCGCCGCGTTGCGCGCGCGCATCGCGGCGATGGCGATAGAGCCAGCAAGCGCTCCGGCGCCGCAACGAAACTACTGGCCCTCCGCGCTCGCCGCGACGCTGGCGCTTGGGCTGGTCTTCGGCGCCGGGGCGGATCGTTTGCTGGGATCGCGGCCGACGAGCGATGACAGCGGCGCAATTGTCGCCAGCTACATCCGCTCGCGCCTTTCCGGCCAGCCGGTCGATGTCGCGACAAACGATCGCCACAACGTCAAACCCTGGCTCGCTGGCAAGATCGGCGGCGGCACGACCGTGGTCGATTTGTCGAAGGACGGTTTTGCGCTGGTTGGCGGGCGCGTCGATGTCGTCGATGCGACGCCTGTCGCAACGCTCGTCTATCAAATCCGCGAACACTTCATCGACGTGACGCAATGGCCAAATCCGAAGGGCGGAGAGAGGCGGGAGAAGCGCGACGGCTTCAATGTGCTGCGCTGGTCCGACAATGCGCACGCTTATGCAGCGGTATCGGATTTGCCCACCGCCGAGCTGGA
>JAYUFK010000275.1:0-11021 GCA_043739325.1 Methylocapsa sp. | reverse complement strand
GCTCGGCCAGGACCACGCCTTGTGGCACAGGTGGTGGGATGGCTCGCATTGGGGCGGCTGGGAATCGCTCGGCGGAATTCTAACGTCGCCGCCGCATGCGGTCGCCTGGGGACCGAACCGACTGGATGTCTTTGGCGTCGGGCTGGATTCGGCTGTCTGGCACAGGTGGTGGGACGGCGCGCACTGGGGCGGCTGGGAGTCGCTCGGCGGCGCGGTCGTCTCGCCTGTAACCGCCGTCTCGTGGGGGTCAAACCGGCTCGACCTTTTTGCCATCGGGACCGACAACGCCGTCTGGCACAAGTGGTGGGACGGCGCCCACTGGGGCGGCTGGGAGTCGCTCGGCGGCTCATTGTTCACGGAAGTAAGCGCTGTATCGTGGGGGCCGAACCGCATCGACCTGTTCGCTACCGGCGGCGATAACGCGGTCTGGCATCGTTGGTGGGACGGGGCCAATTGGGGCGGCTGGGAGTCGCTCGGCGGCTCGGTCTTTTCGCCGGTCAGCGCCGTTTCCTGGGCCGCAAACCGGCTCGATCTGTTCGTAACTGGCGGCGACAGCGCAATTTACCACAAGCGCTACGGATGACGCACAGGGTTTCCACGAAAACGGGGAAAGGAGCAGCAGGCCATGATGGTTCCTCCTGAAACGGGCGCTTCCGTGGGCGCAGGCGAAATGCCGACACGCGAGATGAATGCGCAATATCAACCCGGCGGAACCGGATCGCCATTGATGAGCGCTGCCGCTGTCGCGCCGAGCGCGGGCGAGATGCCCATGCGGGAAATGAATGCGGCGGCTGCGCAGCCGCTTGGCCGCGCCCAGGTCGATACAGCGCACGAACGGGAGAAGCTCGCCGCCTATATGCGTGACCGCCAAGATCGTGAGGCTGCCAATGGTTCTGCGAGTGCAGGGGACTTGGCGACTCGCGAGATGAACGCGCAATCCCGACCCGGAGGGACCAGTTCGCCTCCAACCAGCGCCGCGGCGGCGGCAGGGGCTAGCGAGATGCCAATGCGGGAAATGAATGCTGAGCCCAAGCAGCCCCGTGGGGGCGCCACGATCGAGACGCCGCACGAGCGGGAAAAGCTCGCCGCGCATTTGCGCGACCCCCAGGGTGCCGGCGGATCGCCGCGAACAGGCGAGATGCCCGCCCGGGAAATGAGCGCTGCTGCTCAGGCGCCGGGGCCCGCTGCTGGCGACGCGCGCGCGGGATGCGGATGCCGCGGAAGTCGGTGACGCGCTGGTTTGCGTCACTGCCTCATTCCTCCGGGCCATGAAACACAACGATAACTCAGTTTCGTTGGCGCGGATTGGCCACAGAGAGGGCTCCATTCGCTCCACGGTCGCGCGTCAGGTCCGAATACAGACAGTCAACGATAACATTCGCGTTTTGATTCTGTTGGCGCTCAATAATTTCCTAAAACCCTAGGAGGCGTTTCATGTCCGCGCTCATACGTCAGCTTGCTCTGGTCTCTCAATCCACGAAGATTCCGAACGGCGATGTCCAGAAGGTTTCGGCGGCGCTGCAAAAGCAGGCGTCGCGGGATGTGGCCCCGATCTGGGATATTTCCGCGACAGTCGACTCCTTCGAAAAACTGGAGGATGTGCCGATTGGTTACTGGCCGATCATTGTGATGGACGATATCCAGATGCCCGGCGCCGCAGGGGTTCACATGGACAAGAACGGGCAACCGTTCGCCTTGGTGTCCGCGTCGTCATCGATCGACGAATGGTCATTGACGGCGAGCCATGAGGCGCTGGAAATGCTGGTCGATCCTTTTGGCAATCGCCTCGTCGCCGGCGACTCGCCCAAATCCGATCAGGGCCGCGTCAGCTTCCTTGTCGAAGTTTGCGATCCTTCCGAGTCCACCAATTTTGCCTACAGCGCCAATGGCGTTCTCGTGTCCGACTTCTATACGCCGAATTTCTTCGATCCACTCAAGGCGCCAGGGGTGAGATATTCCTTCACCGGGGCCGTAACCGAACCAAGGAGCGTGCTTCGCGGCGGCTATTTGTCGTGGGAGGAGCCTGTGTCCGGCCATTGGTGGCAGGAAATCTGGTTCGACGGCGACGCGCCGACATTCCGCGACCTTGGCGCAATCGACCAGAAGGCCAGCGGCAGCTTGCGCGCGGCCATCGACCGGATGACATCGGACCAAACGGCCAAGGCCATCGCGCGGGGACGCCAGAACGCCGGCGCGGCCGGGCTGACGGTCAGCGCCATCGCCAGATCGACGACTTCATACGCCGCGATCTGGCGCCAGCAGATCGATGATCTCACCAAAGCCGGACCAAAAGGGCCTGGCCCGCAGGGCGGCGGCAGGCGCCGCGCGGCGCCGTCGGTCCGGCCGGGCGATTGACTTGGGCCGTGATTGGCAACGCAATTGATTTCCCTCGATCGCCGGCTTGCGCCGAGACAAAACGCCCACAAGTACAGTGGGGCGCGGGCTGTCGATCGAAAGGAAACACAATGGCGAAAAAACCTGGCGATGGCGGGCCGGAACGAGCGGCGCGATTGTCCGAGCAGATCGACCGGATCGTTCATCCCGGCCCCAAGACCGATGACGCCGACGCCGTGGAACCCGACAAGGGAAATGCGATGTCGCCGCACGACTTCGTTCAAAAGCGTATGCGGGAACTTGACCGGAAGAAAGACCGGAAGCCGGATTGAGGCGGCGAGGCGTGACGGCGGCGGACTACGTTTCTCACCCCCCGGTCGGATTCGGATCCCTCCACGCTCGCTCGAACGGCAGGCGCCAGGCGTTCGGCGCGATCAGTTGGTGGATCGATTTCGGGCCCCACGAATCGGGCGGATAGAGCCGCACTGGCGGGGGCGCGGCGAGCAGCGGCTTTGAGACTTCCCACAGCCGCTCGATGCCTTCCGCCGTCGTGAACAAAGTGTGGTCGCCGCGCATCGCATCGAGGATCAGGCGCTCGTAGGCCTCCAGCACTTCGCCGAGCAGGCCGGTGTCGTGCATGTTGAATTGCAGGCTCTGCTTGTCGAGCCGCATGCCGGGGCCGGGCCGCTTGCCATAGAACGACAGCGAGACTTTCGACGCGTCGGCTAGATCGAACGTCAGATGATCCGGCCCCTGCGCGCCGACCCCGGAGCCGACGGGGAACATGCTTTTTGGCGGCTCGCGGAACGCGATGGAAATGATGCGCTGGCCCTCGGCCAGACGCTTTCCCGTGCGCAGAAAAAACGGCACGCCGGCCCAGCGCCAGTTGTCGATCGAGCATTTCAGCGCGATGAACGTCTCCGTGTCGGACTCCGGATCGACGCCCGGTTCGGAGCGATAGCCCGCATATTGACCGCGCACGACAAAATGCGGATCGAGCGGCAGCAAGGAGCGAAACACCTTGTTCTTTTCCTCGCTGATCGGATCGGGCAACAGCGCCGTCGGCGGCTCCATCGCCATGAAGCCGAGGATTTGAAACAAGTGCGTGACGACCATGTCGCGGAACGCGCCTGTCGTCTCATAGAACGCCGTGCGTTTGCCGAGCCCCAGGGTTTCCGGCACGTCGATCTGCACGTGATCGATGAAATTACGGTTCCAGATCGGCTCGAACAAGCCGTTGGCGAAGCGGAACGCCAGAATGTTCTGCGCCGGCTCCTTGCCGAGGAAATGATCGATGCGGAAAATCTGCTCTTCGGGAAAAACTTCATGCAGTTTGGCGTTTAACGCAACCGCGCTGGCGAGATCGACGCCGAACGGTTTTTCCATGACGATGCGCGAGCGCTCGACGAGATCGGCTTGCGCCAGCAGTTTTACCGCCGATAGAGCGGCGGCGGGCGGCACGCTGAGATAGTGCAAACGGCGACTGTCGCTTCCCAACGCCTTTTCGGCCCGGTCCACCGCCGCTTTCAGAACCTCCGGACCAGCCGATTGCGGGACATAATCGAGCGTCTCCGAAAACGCCGCCCAGGCGGCCGGATCGACCTTGCGCGGCGAGTGCTGTTCGATCGCCTGCTTGGCGATGGCGCGAAAACCCTCGACATCGATCGCATCGAGCGACACGCCGATTATGCGCCAGGCTGGAATGAACCCGGCGCTGGTGAGGTGAAACAGCCCCGGCAGCAATTTGCGACACGAGAGATCGCCCGTGGCGCCGACGAGGACGACGACTTGCGGATGTTTCGGCCCGGCTTCCGGTCTGATTTTTGCCAACCTGCACCCCCTCGATCGTTTGTTCCGTCCGCTACGTCATCCGCTCTCAAAGCCTGTCAATTGTAACGATCTCGCATTATTCCTTAATATATACTTAGGTTTCTATTATCTTATATTTCCAAATGCCCAAGCGTAATGCTATTTTATAGATTTATCCAATTCTATATTGAACTATATCAGATCTATGCTATCAACAATACACTGATTTGTTCGCAGCGCTTGCTGGCCGAAGTTAACAGGACTTCGTGACAAACAGCGCGCGATGTTCGCCGGCGTTTCCAGAGTTCAGCTTGATCTTTAGCAGGATAGGACCGCCCTTGCCTCTCGCGAACCAACGACCGCAATCGACAAATCGCCCCCTTTCGGGCGGAGGCCGGGAAGCAACCTTCGCGCCAGCCGAACCGGAGCGACGCGCCAAGCCGCCGACGCCGATCATGCCGCAGCCCTGCCGCGACATGCAAGGCGACCCAGACGACGAGATCGAGGCGGCGTTACTGCGCGAATTCCTGTTCAGCCGCTCCGTCGCCAGTCTCGCGACCAGCCTGGCGGCGCGGGTCGACGACGGAACAAGCCCGGAAGAATTCATCGCCGCCGCCGGATGCGCCGCGCGCGCCTAGTTAAAGATCAGGCCTTTCGACGAGCGGTTCGCCCGTTCGCCGGATTTTGCGGCGGCGTCATTGGCCAGCAACAAGGCGCCGGAAGCATCGAGCAGCGCCCAGCCTCCCCGCCGCTGCTCGATCGAACCGACATACCCGAGGCCTGCGATGACGTCGCCGGGCCGCACGGCGCGGATGATCTGGCCTCTGCGCATCCAGACAAAATCCTGCCGGCCGCCGATGATGTGAAACCCGTCGTCCGGCATCGGCGCGACGCGCTCGGCTTTGCCGATCGAACCGGTCGGCGTCATGTCGATTTCCGCAACTGCCGCCCGGCGCTCGGGTTCCGCGGGAGCCGCTTGCGCGACTGCTGGCGGCGCAGGGGCGCCATTGGGCTGCGAAAAGATTGCGAGATATTCGATGCCGTTGAAATGCGCCCGCCCGTCTGCCCGCGTCACCATCAGCCCGGCGAAGACGGCGGAGGCGCCCGCCGTCGCGACGCCAGCGCCCACAAGTAAGACGTCGCCGATCGTGTGGGATGACGCGAGCGCAACGACCGCAGCAAGACTCAGGGCCGCGCGGGTTCTGGCTTTGCGCCTCGCCGTTGTTGCGGACGCCCCGCGGGCGCCGGTCATGGCGCAAGGCCTTCCGCCGCCTGTTCCGCTGTAGCGTCGAGGCGCAGGGCGGCGGCGAGCTCGATAAACGGATCCTGACACGGTTCGGATGAAAGCGACTGCATCATCGCTTCGTAAATGCGCGGCGCCGATTTGACCGCCTGATCGAGAACCGCGTCGCCGCCTGCGGCATAGCCGCCCATCAGGCGCAGATCGCGCGTCTCCTCGAAGCGGGCGACCAGCGTGCGCAATTTCGAAACCAGTTTGCCCTGTTCGGGCGTCCAGCAGAAATGCGCCAGGCGCGACACGGACGACAGGATGTTCACCGCGGGATAGCGGCCTTGATCGGCGATCGCCCGGTCAAGCACAATATGGCCGTCGAGCGTGCCGCGAATGGCGTCGGCGACAGGATCGTTGTGATCGTCGCCATCGACAAGCACCGAGAAAAACCCGGTGATCGATCCGGCGCCGTCGACGCCCGGCCCCGCTCGCTCCAGCAGGCGCGGCAGATCGCTGAAGACGCTGGGCGCATAGCCGCGCGCCACCGCCGGCTCTCCCGCGGCGAGTGCGATGTCGCGCGCGGCGTGGGCGAAGCGCGTCACCGAATCGACGATCAGCAAGACCTTGTCGCCGCGGTCGCGAAAATATTCGGCGACCGTCATCGCGGTCTTGGGCGCGAGGCGGCGCATCATCGGGCTTTCGTCGCCGGTCGACACGACCGCTATCGCCGAACGCCGGTAGCGCCCCAGCGTGTCGTCGATAAATTCGCGCACTTCGCGGCCGCGCTCGCCGACGAGCGCAATCACCACCGTGTCGAACTCCGGCGCGCGAGCCAGCATCGCCAGCAACGTCGATTTGCCGACGCCCGATCCCGCGAAGACGCCAATACGCTGGCCGGCGCAGAGCGGCGTGAAAAGATCGATTACCCTGACGCCGGTCCTGATCGGCGTCTTGACGCGCGAGCGCTGCATCGCTGCCGGCGGCTCGGCGTCAAACGGCATCGCCCGACCGCCGCGCTTCAGTTCGCCAGCGCCGTCGATCGGGCGCCCAAGCGCGTCGATGACGCGGCCTTTCCATTGTTCGCTTGGCGAAAGCGATAGAGCGTCGGCGCGAAACGCACGCGCGCCGATCGACGCCTTGCAATGCGCGTCGAACGGCTTCAGCGTGACATGGGCGCCGTCGATCCGCACGACCTCGCCGACCTCGACATGACCAGCGGCTTCCACCTCGACGCATTGGCCAAGCGTGACAAACCGCGACAGGCCCGACACGCGGTAATGCGTCGTGGCGATTTCCGTCACCGCGCCGCTGACGCGCGCTCGCGGCAAATTATCTCGTGCCCAATCGAGCTTCTGTTCAAGGCGGCTGAGCGCGCTGGCGCTTGATTCCCTCCCCCCTTGTGGGGGAGCGTTAGGGAGGGGAGTCGCGCTGACTTCGAACCTGTTCGCTGCTTCCATATCAAACTGCACCGTGCTTACGCCCCGCGCCCCCGCGACTCTCGCGAACGCAGTGCGGCCCCCCACCCTGGCCCTCCCCCACAAGGGGGCAGGGCGCCAACGCTACATCCACACGTGTCGCTAAGCCCCGAGCGATTTGATCGCATCCTGAAACGAAGTCTCGGTCTGCGTCACTTCCACGCTGACGCCATCAAAGGTTCGCGTCACCGCGATCAGCTTCGCCATCTCGCGGATCGGATCGACATTGGCGCCTTCGACCGCGCCCTGGACGAAGCCATTGTCAGTCGAATCGAGGATGGGAGCCGCCGGCTTGTCGGGAATGACCGAGGAATTCTCGGGGCGCGTCAGCTTCGCATCGCTATCGATGGCGAACAGCCCGAGCGCGCCGACCCGGCGGCCGTTCTGATTGATCATCCCATCGGCGGCGATTACCGGCGCGCCGGCCGAAGGATCGAGCGCGATCGGCGCGCCGCCCGCGTCAAGCACGGCATTGCCGTTGAGCGTTTGCAAATCACCCGCTTCGGAAATCTTCATGCGCCCGTCGCGGGTGTAGGCGACGCCGCTCGCCGTATCGATGGCCAGCCAGCCTTCCCCTTGCACGGCGACATCAAGCGGATTGTCGGTCTTGGTCAGACCGCCGGAGCGGCGCGAAATGTAGTCGTCGCCTGGCGAGACATAGGCGACGCGCCCCCCGCCCGCCCGCGCGATTTCCGCCTCGAATTTTACGCCGTCGGCGCGGTAGCCGACGGTATTCATGTTGGCGACATTGTTGGCGATCGTCTCAAGCCGCCGCTCCAGCGCGACCTGCGCCGACAGCGCGACGTACAGACCGTTCTGCATGCTCCAGGCCCTCCGCCAAAGGCGCGCCGCGTTTGTAATTCGTCGCAGCATCGGCGGCGCGGCTTGTGTGAGGCTGACCACGCCCAAAACAGGTTCGCGTAAGTTTAGACCCGCACCGTCGCGGCGGCCGCACAACAGGAGAATGGATTGAATTTCGTTATCGGGCTCGTGATCACGATTGGCTGCATTCTCGGCGGCTACGCGGCTTTGGGCGGCCATCTCGAAGTGCTGGTGCAGCCGTTCGAGTTCGTTATCATCGGCGGCTCGTCGCTCGGGATTTTCGTCGTCGCCAATACGTTCGCGACGATCAAGGACTGCGGCCGGGCGTTCCTCGAAGCGGTCACCGACAAGGTTCCGCATTCGCGCGACTACCTCGATGTGCTGAATGTCTTGCACGCGCTGATGCGCGAGCTGCGGGCCAAATCGCGCGGCGAAGTCGAAGGCCATTTCGACAACCCGAAGGAATCGGAAATCTTCAGAGGATTCCCAAAGCTCCTCGCCAACGCCGATCTCCTGACCTTCATCTGCGACTACGGGCGGCTGATCATCATCGGCAACGCCAAGACGCATGAAATCGAGGCGCTGATGGACGAGGAACTGGAGACGCTGGCCTACGACCGATTCAAGCCTGTTCATGCCTACCAATCGGTCGCCGATGGTCTGCCCGCGCTCGGCATCGTCGCCGCGGTGTTGGGCATCATCCACGCGATGAGCGCGCTCGATCGCTCGCCCGAGGAACTGGGCGGATTGATCGGCGCGGCGTTGGTCGGCACCTTCGCCGGCATTTTCTTTTCCTACGCGATCATCGCCCCGATCGCGCAGAAAATTAAGGCGGTGCGGCAGAAGCAGCTTCGCTTGTTCACGCTGGTCACACTCACTCTGCTGGCGTTCATGAATGGCGCGATGCCGCAAGTGGCGGTGGAATTCGGCCGCAAGACGATCCCCTCGAAGGAGCGCCCGACGATCGACACGGTCGAGAGCGAAACGACTTCGGCTGGCGTCAATGCGAACGACAGCCCGGTCAAGGAAGCGGCCTGATCGATGCAAGCGGCCGACCATCACACTGCACCGACCGGACGCAAATTAACCGGGTCGATGCTCGACAATACCGGCGTGTCGATCGAGCGCATGCCGGGTCTGGCGTTTATCCTCGAACAATTCGCCGCTAATGTTCCCGCCGCCTTGGCGCCGCTGCTTGGCGAAGGCGCAAGCGGCGCAATCACCGAAACCAAGCCCGCGAATGTTTTCGCAATCGTGGCGAAGAACAAGGGCCAGCCTGCAGCGTTGCTGCGATGTGAAGAGCTCGACGCGCAACTGCTGATCATCCTCGATTCCGCCGCCGCCGATTTCGTCATCGCGTCGGTTTTCGCCAGCGGGGAGCCGATGACCGCGATGGCGCCGGGCCCGCCCCCGGAGCGCGCGCGCACGAATATCGAGAACCGGCTTCTCGGCGAATTCGCCCAATCGATCGGACGCGCCCTCGAGGCGGGATTCGCGCCGAGCGCGCAAGCGGGATTCATGTTCGCCGGCCTGCAGACGCTCGCGGATGCGAATATTCTTGGACGTCGCGACATGCCGGCCGTCGCGGCAGGCTTGCAGGTCAAAACCAGCGCTGGCGCCTGCTCCTGCATTGTGCTGCTGCCACAGCCGCTGCTCCAGTCGCTGCGGCAGGAACTGTCGATTGAGCCGCCCGACGCCGCGCCAGCCGCGGACCCGCGCTGGACGCGGCAAATGGAGTTTGGAATCGCCAAGGCGCGCCTTCCGGTGACAGCGATCATGGAGGAACTTGAGATGACGCTCGCCGATGTCGCGGAATTTCGCGTCGGCAGCGTCGTCGCGTTGCGTGGCGGCGGCAGTGGCCGCGTGCGCCTCGAATGTTCCGGTCGCGGCGTGTTCTGGGGCAGGCTCGGGCAAGGCGAGGGACGCTATTCCATTGAAGTCGACGATCTGATCGAAAGCGAAGACGCAGGGATCGACGCCTTGTTCAGTCTGTGACGCATGATTGCGCGAGCCGCGTCGTCGCTTCAAACAGAGAAAGAGCCAATGAGCCATGGATGACGTCAATCAAGCCCCGGTTGAATTCGGCGCTCCAGCGGAGACGTCGAAATATGAGGCGATCCTGTCGATCCCGGTGACCGTGCAAGTCGTGCTCGGGTCCACTTCGATGCCTGTGGCAAGTCTGATGAAGCTTGGCCGCGGCGCCGTAATCTCCCTCGATCAATGCGTCGGCGATCCCGTCAACGTTGTCGTCAACGGCCGCGTCGTGGCGCGCGGGGAAGTCGTTGTCGTCGACGCGGAGACTTCGCGCTTTGGCGTTTCGCTTATCGAAATCATGTCGCCCTCCGCCGCCGACCGCGCCGCCTGAACCGGTTCAGCATCATGAGTGAAGAAGCCACGGGCGCCGCGACGCGCGAGGACCAGCCGCCGGGCGGCGCACGCAAGGCGGCGACGATTTTGCTGGCGATGGGAAAGCCGCTGGCGACGCGCCTGCTGAGGCATTTCGACCCCGATGAATTGCGCGAGGTCGTACGCTCAGCGGCGCGGCTCGGCTCTGTGCCGATGGCGAGGCTGGAATCGTTGGTCGAGGAATTCTCGAGCGATTTCTCGGCGGGCGCAAACCTCCTGGGCGACCCAGACCTTGCGAAGGACATGTTGAGCGACGCGGTCTCGCCGCAAGTCGCCTCGCAGATTCTGGCGGATGCGTTTGGCGCGGCCGAAGTAAATGTTTGGGAAGCGTTGGGCGGCGTACCCGAGGCCGTTTTCTCGGCCTATCTCAAGAATGAACATCCGCTGACGACGACGCATATACTGTCGAAGCTGCCTTCGTCGTTGGCTGGCAAACTGATCGCGCTGCTGCCGCAGGACATGCGCAACGAAGTGTTCTGCCGGATGATTTCTCCGGCTGAGATCTCCGATACCGCTTCGCTCATCGTCGAGGGCGCGTTGCGCGACGATTTGTTGAATGCTTCGAAGCGAGCAGCGCCAACCGACGGTCGCGCGAGGATGGCCGAGATCATCAACAGCCTCGACCCAGCGGACGCCGACGCGGTGATGCAGAAGCTCGCGCAAGCCAATCCCAAGGACGCGCTTGCTCTCAAGGCGCTGCTGTTTTCCTTCAACGACCTGCCGCGTCTGTCGCTGCGCGCCCGCGCCCTGCTGTTCGACAAAGTATCCACCGACATTGTCGTTCTATCCCTGCGCGGCACGGATTCGGAATTTCGCGATGTCGTCCTGGCCTCGATGGCGTCGCGCGCGCGCCGGCTCGTCGAGGCGGAACTCAACACCGCTTCCAATGCGCCCGCCAAGGACATCGCCCGGGCGCGCAAACAGATCGCCGATCTCGTGCTCAG
>JAYUFK010000274.1:0-11033 GCA_043739325.1 Methylocapsa sp. | reverse complement strand
TTGTCGCGCACCATGACGAGGTTGTTGGCGCGAAGGGCGTTTTCGAGGACGAACAGGATGTCCTTCTTGGCGATCGGACGGCCGGATGAAAGGCTTATTGAGCCCTGTACACGCGGATCGATGACGTATCCCACTCCCATGATATCGGACAGGATAACCTTGGCAACGCTCGAGACCGGGCTGTTTTCAAAATTCAGCGTGAAGCCGTCCTTGATCGGGGTGAAGGCGACTTTGGGGTCGTCTGCGGCGCCGATCGATCCAGTCGTTTCATTGCTCACTGCAGGCGCCGGCGATCCGAAGAATGAGAATGACTTGGGCTTTGGTCCGCCGGCGTCCTGCCCACGCGCCGGCTGCGGATAGCGCGGCTGCAGATCGGCGGATCGGATGACGTCGGAGGCGTTTTGCGATTGATCGTCGCGTTGCTCCAGATGCCCTGTCGCGCAGGCATTCAAAGCCAATATTCCCAACGCGATGAGCGCGCCGCGCGCGACGACGCGCGAGATGTCTACGCCAAGGGGCAATAAGCTTCCGTCCAGAATGCGAGGCGTCATCGAACCTCGCCAAGATTCGCGGCGTGTCAAGAAATTGAAGTTGTCGATTTTGAAAAGCCCGTCGCGGATTCCGCTGTTTCAAACAATACGCGCTGATTCGCCGGACAGAGGTTTCGTCTGTTGTTTTCTGGTTGAAGCGCAAGTTTCCCCTCGAAGAGGCCGATGGCCAATTGCACGCCGCGGTTGACGATGCTCTTGGTCTCGCGATCCAAAGAGCTGTGGAAATCTTGGGCGGCGGACCAACCACGATCGCGACGGCGCTATTCGAAGGCCTCTGACCCACTGTTGCGCGAGGCCCCGCGCTTTACGTTTCGGGAGTTGCGGGCGTTTGAAGAGTGTCCAACGATCGAACTTTGGGACCGTAGCAGCGACGCCCGGCTGGCGCTGTCCAGACTTTGAGAGCAAGAAGAGCGGGATATGGCGAATCTGACATACGCGATTGCCGACCTGCACGGGTCATACGATCTTCTCGAGCGTGCCTTGGACGCGATCGAACGCCATGGGAAATCTACTTCTGGCCGGACTATCGTCTTTCTCGGAGACTATATCGATCGGGGCCCGCAGAGCCGAGAAATCGTCGAGCGGCTCGCCGCTGGCGCGCCGCAGGACTGGAAATGGATTTGCCTGCGCGGCAATCACGAAGAGATGATGCTGGCATGCCTGGCCGGGCGGGCGGATGTGCGTTGGTGGATAAACAACGGCGGCGGTGCAACGTTGTTGTCATACGGCCAAGCGCCGGAACGTGGTTTCAACTCCGAGATCGTGCCCAAGGCCCACAGGAAGTGGTTGCAGAGTCTGCAAGTGCTTCACGCCGACGCGTTGCGGCTTTTCGTTCATGCAGGCGTTGATCCATCCCAGCCTCTCGAAAGACAGAATGAGCAGACGCTGTTGTGGATGCGTTACCCCTCCCGGCTGCTCGATGTCGGCTGGCGGGACAGGCATCTTGTTCACGGCCACGATCCATTCGAGGACGGCCCGGTCTTGCTCAAAAATCGCACCGATCTCGACACGTTGGCGTGGCGAACGGGCCGCCTTGTGGTCGGCGTTTTCGATGATCAAAAACCCGGCGGCCCGATTGAATTGATCGAAGTGTTTCGCACGAAACAACCGTCCTGAGGGACCGAGGCAAGCTCGGACCGATCAATTTGCATCAATCTTTCGGAATGCGCAGACCGCATGGAAATAATGGCCGCGCTCGGCGATGATGGCCCGCGGACTGGAGCACTTTGGCTCGCCGAACAGTCGATGGCTCTTTGGGAATAAATGGTCGGAGTGAGAGGCCGCAAGCGCATCGTTCGCCGCCGGTCGCGACTGTCCGTCATAATCCCTTAAACTCTTGCAATATAAGGAGGATATCAACGCCATTGTTCGCCCCGGTCCATTGACAATCGCCTAAAGCCGCGCGCAAAGCTAGGGCCAATAGTGGGGCTGTCATTGCTGAGCAGCATCGGTGAGGACGACATGGCAAGGCGCGCGGAAAAGCGGCTGACCGATCTTAAGGTGAAGTCGACGAAGCTCAAGCCGGGACGACATGGCGATGGCCAAAATTTGTTTTTGGTCGTGTCAAAATCCGGATCGCGGAAATGGTGTTTTCTGTTTAGGTGGAGAGGCAAGCCGACCGAAATGGGATTGGGCGGCCTGAGCCAAGTAAGCCTCGCAGCTGCTCGCGAGAAAGCCGCATCCGCCCGTACGCTGCTCGGGCAACACGTCAACCCGTTAGACGCTCGGCGCACGGAAGAGCGGGCGCAAAGGAAGATCAAGACCTTCGGAGAAGTCGCCGATGAGCTTCTGGCCTCCAAGCAACGTGAATGGCGCAACGCAAAGCATCGCGGTCAGTGGGAATCGTCGCTCACCGTGGCGGCAAGCCAATTGCGATCGATCCCGATCGACAAAATCGACACGGCGGCGATCTTGGCGGTTTTGAAGCCGCTGTGGCTGGAAAAACCCGAGACTGCAGCAAGGTTGCGCGGCCGCATCGAGGCGGTGCTGGACGCGGGCAAGGCTCAAGGCCTTCGCAGCGGGGAAAACGTGGCCGCGTGGGGCGGTCATTTGGCGCACTTGCTCCCGAAGCGCGCCACCCTGTCGAAAAGCCATTTTGCCGCGATGAACTATCGTGACGTGCCGGAGTTTGTCGCCAGACTGCGCGAGGTCGGCTCCGTTTCTGCGTTGGCGCTGGAGTTCTGCGTTTTGACTGCCGCGCGCTCTGGCGAAATTTACGGCGCGACGTGGGACGAAATAGATTTGGCCGCGAAGGTGTGGACCTTGCCGCCCGACAGAATGAAATCGGGGCGCCAGCATCGCGTCCCTCTCTCGGCGCGGGCCGTTGAGATCGTTCAAGCGCTCGCCGAAGTCAGGACGTGCGAGTTCGTGTTTCCAAGTCCTCGAGGTCAGAAGCCGCTTTCGCATGTCGCGATGGGGAAGGTGATGAGTCGCCTGAACATTGAAGGCGCGACAGTTCACGGGTTCCGCAGCGCGTTTCGCGATTGGGCTGGCAACGAGACGGGGTACGCCCGCGAGTTGGCGGAAAGCGCGCTGGCGCATGTCATCGGGGACAAGGCCGAACAGGCGTACCGGCGCTCCGACGCGCTGGAGCGGCGTCGCGAACTGATGGCGGCGTGGGCGAGTTGGTGCGCGCCGGAGACGGCAGGGAACGTCGTGTCGATCGCGCGCGGGGCGATGATGTCATGACCAACAAGCCCGTCGCGACTAAATTCACCGGCGAACTGCTTGAGCCGATACTCGTACCGTTCGAAGTGCCGCGCTATGACGCCAGCGGCAAGTTGCTGATTAACCTTTCAGGCTTCTCGGAACGGATCAAAAAGATGGCTGCGCTTGCGCGTCACTACGAGGTTGCGGACGGTAACAAAATCAATGGGGACTTGTTGGCCTACAAAATGGCCTGCGACCTCGTGCCAGGCTTCAAAGTTCTGATCGATGACCCGATTGCGCGCGCCATCAATAGCGAATTCCTTGGTACATTGCCCGACGTTTACTATGGTAAGGGGACAAAGCTCAAAGGGTCTGGTGCGTTTCCTGAGTGGCTCAACGGCATTCTGCTGATTTTTTCGTTCGAGGTGTTCGCGTTCAAATATCCTAAAGAGGCCGAAGTCGCACTGGCTGAAAGGGTAGTGCTCACGTTTAAGCCGGAGCTTAAGGGGGAGCAGCACAAAAAGGCACGAGAGAAGCACGGAAAGACGCTCCGCAACCGGCTTAGCAAGGCAAGAAAACAAGCCTCGACGAAGACCTAATCCCATTTCTTAGTCCCTAATTGCGTGGGACACTTTGTGGCCTATGCCCTCAACACCGCAGTAGTTCAGCGGTGATCTTGAGGACGCCAAATGACCCACCAATCGCCCGTCGTCAGTAAGCTTGCGCATGCAGTTGTCGACATACCTAAGCTCGCGCCAGTTGGCCGCACGAAAATCTTCGAGGCAATTCGCGACGGCCATTTGATCGCCCGCAAGTTAGGGCGTCGCACGATGATTCTCGACGAAGATTTGCGCGCCTGGCTTTCCGCTCTTCCAGTTTCGCGCCCAAGGGCCGCGTGACCCGTGGAGGATTGCGAGGGGCCGGATGACATCGCCGATTACGGCGATGTCACCGAGTTGCGTGACCAAGTTTCCCGCCCGGTCAAGCAAACATCTACCACACTGAAATCGACGGTTCGACGCACCGACGAAGACTGTTGGCAGTCATTGAGCGACGTGGTGTCGAACTTGCTGCGCCGTTTCGATCTGACTGAGACAAAGGCGCGCTTGGTTGCCACCCTCCCATTTGGAGGGTCGGCACAATGATCACCATCCTTGGAGTTGATCCCGGCCTTTCTGGTGGCTACGGGATCATGCGGGGCCGACTGCTTGTTGACGTCGCCGACCTGCCAGTTCTGGGCGAAGGAACGCAGCGCCGGATTGACACGGCAAACCTCGCCGATGCGATCCGCGCGCACGGCCCCTATGCCTTCGCGATCGTCGAGCAGGTGTCGGCGATGCCTGGCAACGGCGTCTCTTCGATGTTTCGATTTGGGCAGGCATACGGAACGATCTTGGGCGTGATTGGAGCTCTCGCAATTCCGGTCCGTCACGTTCCCGCGTCAAAATGGAAGCGGGCGCTTGGCCTTGATTCCAGCGCCGAAACCTCCCGCGCCCGCGCAATCGAAACTTGGCCCGGCCAAGCGGAATATTTTGCGCGGAAGCGCGATCACAATCGCGCCGAGGCAGCGCTCCTGGCGCTCTACGCCGCACAGACAGCGGAGGCCGGCCATGACTGACCAACTCGCCACAGCAATCGCCGCCGGCGCCGCCAGCGCACTGCGCAAGCGGGCAACCGCACAGCGCGACAAAGCCGCCCTCGGAATCACCGAGGCCGATGGCGTGACGGTCATCGCATCAGAAGCCAAAGCCGCTTTGAACATTGCGTGTTTTCTTGCGTCGCTCGCTCTCGAAATCGAGAAAGATTTCGCGCAATGACGCAACCGCCGCCCATGACTGATCGGACCGAAACCGCCGCTAAAACACGCTCAGACGCAGTTCGCGAAGGCAAGCGCGCGTTCTGGTTTAACGACGCGCAGACGGTGCTTGGCCGCGCCGAGGCGTACATCGCCAGCGCGCAGTGGATGGCGGAAGCGCGGGATTTACCGGCGATGGATAGCGCCATTGAGGGCGCTGTCATGCAACTCCGGTTGGCGCGCGCGGCGCGGGACAACCTTCGCACACTCAATGCTGAAACGGAAAGCTCTGCGACCGCGTCGCGCTTGGTGACGGCATGACTTCTGAACTCGCCAATGTCGTGCAGATTGCGGTGAAGGCCAAGCGCAAGCAGGGGTCGAAAAATCCCGATTGGCTTGTCAACGCCGTCACCGATGAACGAGGACGGCTGTTGCCCAATCTGGCAAACGTCATGCTCGCGCTGCGCGCCGCGCCGGAACTAATTGAGGCATTCAGCTTTCATGAAATGTTGCGTTCGATTGTTCTCGACAAGCATCTGCCGAAACTGGCGACAGCGGCTGGCATCGGCGGAGCAATCCCGCGCCGGATCGGCGACATTGAGTTCACGCTTTTGCAGGAATGGCTGCAATGCGCCGGCCTTCCGAAGATTGGCCGCGAAACTGTGTACCAGGCCGTCGACGCCCATTCGCGCGAGCGCGGGTTTCACCCGGTTCGTGATTATCTCGAGGGGCTTGTTTGGGACGGCAATGAGCGGCTTGAAACTTGGCTGGCGCGATACTTGGGGGCGGAATCGTCAGCCTACCAAGCGAATATCGGCGGCATGTTCTTGGTCGGAATGGTGGCCCGCATCTACAGGCCGGGCGTAAAGGTCGACCATATGGTTGTTCTTGAGGGTCCCCAGGGCGGCATGAAATCGACCGCCTGCAAGGTTCTCGGCGGCGACTATTTCAGCGACAGCCTTCCTGACATTCGCGACAAAGACGCCAAACAGCACATGCGCGGCAAATGGTTGATCGAAATCGCCGAACTGTCAGCGATCCGGCGTGCCGACGCGGAAGCGCTCAAGCACTTTATTTCGCGAACCGAAGTGCAGTATCGGCCAGCATACGGGCGCGACGACGTAAGCGAACCGCGCCAGTGCGTTTTCATCGGCACAACGAACAAAGGCACCTATCTTCGCGACGAGACAGGCAACCGCCGTTTCTGGCCCGTCAAAGTCGGTGCGATCGACATTCCGGGTCTAACGGGTGATCGAGACCAACTCTTTGCTGAGGCTGTAGCTCGTTATCGCGCCGGTGCGGCATGGTGGCCAGACTCTTCGTTCGAACGGGAGGTCATCAAACCCGTGCAGGACGCACGATTCGAGAACGACGCGTGGCAAGAGTTCATATCGGTCTGGCTGCTTGGGCAAGAGTCGGTTTTGATCGGGCAGGTAGCCCGCGAAGCGTTGCACATCGAAGCCCCGCGCATCGGGAAGGCCGACCAGAATCGTATCTCTGAAATACTCATCAGTCTCGGGTGGAGGCGGGCCGAGAAGAAGGACTGGCGCGGCAACTTCCCGTGGACGCGCGCATAGTCAAGACCACGGTCCACGGCACACCACGGCACACTTTCGATAGAAGGGCTGCTAGGTGCGCGGGCGTACGCGTAACGCGCATATAAGCGCTTCTATAGGAAATGGACCGTGGTCATCCGTGAACCGTGGTCTGGAAAGGATTCGCTGGCAGGTTCGCAAGGTGTCGAATTGTGATATGCTTGAAACACGCGGGGCGCGCCCTTGCCCCAAACATCCAGACGGCTCGCCGGCATCTGCCAGTCGTGACAGCATGCCAGACCTGCTATCCGCCTGTCGTCGCGGCCTTGAGCCAGTATGGCGGATATAGAGTCCCCGTCGCATCAGCGTAAGCATTCGAAGATACTGCACTATCTCTCAAGTCTTCATAATGGTCCCAACATCAGCCTTAGCAATTGCTCCTGCCGGATGCGTGAACCCGTCAGTCGCTCGCCTAGCCCGGCTGAGCGATGGCCGCCCCGCCCATCCGCTGTGAATTGCGGCTGGAAGGCGACCGGCCCTCGAAAATGGGTCGAAGATTGCTGACTTCCTCATTCCCCCGCTCGATTTTCATTTTTTCAACGTCTGACAATGATGCCTGCGCGAATAGCTCCCCCGCTCCCAATTTTCTCACTCCGGCCAACAATTCCGCCCTGCCTCAATTTGCCGGCCAATCTCTTGAGTGCGTTGCAAAATAGCTGTCGGGTCCTTCCGTCTACGTGCGCCCACGTCGGGCCTAGCGATGAGACGACCGGATGGACGGCAAACTCAGGCGGTTACTCCACCGCAAAGACCTGCCGCAACTGCCTGTCTCGGCGATCTCGGAAAAAGCGGAAGAATTGGTTCGCCTGATGGTTTTTGGGTTAGACGAAAACGAGACGATCGACGGCTCTCTTGTCGTGGCCGAGCGTTCTCTCACGCTGCGACAGGCCGCATTGGCCTGTGGGATGCGCATTCGTCGCGCCCGCCAACTGGCCGAGACGCCGGTTTTTGCCGCGCGTTTCGACAGGCAGATGCGTCTTCTTCGGCAGGCCGAGAAGGCCGCTAATTTGGCCCTTGCAATCGCCATCCGCGATGAACACGGCGACGGTCTCGCGGCAGACCGCACGGTGCGCCTCAAGGCAATTCAGGCGATCGAGGGCGCGGACAAGCCAGGCGGCGTCAACGCGCAAATCAATAACGCGGTCGGGTCGGGCGCGGTGGTCAATGCCGGGTACGTGATCCGATTGAAGGTGAGACCGGAGGCAGGGGCTGTCGAATGAGCGCTCCCGTGGGTAGACCTCCAAAAAGTTCTCTGTCGCTTCGGGCGGCGAGTTTTCGCCGTCACTTGCTCGCCGAAGCGCAAGCCGAGCTGGCCGCCGAGCTTCGTGGCGAAGATGATCCGCCGCTGCCGCGCCGCCTTGATCGCGATGACTTTTACATCGGCTCGCGGCAACGCAAGGGCGGACCTGTCACGCTCACTAAGCGGCACGCGGCGCTGATTGGGATGATCGTGTCCGGCGTCGACGCGTACGAAGCTGCGTTGTCGCTGGGGCTTCAACGAAAGGCGCTGCGGCGGCTTTTGCTATCGCCCGTCTTCGTCGCCGCGATGGAGGCCAAAAAGGTCATCTTCTCCGAATCTGCGCGAACTAACACGACTTAGAGCGAACTGACACGACGTAAGGCGACACTATTTATCATTATAAATCAACAGCTTATGAAGGATTATTGTTGACTGCTCGCTGTCTGAAGCGTACAAATCACGCAACGCACTTGCGAGACCCTGATGACGAGGAAAATGTCCCCTGTCAGCCGCGCCGCGATAAAGGAGACGCCGAGCGGCGATGCGGCTCCTATGGAGAGATTATTTCTGCCTTCGATGCGCGGCGAAAGGACCTCCGTCTGACGATGGCTGAGATCGATTACCGGGCCGGCTTTGTGGATGGCTACGCGAGCAAATTGCTGTGTTATGTCAGGAATTTCGGGGTGATGTCGTTACCGACATTGCTTCAAACACTTGGCCTGGAAGTGGTCATCCGGGTTCGATCGAACGGAGAGCCGAATGCCCACGCAGATTGAACTGCGCCACAATTCAATTAACAGACGCGCGGCGGCGAATATGTCTCTCCTGTGGGAGCATATTAATAGCCTTACCGGGGTGCCATCGTACGCCGTGAAGGCGCTCAATCCTGCTGCCGCGGCGTATCCGAGCGTCTCCGAGTTCCGTTGGACCGGCGAGCGTGGCGCGTGGCTAAACTTTTCAACCGGAGCGGCCGGCCAGAACGTCGTCGACCTGATTGTGTGGCTCAGCGCCGGGTGCAGCCGAGAGGCGGCTTCCGACTTTCTAGAAAATTTGATGAATAAAGTTTTGAACTAAAGGAGATCAGAAATGGCGACAGGATCATTCACAATCAACATCACAATCCCCGTCACGGGGGCAGGTGATCCCGATCGCGCCGCGCGTGGGATCGTGGAATATTTGCTTGTTCAGGCCGCGCAGGTGGTCGGCGTTGGCCCAGCAACTGGCGGCAATCTCATTTACCCGCCCGGGCCTCCCCAGACGGTGGTTGGGAACTGGACCTACACCGCATCGACGTAAAGAGGGTAGCGCGGCGCGCCGTCGAGTAATGCAACGCAAGGTGCAATGACATGACCGAAAATTATAGGGCTGTCCTGCCCGAAGGGTTTCCCGCCGGGGCCTCAATCAATGTAGACGACGCCCGCTACAAGGCCGCAGTCGACAATGCGCGAGCGCACGGCCTCACGCAGGATCAATTCTCCGAGTTGCTTGGTATGGAGGCGCGCCGCGTGATGAAGAAGGCCGGGGTGCCGGATACTGCGAAATCCAGTTTCGGCAAAATGTCGTTCACACAGCAAATGGCGGTGATGGAAGCGTTTAAGGCCCCTGGCGGCCAGCGTTAATTTAAAGGCCCGCACGTACCTGTTCGCCAATGGCAGACAGCTTTCCTACATCAACATCCCGCAGGTGAACAATGGCTGTGCAGACCACGAACCTGACGAATGCGTTCTGGCAAAAGGTCGCCACACCGCATCAACTTCTCAAAATCTTATCCCAATCGACCAATTGCGCGTCCATCATCTACATGGCCTCGGCGGCCGACCCTGGCATTAACGCGACGGGCGGCGCGCAAATCCCCGTAAATGCATCGATCCCATTGTTTGGAACGCTGCCTTGGTGGGCGCGGTGCGATAGCGGCGACGGCAATCCGGCGAGCGCGATGGTTTGGGCGACCGACATCGCGATTGATCTACCAGTCCCCTCAAGTCTGCCGACGAGCCCCGGCGCGTCCAACACCTGGTGCTGAATGCCGGCGTGTTGACGGCGGTCCCATGACGCGAAAATCCGCTGGCGCAACTGCCGCGCGGTGAAAGCCGAGAAGGCGCTGAACCCAAACGAAGAGAGAAGAGCTTTCCCCAATGCCCTTTTTCGTCGAAGGCCAAGACCCGCTTGATGCGCCGCTCGGCACGCGCTGCTTCGGAAACATGTCGTTGCAAGCCATTCTCGGTGCGCTTCGCCTTGAACTGGTGGTGAGGGCTTACGATCCGCCAGCAAGGCGCGTGATCTACAGCACCAATTTTGGCAATAGAGCGCCGGCGAAGTTGGACAATGCAGGCTTGAGTGTTGCGGTGACTCGCACCGGAAGACCCCAACCTCGGCATTGGCAAAATAGCCCGGCCTGCTAGGGGCAGTCTGGAATTTGAACAGTTGCCACCGTATATTTAGATTCAGTGTTGGGTCTCTTTTCTCCATCTGGCAGTCTGCTTTCTAGAACGATAACAACGAGCTCGCGTATTCGCTTTTGGCGATATACTTCCTGGTTCTCGTTATCTTTCATTATCCATCCTTGGCTCTGCCATGCGTATCCCCAATTGCATTGATCATAGGCCCCCTGCGCTATAGTTTGCGCGGGCTCGGAAACTTGTTGCGCGAAGCTCCGGATCGATAACAGGCTGCACATCAATGCGTCTTTATAAGCTTTAGTGCCTTGGCACATCTCCGCGTTTGTTCTGGCTGACGCGGTGGCGACAAAGCCACAAACTGCGAGTGTCACCACGACTATTCGCATGCGCTTGTCCCCTCAGTTGAGGCAATCGTTTCTGACGAGACGCATCGGCTTCCCTTTCGGCGGCCTTGTCAATCGCGGCCACAGCGTCATTTCGTCGACTTCCATTCGCGCGCCAACCGCTGTGCCTCGGCGATTTGGCCGGGCGTCATGGCCATGGCGATGACCTCGCGGTTCTTCAGCGCGTAGCGGTCTCCTTGGGCGGCGCCCAGACTGGACCACATGTACGCTTGAGTATTGTCCTTCGGCACGCCGTGACCTTGGGAGTACATTGCCCCGAGATTTGCCTGCGCTGAGGCGTTTCCCTGCTCCGC
The DNA here is from genome assembly GCA_043739325.1 of Methylocapsa sp. Lineage (GTDB taxonomy): Bacteria > Pseudomonadota > Alphaproteobacteria > Rhizobiales > Beijerinckiaceae > Roseiarcus. The sequence continues at coordinate 107 of JAYUFK010000274.1, read as the reverse complement.
AGCGCGGTGGTACCATTTTGCGGCCTCGACGAAGTCCTGCGCCACGCCTAATCCGATGTCGTGCAGGACGCCAAGATTGTACTGGGCGAAAGCATTACCTTGATCGG
>JAYUFK010000273.1:0-4007 GCA_043739325.1 Methylocapsa sp. | reverse complement strand
GGCGGCGGCGGAGCCGGGACGCGCTCCACGGGCGAGGCGAAACGATCCGGCGGCCCGCCCACATCGTCGTCGTCGTCCATCTCGTCGATTTCGGCTTCGCCCGGCGCGCGCGGCGCGCCGCTCTGGGCTTGCAATTGCGCCGCCTGCGCCGATGCGATCAGACGAAAATAATGTTCGGCGTGCTGAAGATAGTTCTCCGCCGCGACAGGATCGCCGCCGGTGTGAGCGTCGCGCGCCAGTTGCAAGTATTTTTCCGCGACGTGATGGGCGTTGCCGCGAATCTTCACGTCCGGACCATTCGACTCATACGAGCGGGTCAGCGGATTGGGCCCGCGCCGATTGGTATTGGGCCGCCCCCGCGTGCGCTTGTTTTGACCAGGTCTCATCTACTGTCCTTAGTTTTCCGGCGTCCGGAGTTCATCCCGGCGCGCGGCGTCATGTTTCGGTTTCTGCTTGCCGTCCGTCAGGGTGTTCGATCTCTCAAGTCTTTGATCGCCAGCCATTTTAATCGTCAGAGCGATTTGCAAATTCGGCCGAGCTCCTGAAAGGCCCGTCAGCCTCCTCGCCTCGGCGAGGACGCCACATCCGCACGCCCGATCCGAAGAACCTGCGGCGCTGCGCGGCCGTTCCGGGGCGATCCGAAACACCACACGCCGCTCTTGTTCGAACGATTGCGTCGCTTCGATCGATTATGATGCAACCGCAACTCGGGAAAAATCGCGGTTTGCACCATTCGACCGGGTCGCACAGCCTTGAGAAAGTTACTCAAAGACGGCGGCGCTACCAGCGCCCTAATCTCAGCCATAAGCCGATTCTTTGACCAGGGTATCTGTTTTTTGGCCTCGCGCCAAGTGGCCAACTGACTTCCTTCGCTTGATTTAGTTACTTTCCGCCCGCTGTCAACGGCGGCGCTTCGAGGTTGGCGCCGTTTGCGAGGCCGGCATTCACGAGCTCGCGCCATGCCGCGGCGCCGTCCGCGGCGAAACGAACCAGCTCGAGGTCGCCCAGCGCCACCATGCCGCAATCCACCAGGGCCTCGAAATTGACCACCGTCCGCCAATAGACCTCATCGACCAGCACGATTGGCAGTTTGGGCGCCTTGCCTGTTTGAACAAGATTGAGCAGCTCGAACAATTCGTCAAATGTGCCAAAACCGCCGGGAAACACGACAAGCGCCGCCGCCGCCATCGCGAAGTGCATCTTGCGCATGGCGAAATAGTGAAAGCGAAACGTTAGTTCAGGCGTCGTGTAAGGATTGGGCTGCTGTTCGCGCGGCAGCGTGATGTTGAAGCCAATCGTCGGAGCGCCCGCATCGAACGCGCCGCGGTTGGCCGCCTCCATGATGCCGGGTCCGCCGCCCGTCGCAATCACGTTGAAATGGCCTTCGGAGGTGCGGCTCAACGCGCCACCCTGCTCCGACGCGACGCGCCCGAAGCGCCGCGCTTCGTTGTACCAAAATCCCTGGCGCCCTGGCCCGTTTTCGCGAATTCGGGCCGAGCCGAAAACCACGATTGTCGAGGCGATCCGATAGGCGCGCAAAGCCTGCTGAGCTTTTTCGTACTCCAGTTGAAAGCGTACGCCGCGCAGCGGCTCGCTCAACATGAACTGTTGATCGAGCGCCGGCAGAATGAATGCCTCCGACGTCACCTGCGCGGCGTTGGAAGGCTCAACTCGGTTCATGTCGGGATTCCCAGAACGATTCGATCCATTTGCCGATTGTGTTGACGGATCGAACGTCCGGACGCCTTACGACAAGGCAGGAACGTAGCTCTCTATTTTGTCGCGGTCTTCGCCGGCGCTGCGCCGGCGGCCGAGGGAGCGCGATAGCCCTTGGGCGGGTCGGTCAGCCAATCGCGATCCGGCTCCGGGCCGAGCGGCGCGTTGTCGGCCTGACCAGAGAGACCGAATGTCGAGAACAAGCTCCAGCCTTGCGAGCGGCAGTCCTTGGCGTTCGACCCTGTCGTGCAAGGCTTCGTGTTTGGGCCGACCCCGGCATTCGCGCGCACGGTTACCGGCGTGTTGTCCTCGGTTGCCCCATAGGTCGTTTTGGCATGGCCCTTTTCCGACAGAGGCACGAAATAAGCGTTCTTCTTCGCTTCCCTGGCCCTCACCTGCTTCTGCGAGTCGGGATCGACCGGCCAAGCCTCGGGATTCTTTATGGCGGCGCTGCCGGGTTGCGGCAGTTCCATCTTGGGCGGCAGCACAAGTTTGCCATGTTCGCGATATTCGATTGGCGTTTCCTCCTTGTCCGGGACAAGGCCAACCATCGCGCCGATGCCCATCCAGATCGGCGCCTGACCGTCATCCGCCGCCAAGGCGGGGAGCGGCGACGCGGCGCCAAAACATGCGCCGGCGATCAGCGCGGCTACGGCGAGGGAGAAGCGAACTGAAATCGACGGCATAGAGGCGAAACCTCGGAATTTTAACGGGAAACGACCTTTGGCTCGCAATCCCGGCAAATCCAAGGCGTTTCGCCTTGGTGGGCCTGCAACTTGCGGGAATCGGGCCTTAACTTTGGCTTAACTAGCACAGGCGGGGGGAAAAGTGGACTCGGCGATTGTTTTGCCCACAGTCAGACCTGCTGGCGCGGCTGCGAACGCCAGCGCGTGCCGAACACAGCGTCGATCAGCAGCAGCCCGACGCCGAGATTAATCGCAGCATCGGCGATGTTGAACACAAAGAAATTGCGCCCGAAGGCATGCAGATCGAGGAAGTCGGCGACCGCGCCATAGACGAAGCGATCGAAGCCGTTGCCGAGCGCGCCGCCGATGATCGCGCCGAGCGCGAATGCCGCGAGGCGGTCATGCGTGCGCCACAGCCAGACGCAAAGCAGGACCGTTGCGGCCAGCGTGAATCCGAGGAGGACCCAACGACCAAGGCTCGTGTCCTGCTGAAACAGACTGAACGAGATGCCGTAATTCCAGCGCAGCGAAAGATTGAGAAACGGCGTCAGAAAAATCGGCTCGCGCCCGTCCATCGCCATCCCATAGACCACGGCGGCCTTGGACGCCTGATCGAGCGCCAGCGCGGCAAAAGCCGCCGCCGCGCCAAGCGCTCGCGGGTTCATTGCAGAGCGCCCGCCTCGCCAAGTTCGCGCAAGGCTTGCGCATCGCGCGGCGTCACGCCGGGATATTGCGGATCGATTGTCGAGGGATCGAAATATTTCCAAGAGCGCGCGCACTTGATGCCCAACGCGCGCTCGACGACGACGGCCACGCCGGGCGCATCGGGCAGCGTGAAAGCGTTTGCAGGGACGTCGTCCACTGGATCGATGGCGATGTCTGAGGTGATGCAGACCTCGGCGAAGTCGACACCGTCGAGCGCTTCGTTCAGCGACGCATTTGTGATGAACACGCGCGGCGCGGCTTCGAGCGACGAGCCGATCTCCTTGTTGGCGCGCGCGATCTCGATGGCGCCGGTTACGACCGAGCGCACGCGGCGCACCTCGTCCCATTTCGCCGCCAGCGCATCGTCGCGCCAGTTTGCCGGAATGGTCGGAAATTGCTCCAGATGCACCGAGCGCGCTGCGGGATCGCGCGAAAGCCACGCCTCTTCGCTCGTGAACGAAAGAATTGGCGCCAGCCACAGCGTCACCGCGCCAAAGATATGTTCGATCGCTTCAAGCGCGCCGCGCCGTTTGGCGCTTGAGCGCGGATCGCAATACAGCGCGTCCTTGCGGATATCGAAATAGAACGCCGAAAGGTCCGTGTTCATGAATGCCGCGAGCGCCGAAATGACGCGCGCGTAGTCGAAATTCGCATAGGCGTTGCGCACGATTCCATCGAGTTCGGCGAGGCGATGCAGCATGAACTTTTCAAGGCTGGGCATGTCTTTATACTGGACGCTTCCGACTCCCCCCGCGGGGAGCCGGCCGGAAGCGTCGGCATGATAATGGCCGAGCGTGCCGAGCATCCAGCGCAAGGTATTGCGCATTTTGCGATACGTTTCGACGAAGTTTTTGAGAATGCCGGGGCCGATCTGCATATCGTCGGCATAATCGGAGGCGG
>JAYUFK010000272.1:0-4012 GCA_043739325.1 Methylocapsa sp. | reverse complement strand
CAAAGGATTCCATGCGCCTCAAACGCAAAACCGCCGCTTGGGACGACGACTATCTCGCGAGCCTAATTGCCGCTTGAATCCTTCACCCGATTCCCCTGCGGGACGGGCCGTCGATTTGCCGATTTGAAATCGATAGGGTAGGTCGTTGCCCATCCCTGCAACAGGCTCAGACGGTCCAATGCGCATTTTTGTCACTGGGGGGGCCGGTTTCATTGGTTCCGCCCTCACCCGCCACATTGTCGATCATACCCAGGATCACGTCTGCGTCTTCGACAAGCTCACCTATGCCGGCAATCTGGAATCATTGGCGCCGGTCGCCAATAGTCCGCGATATCAGTTCGTTAAGGGCGATATTTGTGACGCCACGGCAGTTGCCCGCGCGCTCGGCGCGTTCCGGCCCGACGTCGTCATGCATCTGGCGGCGGAAAGTCATGTCGATCGGTCGATCGAAGGCCCCGGCGCCTTTATCCAGACCAATGTCGTCGGCACTTACGTCATGTTGCAGGCCGCGCTTGACTATTGGAAGCGCCTCGACGGGGCAGGCCGCGACACCTTCCGTTTCCACCACATTTCGACCGATGAGGTGTTTGGTTCGCTCGGCGCCGACGGGTTGTTTCGCGAGGACACGCCCTATGCGCCAAACTCGCCGTATTCGGCCTCGAAAGCGGGCTCGGATCACCTCGTGCGGGCGTGGACGCACACCTACGGCCTGCCGACAGTCGCAACCAATTGCTCGAACAATTATGGACCGTATCATTTCCCGGAAAAGCTGATTCCGCTGATGATCCTCAATGCGCTGGAGGGCAAGCCGCTGCCGGTCTATGGCCGCGGCGACAACATCCGCGACTGGCTGTTTGTCGAGGATCATGTCGAAGCGCTGCTTTGCGTTATCGCCAAGGGCAAAATCGGCGAGTGCTACAATATCGGCGGCGTCAACGAGCGGCGGAATCTGGAAGTTGTCGAAACCATTTGCGATCTCGTCGATGAAATGGCCCCGAAGGCGGCGCGTCGTCGTGATCTTGTAACCTTCGTGCAGGATCGTCCCGGCCACGACCAGCGCTATGCCATCGATTGCGCGAAGATTCAGCGCGAGCTTGGCTGGCAACCGAAAGAAACTTTCGAAAGCGGTTTGCGCAAGACCGTCCGTTGGTATCTTGACAACCGTCCGTGGTGGGAAGCCATTCGCGCCGGGACTTATCAGGGCCAGAGACTGGGCATCGCGGTGTAAGCGCCGACTGCACGCACCAGAATTTTGCGACGACGCCATTTTGAGTGAAACATGATCGTTGAAGATACCGCTATCGCCGCCGTCAAGATCGTCACGCCGCGCAAGCACGGCGATAACCGCGGATTCTTCTCCGAGGTTTTTCGCGCGGACGTGCTGGCCAAGGCGGGGTTGAATCTGGACTTCGTGCAGGACAACCATTCGTTGTCGGCTCAGGTCGGAACGCTGCGGGGCCTGCATTTTCAGGCGCCGCCGTTCGGCCAGGACAAACTGGTGCGCGTGCTGCGCGGCGCCATCATTGATGTCGCCGTCGATCTGCGGAAATCATCGCCAACTTACGGCAAGCATGTCGCGGTCGAACTGTCGGCGGCGAACTGGCGCCAATTGCTCGTGCCGATCGGCTTCGCCCACGGCTTTTGCACATTGGAGCCGGACACAGAGGTCTTTTACAAGGTTACGAATTATTATTCGGCGGCGCATGACATGGGTCTGGCGTGGGACGATCCGGCGCTGGCGATTGAATGGCCGGTCGACGCGAAAACAGCCATGCTTTCCGACAAGGATCGGCGCCAGCCTATTCTGAAAGACCAGCCGCCGTTCTTCGCATGATGCCGGCTCAGCGATGAAACTGATCGTAACGGGCAAGCACGGTCAACTCGCCGCCTCGCTAGTGGAGCGCTGCGCCGCGCGCGGCGTCGAACTGGTGACAATCGGGCGGCCCGAAATGGATATGACCATCGCAGCCGATGTCGCGGCCGCAGTGGAGGCAGCGCAAGGCGATATCGTTATCAACGCCGCCGCCTACACCGCCGTGGACAAGGCCGAGTCCGAACCCGGCCTCGCGATGGCGATCAATTGCGAAGGCGCTCGCGCTGTCGCTGCCGCGGCAGCAAGTCGTGGACGGCCCGTGATCCAGATATCGACCGACTATGTCTTCAACGGCAAGCTCGACAGGCCTTATCGCGAGGACGATCCAGTTGACCCGCTGAGCGTCTACGGCCGCACCAAGCTGGCGGGCGAGCGCGCGGTGGCGCAGGCCAATCCGCGCCATACGATCGTCCGAACGTCCTGGGTCTACAGCCCGTTCGGCCAGAACTTCGTCAGGACCATGTTGCGTGTGGGTCTGACGCGCGATCAGGTTGGCGTCGTCGCGGATCAATGGGGCGCGCCAAGCAGCGCGCTCGATCTTGCGGACGCTTTGATCGCGATAGGCTCGGCGATAGCGCGCGAGCCGGACAGGGCTGAATTGACTGGTGTGTTCCACACGACGGCCGCTGGCGAGACGAGCTGGGCGGGTTTCGCCGAAGCAATTTTTGCCACAGCCGCCGGCGCTGGCTACGAGAGCGTCAGAGTGCAACCGCTCACGACGGCGCAATACCCGCTGCCGGCCCCACGGCCCGCCAATTCCCGATTGGACGGAAGCAAACTGGCGCGCTGCTATGGAATCTCATTGCCCGATTGGCGCATTTCTGCCGCCAATTGCGTGCGTCGGCTCGTTCAAACGCAAGAAAACGAAAGTTTGAGGGCATGAAAGGCATAATCCTCGCTGGCGGCAGCGGCACAAGGCTGCATCCGATGACACAGGTCATCTCGAAGCAATTGCTGCCGATATACGACAAGCCGATGATCTATTATCCGCTGGCGACATTGATGTTGGCGGGCGTGCGCGAAATCCTCGTCATTTCGACGCCGGCCGATCTGCCGCTTTTTCAGCGGTTGCTGGGCGACGGCGCGCAATGGGGCGTTGAGATATCCTACGCCGAGCAACCCAGGCCCGAGGGCCTCGCGCAGGCTTACATCATTGGCGCCGATTTCGTCGCGGGGCAGAATTCGGTGCTCGTGCTCGGCGATAACGTCTTTTACGGACATGGGTTGCCCGAACTTTTGTGCCGCGCCGCCGCGCGCGCGCATGGCGCAAGCGTTTTCGCCTATCATGTGAAGGATCCCGAACGCTACGGCGTTGTCGAATTCGACTCCTCCGACCGCGCGCTTTCGATTGAGGAGAAGCCGGTGGAACCGCGCTCCAACTGGGCGGTGACGGGCCTCTATTTCTATGATGCAAAGGCTGCGGAAATCGCCGCCAATCTGAAACCGTCGAAGCGCGGCGAACTTGAAATTACCGACCTCAATCGCGTGTATCTGGAGCGCGGCGAACTGAGCGTCGAACGCATGGGACGCGGTTATGCGTGGCTCGATACCGGCACGCCTGATTCATTGATTGAGGCGGGCGAGTTTGTCCGCACTCTTGAGAAGCGCCAAGGCTACCGCATCGCCTGTCCCGAGGAGCTGGCGTACCGCGCCGGGTGGATTTCGCGCGAGCAAATGGTAAGTCTTGGTCAGGCTATCGCCAAGAGTGATTATGGGCGTTACCTTCTCGCACTCGCGCAATAAAAGCCGCGTCGAACATGATGGCGCTGTGGCTTCGCGCTGCGGCCATACCGGTCGTCCGACGCCGGAATAAACGCGAGCGTCGGACCACGCGACACCCGGAGCCACTACCCAAGCCGCAGTGGAATTCCTTAGTGTCCATCCCGGAACATCTTGAATCGTTTGAATCATTTGTGATTCGATAGCGGCGGTCCGATTCGCAGGAGCCGCCTGATGTGGACGAACGAGAACCGTGGTCGGTATGACCGCAGCAAGCTACGCTATCTCAGTGACCTGACGGACGATGAGTGGGTGTTCATCGGGCCTCTGATCCCACCTGCCAAGCGAGGCGGCAACAAGCGGACGGTTGACGAGCGGGAGATCGTCAACGGGTTGATGTATATCCTGAGCACGGGGTGT
>JAYUFK010000271.1:0-4016 GCA_043739325.1 Methylocapsa sp. | reverse complement strand
CGAGCCTGATCATCGGCATTCTGCTGCTGCTGGCCGTGCTGATGAACAACACCTTCCGCAAGCTGGCGCTCTCATACGCACCCGCGAAAGGGACGTCAAAGCTATGACTTCGCCTCTGCTCAAGCTGACCAACGTCAACAAGTCGTTCGGTCCGATCGACGTTCTTTTCGATATCTCGCTTCAAGTGAACGCGGGAGAGGTTCTGTGCCTGCTCGGAGACAATGGCGCGGGTAAGTCCACGCTGATCAAGATCCTCTCAGGGGTTCACAAGGCGACGTCAGGCACGGTGGAAATGAGCGGCAAGGTCGTGGATTTCAACAGCCCGCGTGACGCCAGCGACCACGGCATCGCCACGGTTCACCAGTTTGGCGGCGCCTTCCCGTTGATGAGCATAGGCCGCTCGTTCTTCGTGGGCGAGGAACCGACGAGAGGTTGGGGGCCGTTCAAGCGTTTTGACCGCAAGCGGGCTAACGAAACCGCGGCGAAGGCGGTGCGCGATCTCGGGATAACTCGCATCGACGATGGAGACCGGCTTGTTGGTGGGCTCTCCGGCGGCGAGCGCCAGGCGCTCGCCATCGCTCGGGCGGTTCATTTTGGCGCCAGCGTGCTGATTCTCGATGAGGCAACCGCCGCGCTCGGGGTCAAGGAGGCCGCGCATGTGCTGCGCATCGTCCTGCAGGCCCGGCAGAAGGGCATCGCGGTCGTTTTCATTACCCACAACGTCGTTCATGCGCTGACGGTCGGCGACCATTTCGCGGTGCTCATCAAGGGGGCGAAAGCGGCCGATTTTCGCAAGGGCGAGAAGTCTCGCGAGGAGATCACCGATCTCATGGCGGGCGGTGAACATATGGCCGAACTTGAAGCCGAGATCGCCAGCTATATGTCGATGCATGACGGTCATCCTCCGCCGGTCGCCGCTTGAGACTTCGACGCCACGTCGAATAGGAAACTGAACGATGGATGATCTGCGGTACGGAACACGAAACAAGCGCGGCGACTGGGCGCCGAAGGAGCCGCTTCAAACGGCGCCGCTCTTCGTATTCCCGCCGCGACCGTTGCCGTTTCTGAGATGGCTCCCTGGCTATTTCCTGCCTTGGAACGCGCTCTTCCTGGCGCTGGCGGCCTTGACCTGGTTTTTTCTGACGCCGGGCGAGGAGACGCTGAAAACCTTGGCGCTGGGATGGATTCTCTATCTGCTCGTTCGCAACAGCCTCCTGGTCCTCGTCGTCTATGGCCTGCTGGAGCTGCGGCTCTACTTCCGTCGTTCGCAGGGAACCCATTTCAAATACAACGGCAAATTCCCGTCGGAACAGACGAGCGACGTCTTCTTGTTCAAGAGCCAGAACATCGACAATATCATCAGAACCTTCGCGACCGGCGTTCCGATCTGGACGACCTACGAAGTCCTCGGCTTATGGTGCTACGCGAACCATATCGGTCCCTGGACGACTTTCGCCGCGCATCCCTATTGGCTCACGTTCCTGGGCCTCGTTTTTCCGGTCTGGCATGAGTTTCACTTCTATTGCATTCACCGGCTGATCCATACGCCCACACTCTACAAGCATGTGCATTCCGTCCACCACAACTCGATCAACCCGAGCCCGTGGTCGTCGCTGTCCATGCACCCGGTCGAGCATCTGCTCTATTGGTCGGACTCGCTGATCCACCTCCTGCTGCCTTCGCATCCCTTGCTATTCTTGTACGGACTGCAAATTACAGGAACGGGCGCGGTCGTCGGCCATGTCGGCTTCGACAAAATCGAGGTTGGCGGCGAAGGCTCCATCGATACACATGCTTACGCGCACTACCTGCACCACAAGTATTTTGAAGTGAACTATGCCGACGGAACGACGTCGCTCGATAAGCTGTTCGGCACATGGCATGATGGCAGTCCGGCGGCGCAGGCGCGGATGGACGCGCGCTACGCGACGAAAGTGGCGAGGATCAACCAAAAGTGAGCATTCGCATGGGACTTCCGACGCGGCGGCGAAGCTCGGAATTCGGGCGTCGAGGTCAATGCCGGCAATTGGTCGTCCGCGCCGCATCTCGATCTCTTGCTGCGTGACTCCACCGCCCGCGAAAAGTTCCATCATGCCTTCCGCGAGCACGACCTCGAACTGATCGGCCTGAACGCCAACGCGGTGCGCCTCGATATTTTCCGCCCGCCGCCGCAAGCTCAACGGCGGTCAGTTAAGGCAGGGGGGCTGCGGCACATCCAGTTTCGTCGAGGTACGGGGCGACGGCTCGCAAAGCAACGGATCGATTCCTCAACTTCGATCGGAAGGGGAAAGCCAGGACCTCAGACCCGAAGCGGCGACGCCCGCCCTTGCGTGATCGATCTCGTCGAGCGCCGAGAGAACGGCATCGGCCAATTCGGGCCGATTTCGGCCGAGGCGGGCGAGGAAGACGATGGCTTCCTCGTCAGCGACCCCGGCCAATGCTTCAATCACGCGCGCCGAGGGTCTCTCGACAACGAGCCGCTTCAACGGATTGAGCGCCTCGATGCGTCCCATTCGCCCTAAAGCGCACGCGGCCGCGGTCGCGACTTCGCGATTGAGATCGGAAAGCAATTCGATCAACGTCGCGACGATTTCCCCGTTGGCCCGGACGCAAGCGCACGCCGCCGCGCGTACCGACGGCTCGGCATGTCGGAGAAGTGGTAGCGCGACGTCAGGATTGAGTGTGGCGCCAAGCCGTGACGCCGCGATCAACGCGGCGGTGAGGTTCGGGCCCTGAACAATTCCCTTGACGATCGTTTGATTGACGTATCGGGACGCTGCTGCTCCGCCAATAACGCAAAGGGCATCGAGCGCCGCGGTCTGCTCGGGAACGCGACAGTTGGCGCCAAAGCCTACGAAGCGATTGCAGAGAGCGATAAGCGCTGGGACCGCATCGCCGAGCCGCCGCCGTCCCGCCTCGGCCGCAAGCGCCTGCGCGTCGGCAAGCGATGCATCGGGAATCGCAGCGATCAAAGTCGCGTCCGTTAATTCTTCCACGTCCATTCGGCGCCCCGCCTCGGGATTCGAGGCTGGCGGGATCGGCGTATGGTCCGCGAACAATTCGAGTTGGGCGTGATCCATCACGCATCAAAATATGCCTCGACCCGGCGATCAATTCAATGGATTTTTAGAGCGCGCGTGGCGACTCCACCGATATCTGTCGCTTTAATTCGCTACCAGTCGCCCTTTGGACGCATCGCATCGCTATACTGCCCATCGTCTCCGATCAGGACAACAAGCGTGCCGCCCGGAGGCGATACCCGCGTCGCGCCTTTCGTTCCAACCAGACTTCGAGGGCTTCCCCTGCCGCGACCGCATCCGCGTGAAGATCGAGCCGACGACGCTCGATCCCGGCGCTTGCGGACAGGAAATATCGGTCGATTGACGCGGGTTCCTGGCAACCTCGGCAACGACGAACACTCTGGCCGCCGCCAATAGCGCCAAGGAGGTCGTCGTGGAACGGGAACGTCAACGACCGGGAGCCGGACGGCGCGGAATACGGGGCCAACGAAGCGCTTCCGGGCGCTGGCATAGAGACGAAACGGAAAACGCGACTTGGTCGCTCGCGATGGCTCAATCTTACTGCGCGCCCGTTTGGAATTAGCGGCAGACCAACCCGTGGGCGACTTCGTATAAATCAGGAAGGCGGCGACATCGCCGCCCTCCCGTCTTGGTGTAGTCAGGCGATCAGTAGTCCATACCGCCCATACCGCCGCCCATACCGCCGCCGGGCATCGCGGAAGCGTCTTTCTTCGGTCGATCGGTGACCATCGCCTCGGTGGTGATCATGAGGCCAGCAACCGAGGCCGCGTCTTGCAACGCCACCCTGACGACCTTGGCCGGATCGACGATGCCGGCGGCGAGCATATCGACATATTGCTCGGTCTGGGCGTCGAAGCCGTAGGTCTGCGACTTATTTTCCAGGATTTTGCCGACGACGATCGAGCCTTCGTTGCCCGCGTTCTCGACGATCTGTCGGATCGGGGCTTCGAGCGCGCGCAGCACGATGTTGATGCC
>JAYUFK010000270.1:0-62972 GCA_043739325.1 Methylocapsa sp. | reverse complement strand
TTGCGCCGCGCCAACAGGCCGGACATATGACCGCAGCAGACCAAATCGTTGGTTACGTCAAAAACAGCTTGCCAACCGGGGCCGTCCACATATGACGGACGCCTCAGGAGTGGTTCTGCTTCAACCACGCCGTCTTGCGGCATCGGCTTCTTCAGCTAGCTCCTTGAGATAGGCGAAGAATTGGGCTGACTGGCCAATGAACAACCCATCGTTGGTTAACGCCGTGACCGCGCCTTTGGCGATGCCTTCGGTGTTTGTGGGACGGATGATCGAACAAAGCGGAAGATGCGGGCTGATAAACTGGCAGGGTTCCGGCATGATCTTGTTTTTCTGAAACGTCTCGCCATTGAATGGCGGTAGCGTGAAGTCCGGAAATGTCACTGGGTTGCCGGTATTGTCGGTCAAGGGCGGCGCGTTTCCCGCCTTGTCATGCCAGGTCTGGAAATGCGCGATTTCCGTTCCGCCAATGCTGGTGACGATGCGCAGCACTTCGAGGCTGCTGACCTTTCGCGCCATCGTCGTGTAAAGACTTGTGCCGCCTTGTTCGATGAATGCGAAGTGGAATCCAGCCGTATTGGCGATCGCTTGGACATGGTTTGAATCGCTGAGTTCGGCGTCGTTGCGCGGAATCGCCGGCCGGTTGACGATGTTGACGACTTGCGGGAATTTTGCGCCAAGATCCGGATTGGTTTCGCTGCGATAGCGCGTCCACCAGCTCGTATCGACGGTGAGATTCATCAGGTTCGTGAGCCGCCCGATCTGCTTGGCGCCAGTCGCCTTGCTGCTCGGCAGGTTGCGGAACATGTCAAGATCGACCTGATGCGCGCCGCGCATCTGCAGGTAGGCGTTCAGGAAATTTTCGTGGCTGATCTCGTCGTCGGTATTGTCCGTGATGTATTGCGGCATATCGCCATCGAGCTGTAGCAAGGCATTGATATACGGCTGGCTCCCGCCATTGACGCCGCCAAGTTCGTTGTATTGCTGCCACAGATCGCTTTCGATAATTTCCGCGGCGGTGAGAAAACGCAGGATCGCCGCATCGCCGGGCGAAAGCGGACCGTCGTCGCGGTCGCGGTTTTGCGCCGAAACGTCGCTGATCAAGGCTCCAGCGCCGACTGTCGCGGCGCTGGCCGCCAGCGCGCCGCCCTTCAAGAACGAACGGCGATTTGCAATTGGATTCGAAACGTCGCGAGCTTTTTGCATTCGATCCTCCCTGGTTGCGTCGGGAGGAGAACACGCCGCGCGCGCCAGAAATTCGGCGCGACAAACTATTTATTTTGGTTGGCCACGCGCCCAGACGCTGCGAGTGAACGATTTCACAAGAGGATTGACCGGTCGCCAAAAGAGCGCGCCCCGCGGACAGATGTCCGCAGGGCGTTGAACACAAGAAACAATTTCGACGTGGTCAGCGCTTCACGCCGCCTTTCGCGCCTGCGGTTTGCCGCGAGCGAGACGGCGCTTGATCGACGACCATAGGGCTTTGATTTCAGCCGCGGCGGCGCCGTGCGGGTTGACTTCGGTGACGCCGCAGCCGTGACGCGCCGCTTCCTGGTAATCGACCCGGGTCAGAACCAGAGGCGTGATCAGCCCGCCCATCGCTTCGAGGGCTGCCGCGCCTTCCGACACGCGCGCCGTCTGCTGCGCCGGCGGGCACTGGTTGAGCACGAAAACGAAGTCGCTGCGCAGCTCCTTGAGCGTCTTGCGCGTCTGTTCGCTGGCCCAGAGATCGAACACGTTGGGGCGCGAGGGAATGATGTTGAGATCGGCGGCCTTCATCGCGGCTGCGGCGATCGGGCCTTCGGCGCCCGGCGTGTCGATGATTGCCAGCGTAATGCCATTCTTGGCGAGGCTCGCCAGCGTCGCGGCGAGGCGACCAGGCGTCACCGCGGCGACCGGCACGTCATCCTGCCCACGGGTCTTGGCCCAATGGCCCAGGGCGTTCTGCGGGTCCATATCGATGACGAAAACCTTTTCACCCGCTTCGTGTGCGGCAACAGCCAGCGAGGAAGCCAACGTACTCTTTCCAGAGCCGCCTTTTTGAGTTACGAAAGCAATCGTGCGCATGGACTCCGCCCCTTGACATTTATCGCGCGGTCGCTGCGAATCGCGGCTGGCGCAAGTGGTTAATGACGATTCCAGTCATCGCCCAGTTATGGTTAATGAATTGTAACTGTTTCAGGGACGCGCAGGTAATGCTGACAGTTTTTCGGTATCGATCTTGTAAGAAACTCACGATCAGAGGCTTTTGCGCAACAAGACGCGCTTTTCACCGGGCGGATAGCCATCGAGTGCTCCGTAAACGGAGTAACCTTGCTTGCGATAGAACTCGGGCGCCTGGAAACTATAGGAATACAGGTGCGAATGGCGACAACCTCGCTGGCGGGCTTCGTCCTCGGCCGCCTTGAGCAAGAGAGCGCCCCAACCGGAGCCGCGCAGCTCCTCCGGCAGCCAGAAGCAGTCGATATAGAGCCACTCCCAGTTGGTGAAGCCGGTGGCGCCGCCGATCGTCGCGCCATTCTCGTCGCGCAGGAAGACATGCAGCGGTCGCTTGTCATAGGGACGCGCCCGCTCGACGTTGAACGCCGCCAACGCGTCATGCACGCAGGCGACATCGCCGCGCGAGGGCTGATCGGTAACTTCAAACTTGAGGCCCGTCGACCGGTCGCCCGGCATCAGTCGACGTCCAGCGGCGCTGTGCCTTTCGGCTTGCCGTCCGCGCCAAGCGTGATCTTCTCGATGCGCATTTCGGCGTTCTTGAGCAGCTTGTCGCAATGCGCCTTCAACGCTTCGCCGCGCTCGTAAATCTTGATCGATTCTTCGAGCGCTACGGCGCCCTGTTCGAGCTTGGCGACAATCGCTTCGAGTTCCGCCAACGCGGCCTCAAACGGCATTTTGCTGATATCGGATGGCGTGTCGGTCACGGAATCGTTCCTTTTCATTGCGCCCCTCTAGCACAAGCGGTCGTCAATTGCAGCCTCACAGCGGCAGCTCCGTGGTCTTCTTGACAGTGCGTAGCGCCAGCGTCGACTGGACGCGCGAAACGCCGGGAAGTTGCGTCAGAATATCCGTATGAATACGCTCGAAATCACGCGAGTCGCGGTAGGCGATGCGCAAGAGATAGTCGGCCGAACCCGCCAGCAGGTAGCACTCCAGAATCTCCGGGTGGCGCCGCGCCTGGACTTCAAAGCGATCCAGCGAGCCGCGCCCTTGCTGGTCCAGCGTTACCGAAACGAAAGCCGCGCCGAGAAGGCCCGCCTTGGCCGGATCGAGCAGCATCACGTAGCCTGCGATAATCCCGCCTTCTTCAAGAATCTGCACGCGCCGCAGGCAGGCCGACGCCGACAGATGGACGCGCGCCGCCAGTTCACTGTTGGTGAGACGCCCCTCGCGCATCAACTCGCGCAGGATCGCCCGGTCGCGTTCGTCGATGTCGTCGATTCGCATAATATTTTGGCCTTGAATGTTCTAACTGAATATTCTGTCATATTGTCGCGGGTTGAGCCACACTTTGGCGCCTTGTTGCGTCGGATCTGCGCCAAGATGACAGCTTAAAGGGAGGCGCTCATGCTGGTCGGGGTTCCGAAGGAAATCAAGGACAACGAATTTCGCGTCGGCCTGACGCCATCGTCGGTCGCCGAGCTTGCGCACCACGGCCATCAAATTCTTGTCGAAAAATCTGCTGGCATCGGCTCTGGTCTGTCGGACAATGAATATGTCCAGGCAGGCGCGACCCTCGTCGATAACGCATCGGAGATCTTTGCCCGCGCCGAAATGATCGTGAAGGTCAAGGAGCCGCTGGTTGCGGAGCGCAAGATGTTGCGTCGCGGGCAATTGCTGTTCACTTATCTGCATCTCGCCCCAGATCTGGCGCAGACCACAGATCTCATCGCCAGCGGCGCGACCTGCATTGCCTACGAGACTGTGACATCGCCATTTGGCGGTCTGCCGCTTCTGACGCCGATGTCGGAAGTTGCGGGACGGCTCGCGCCGCAAGTTGGCGCTCACGCACTTGAGAAGGCGGCCGGCGGGCGCGGCATTTTGCTTGGCGGCGTGCCGGGCGTGCCTGCCGCTGAAGTGGTCATCCTTGGTGGTGGCGTATCAGGCACGCATGCCGCGACGATTGCACTCGGCATGGGCGCCAATGTCACCGTCATCGATCGCTCGGCGGAAGTATTGCGTCGCTTGTCGGCGCAGTTCGGAACGGGCGTGCGCACGATCTTTTCAACGCGCGCGGCGATCGCCGAGCTTGCAAAGCGAGCGGATTTATTGATCGGCACCGTGCTCGTGCCAGGAGCGGCCGCGCCCAAGCTGGTGACGCGCGCAATGTTGTCGACGATGAAGCCCGGCGCGGTGATCGTCGATGTCGCTATCGATCAGGGCGGCTGTTGCGAGACCTCGCGTGCGACAACGCATTCGGACCCGACCTATGTTGTCGACGGAATTGTGCATTATTGCGTCGCGAACATGCCGGGGGCCGTTGCGCGCACTTCGACGTTTGCGCTCAACAACGCGACTTTGCCGTTCACCCTGGCGCTCGCCGATAAGGGCTGGAAGCAGGCGTTGAAGGACGACGCACACTTGCGCGAAGGGCTAAACGTCCACGATGGCAAGATCACGTGCAAGCCCGTCGCCGACGCCCATGGCCTGCCGCACACCCCCGCGGCCAGCGTGGTCAACTGAAAGGCGCGACGAGAGGGATTGCAGACCACGTTCTTGCCGAGCGCGCGAGGTCTTTGATCCGGTGTTCCGTTTCGCAACAGGCTTGAAGAACAAGGAGAAATGGCCATAGTATGATAGGCGTTAGTCGGGCAGATTAGGGGTCGAGGCCAGTCCATGGTGCGCGAAGAGGTTGAGGATAAGAGTGCGCCAGTGGGGGGCCGAAAACGTCCTCTCGTTCCAAAAGAGAAGTCAGATAGCGTCCAATCGATTACGCGTGCGGTGGCGATTCTGAAGGTGATCGCGGCCGGGCGCGACGGCATGACGTTGACCGAGATTGCGCGCGCAACGAACCTTGCTTCGTCGACCGTCCATCGTCTCCTCGCGACACTTCAGCAGGAGCAGTTTGTCCAGTTCCGTTCCGAGGGATCACGCTGGCAAGTGGGCCGAGATGCCTTTACAGTCGGGAGCGCATTTTCGGCTGTCGGCGAACTGGGCAAGGCAGCTCGACCATACTTGCGCCGACTGGCGGAGAAGTCCGGGGAAACCGCCAATCTTGCGATTTTGAACAACGACATGGCGGTCTATCTCGAACAAGTGGAAAGTCCGTTGACACTGGGCGCATTGTGTAAGCCCGGCGGGCGCGTGGTGCTGCATTGCACTTCGCTCGGCAAGAGCATGCTTGCCGCCATGCAGCCGCATGAGGTGTGTCGCATCCTGACCGAGAAGGGTATGACACGGTTCACACGCAATACCGTCGACACGCCTTCGCGACTGGCTTTCAATCTGAGCGATGTGCGGGCGTCCGGCTATGCCGTCGATAACGAAGAACATACTTTGGGCCTGCGTTGCGTGGCAGCGGCTGTGCTCAACCAGAATAGCGAACCGATCGGCGCAATTTCGATCTCAGGTCCGACACGGAGCGTATCGCGCGAGAGATTGCCGCAATTGGGCTCGCTTGTGCGCTCGATTGCCGACGAGCTGACGCTCGCCTTCGGCGCCAATATCCATCATCGCTTCAGCCGACCAATACGCCTCCGACCGATATGATGTTTGGAAACGGCGTTACAGCGTGAACTCCTGCGGCATGTGGTCCAATGTAGCAGGGGTCTTGGCCACGTGCCGTTGGCTAAGGGTCCGGGCTTGTGATAGACAGGTTTGCGCGCTATGAATCCCGCGTTGTGTGGGGCTGGGCCGGCGATTAAACGGCTTGAACAGGCAGACGCGGCAGAGCCGCGCTGACAGATAGAGGAAAACGTCAATGAGCTGGACAACTCCTGAAGTTTGGGAAGTTTTGGTTGGCATGGAAGTCACGAGCTATGTTTCGGCGGCGATCTGATTGCGGCTGGCTAGAATTTAACCCTTTGCTTTTTGGTTCGCGATCCGATCGAACGTTGCCGACTGGTTTTGCGCGGGGTAGCGATCACAACGGGTTTCAAGGCCGGTGAGCACTGTGGAAATTCCCGTGGACTTCGTCGCGACTTCGAAGCCGAGACTGCTGCGTGGTGTCCGTTTGAAGCATGACGAGGTTCGCGGCGGGCATGTGCTGCTTGCGCCTGAGCGTGTCGTTCGCGCCGATCCGGTTGCTGTCGCGGTCCTCGAACGTTGCGATGGCGTGCGCAGTCTGACTGACATCGTCGACGATCTCTGCGCCGTCTATAAGGGTGAGCGGATGCGCATCGAAACGGACGTGCGGGCGCTGCTCGCCGATCTTATCGCCAAACGGATGGTCGCGATATGAACACGCCAATCGCTGCAACACCCGCTCCGCCGGCGCCCATCGGTCTGCTTGCAGAGCTTACGCACCGTTGCCCGCTGGGGTGTCCGTATTGTTCCAATCCGCTCTCTATGGACAAGCGCAGCGGCGAGATGGATGCAGCGACGTGGAAGCGGGTTTTCGATGAAGCCAACGCGCTTGGCGTGTTGCAGGTCCACTTGTCCGGCGGCGAACCTGCCGCGCGCCGCGATCTGGTTGAACTCGTCGCCCACTGCGCCTCAATTGGACTTTACTCGAACCTGATCACGTCCGGTATTGGCGTGACCGAGGCGTTGGTCGCGCAGCTCGACAAGGCTGGTCTCGATCACGTTCAGCTTTCGATGCAGGATTGCGAGGAAGCCAGCGCCGACCATATCGCGGGGTACAAGGGCGCGTTTGCCCGGAAGCGCGAAGTGGCGAAATGGGTGGTAGCCAGCGGCATGCCGTTGACGATCAATGCCGTCATTCATCGCGCTAACGTTTCGCGTGCGGCGCGGATGGTCGAGTTGGCGATCGCCTATGGCGCGCGACGCGTCGAGATCGCGCATACGCAATATTACGGCTGGGCGCTGAAAAATCGGGCGGCGCTGATGCCGTCGCGCGAGCAGGCGGATGGCGCCTGGAACGAGGTCGAGGCGCTGCGCGAGCGGGTCAAGGACCAGATCGTTATCGATCACGTCGCGCCGGATTATCACGCGCGAACGCCCAAACCCTGCATGGGCGGTTGGGGTCGGCAAACACTCAACGTTTCACCGACCGGTAAGGTCTTGCCGTGTCATGCGTCGGAGACGATTCCAGGGCTGGAATTCTGGCATGTGCAGGATCATTCGCTTGGCGATATCTGGGTGAACGCGCCGGCTTTCAAGGCGTTTCGCGGCACGGACTGGATGCCCGAACCGTGTCGCAGTTGCGATCGGCGCGAGATCGATTTCGGCGGTTGTCGTTGCCAGGCGTTGGCGCTTGTTGGCGATGCCAGCGCGACCGATCCCGCCTGCCATCTGTCGCCGCATCACGCGATCATGGCGGAGATTGCGCGGCGCGACAGCGCGCCAGCAGGCGAAGTTGCGTATGTCTATCGGCGGATGGAAACCGTTGCGGAACCGGTTGTCACGGTCTAGGCGCCGACCGAACGCTACTGTCCCGGAATTTTTCCGATCTTGACTTCGATCGCCGAATAATAGGCGGCGAGGTTCTCGATGTCCTGATCGGTGAGCGACGGGACAACCACCGACATCATCTCGTTCTCGCGCTTGCCAGCTTTGAAATCGCCCAACTGCTTGATCAGATAGTTCTGGTTCTGGCCGGCGAGATTGGGCGCCTCCGGCGTTTTCGACAGGCCGTCGAGGCCGTGGCAGACCTCGCATTGATGCGCTGCCTCCCGTCCCGCGGTGACATCGCCGTCGGCGAAGGCGGGCGCGCTCGCCACCGCGGGGACAACAGCGGCAACAACTGAAAATACAACGTGCCTCGCCAGCTTCCGCGCGATCATCAATCTCTCCATTTGGCCCGCCGACAGTCGCTCAAAAAAAACAGCTCCGGCTTGCACCGGAGCTGTCCGACTTGATCAGGTCTGCTTACTTGCCGTCGTAGGTGATGCGATAGATCGCGCCGACAAGGTCGTCGGAGACCAGCAGCGAACCATCCCACGACACAGCGACGTCGACCGGACGGCCGAGATAATGGCCGCTCTCATTCCAGCCTTCCGCGAAGGGAATCGACGGACCAGCGACATGGCCGTCTTCCTTGAGGAAGGTGACCATCACGCGGGCGCCGACTGGCACGGTGCGGTTCCAGGACCCGTGCTGCGCAGAGAAGATCGCGCCCTGGTACTTCGCCGGGAACATGCTGCCGGTATAGAACGTCAGGCCGAGGTCAGCCGCGTGCGGGGCCTGCTCGACTTCAGGGAATACGACATCAGCCGGCGGCGTCTCGGACGCGTATTCCTTGGTGCGCGTATGTCCGCCGCCGTACCACGGGAAGCCGAAGTTCAAGCCCGCCTTGTCGATGCGGTTCATCTCGCCAGCAGGAATGTCGTCGCCCATGCCGTCGACCTGGTTGTCGTTCGACCAAAGCGACTTGTCCTTCGGGTTGAAGTCCATGCCTACGGGGTTGCGCAGGCCCGTCGCGAAGACTTCGCGGTTCTTGCCGTCCTGGTCCATGCGGATGATGCCGCCGATGCCGACCTTCTTATACAAATCGAGCTTGTCTTTCGGCGGCACATTGTAGGGTTGGCCAAGCTGGATATAGAGCTTGTTGTCGGGACCAACGCGACATTCGCGCGCGGTATGGTTGAAGCTCTCTTCCGACTTGGGAATCAGCTGACCTTCAGGGACGACAACGCCGACCGCAACGTCTTGGCCTTCGTAGAAGAACTCGGCGGCCGGAAACTGTAGCACGCGATTCTGTTCGGCGACGTAGAGGAACCCGTCCTTGGAGAAGCACGGCCCGTTTGGCAGGTTCTTCTGGATCGAGGGAGCAAATTCCTTGACCTCCTCCGCGACGCCGCTGCGGGCGCGATCGGTCACCGCGTAGATCTTGTTTTTGCGGGTGCCAACGAACGTCACGATGCCCTGCGTGCCCACAGCCATGTGGCGGGCGTCAGGCACGAGCGCGTAGAGATCGATATGGAATCCCGGCGGCATTTTGATCTTGGTCAGGATCTGCCTGACCTGATCGGCCTTGGGCCCAGTCTGCGGGATCGTCGGCCAGTCTATCGGCGGGGTTTTATGCATGGACTGAAGCATGTCGAGAGCATCCTCGGCATGGGCCGCGATCGAGCCGGTCGTGATTGTTAGCAGAGCCAGGGCAGTGGCTGTGGCGAATTTCATCGTATCCTCCCGCTAGTGTTGTTTGCCCAATCGCAGCCAGGGCTGGATACGGTCGGGCCATTTCGCCGCACGGCCTTCGGCTGGTTGCGGTCAACAAAAGCTATACGTTTGCTTCGGGTTCGCCAAGCGGTAGAGTTCGGCAATCCCGCATGGTGGAAGGACGACCGGCGCCATTCACAGAGTAGGCCGATTGTTTTCAGTTACTTGCGAAGCGATTTCCCGCCGTTGAACTTCTTTTCTCCAAAGAGCTTTCGGCGGGCCGACCATGGCTCAGCCGCGCGGTCAAAGGCGCGAACGAGTTCGATCACGCGATCGACAGCCTTCAGCTCGCCCGCCATCAGCCCGGCAGTCGCAACTCGCATAGCGCTATTCAACCGGGCCAATTCGAGATGCCGCCGGTCATCCCAGCGGCCCACACCGCGCCGGGCCAGCGCAGCGCGCGCAATGATCCGAAGCCGTTTGACAGAAACGTTCTCTTGGCTGGCGAGCTTGTCCATCGCGACGCCAAGGGCAAGGCCGCTGATGACGCGCTGGTCGCGCCGTTCCCTGGCAAGGCGCGCCGCCGCCCGGACCGCTGCCGAGCGGGCGGAAGATTTCTTTCCGCTGGCGTCAGTCAGTTCGGGCAAAGCCTCGTCCCTCGCGAATTGTTCACGGAGTTACACTATCCGCAATTCGGATATTCGAAAAGAAATTGTCGATGACCATTGAAAAGATTCGACTAATAGACGCCGAAAAGAAGAAAGGCCGCCTTCGGGGGCGGCCTTTCCATTGTCGCGACCACGCAGAGATCGCTCAGGACTAACTCAACTGGGTGTCTGCTATGCGTAGTGCTCCGCACGGACAATAACCCAGGCCCTGCTCGTCACTTGTGGCGATAGACAATGAGACACTGGATCACCTCCTTTCAGTTGTTGACTACCCCTCGAGAATACGACGATTCCCGGTTTTGAAAAGAGCCGGGCGGATAATTCGTCAACCGGATGCAAAATTGCATCAGGGTTGGGAAACTCCCGGTTAAGCCGCCTCCGCCGATGCGGCCACCGCGTCGCAAACTTCGTTTACGAGAGTCTCGACCAGCGCGCGATCGTCGGCTTCGGCCATAACGCGGATCACCGGCTCGGTGCCCGATGGGCGGATGACAAGGCGGCCGTGCTTGCCCAACCTGGCCTCGGCGTCGGCAATGGCCTTCACCACATGCGCGGCCTCCAGCGGTCGTCCGCCGTTGAAACGCACGCTGCGCAGAAGTTGCGGCAGTGGGTCGAAGCGGTGGCAGACTTCGCTGACGGGTTTGTTCTTGCGCTGAACCACCGCCAGCACCTGCAAGGCGGCGACGAGCCCATCGCCGGTCGTGGCGTAGTCGGAAAGAATGATATGGCCGGATTGCTCGCCACCGACATTATAGCCTTTCTCGCGCATGCGCTCAAGCACGTAGCGGTCGCCGACAGCGGTGCGCTCGAGCGTCAGACCGAGGCTTTCCAGATACCGCTCGAGACCGAGGTTCGACATAATCGTTGCGACAATGCCAGGCTTTAACAGCCGCCCGTCTGCCTGCCAGCTTTCGGCGACCACCGCCATTAACTGGTCGCCATCGACGATACGGCCCTTCTCGTCGATGATCAGCACGCGGTCGGCGTCGCCGTCGAGAGCAATGCCGATGTCGGCGCGCATTTCCCTCACCTTGCGCGACAAGGCCTCCGGCGAAGTCGAACCGACATCGAGATTGATGTTCATGCCGTCCGGCTCGACGCCGATCTTGAAGACTTCCGCGCCGAGCTCCCACAGCGCCTCGGGCGCCACTTTGTACGCGGCGCCATGCGCGCAATCGATCACGATGCGCAGGCCGCTGAGCGAGACGTTGCGCGGCAGTGTGCCTTTCGCGAATTCGATATAGCGCGCCTGCACGTCGTCAACGCGGCGGGCGCGGCCAAGGTCGCGCGATTTGGCCAGACGCGGCGTCATTTCGCTGTCCATCAATGTTTCGATTTCAATCTCGTTTCCATCCGACAGCTTGAATCCGTCCGGGCCGAATAGTTTAATCCCATTGTCCTCGAAGGGATTGTGCGAGGCGGAAATCATCACGCCCAGATCGCAGCGCATCGAGCGCGTCAGCATCGCCACGGCCGGGGTCGGCACCGGGCCGAGCAGCAGAACGTCCATACCGACCGAAGTGAAGCCAGCGACGAGGGCGTATTCGATCATATAGCCGGACAGGCGCGTGTCCTTGCCAATGACGACGCGATGGCGATGTTCGCCGTTGCGGTGGGCGAGGCCAGCTGCCTGACCGACTTTCATCGCCAGTTCAGCGGTGATCTTGCCATTGGCCCGGCCGCGAATACCGTCCGTGCCGAAATATTTGCGCGCCATTGGAAGTCCTCGCAACGGTTTCCCCGCCTTCGCAGGCTTTTCTCCATAGAGCATTTTACGGTCTCGATGGTTCAAAATTCTTTGCAAAGCGTAAACGGAGTCCAGACGTTTTGAAGCCATTCCGCAATGTAATTTCGCGCGATATGCAAATAAGTCTGGGGTAAGTTAAGCTGGCGCGTCGTAGGGATAGCGCGCCGCCTTCACCGCCGAGAACCCGCCAATGTTGGAAATCCTGATCGCTTTCGCCGCAATCGCGGCGCTTTTGTTCGCGCCCCGCGTGGTGCCCGACGCGATCACCGGTTGGCGGCGCACCGGGGCGATCGGCGGCCTGCGGCTTCTGTTCGGGCTGGTGACGCTTTACGAGGTTCTGGCGACCAGCATCATTACAATCCCCGCCAATGAGGTGGGGATCGTCCGCAAGATCTATGGCCTGTCAAACATCCCGCCCGGACACATCATCGCGGCGCGCGGCGAGACCGGCTACCAGGCGGAGATTATCCCGCCCGGCACGTTCCGGATTTCGGTGTTCTTCAACGTGCTCAATCGCGTCGATCTGGTCCCCATTGTCACGGTTCCGAATGGCTTTTACGGTCGTATCGTCGCAAATGACGGCGACTCGCTGGGCGTCGGGCAGATCATGGCCGACGCCTGGCCCGAAGCGGAGCAGCAAAAGTTCCTCGACGCGGAATATTTCATGACCCACGGCGGCCAGAAGGGGCTGCAGCTCAGTCTGCTGAGGCCGGGCGTCTATCCGCTCAATCTGGCGCTGTTTCAGGTCAAGATCGGCTATGTCAAGAATGGCCGCGACGTCACCACCAGCAACGACGACATATATGACCTTCGCGGCTTGACCCACGAGGACACGCCGCTCGATACGTCGATCACGCGTGTGCCCGCCGGCTCCGTCGGCGTCGTGCGATCCTCGGTCCAAAGCGCTGGCGTCGATTGTAAACCGAGAACGGCCAAGACCGATGAGGGCGGACTGACCGCCGAACTTGTGCCGCAATATTGCAAGGGGATATGGGACACATCGCTGCCGCCCAATGACTATTATCTCAATCGCGATGCGTTTGACGTGACGCTGGTATCGACGCGTGTAACGACGCTGGAATTCAAGGGCGGGTTCACCCGCCGCTACCTCGATCTTAAAGTCGACGCCAAGGGCGATATCACCGTTACCGAACGCAGCGCGTCATTTCCCAAGCCAAACGATTCCGCCGATGTGGCGATCAACACCAAGATCGAAGGTTGGGAAACTCCGCAGGAGCTGCGCGCCATCGTGCAGATCACGCCGGAGAATGCGCCTATCGTTGTCGCCGCGGTCGGCGGTCAGGACGCCGTCGACCAGCGGATTCTTGTACCCTCGATCCGCTCGCTTGTGCGCAACGTCTACGGCGGGGCGATCACGGTCGCTGATGTCAACGACAAGGGCGTGGCAAAATCGACAACGCGCCCGACGCGGGTGCTCGACACGGTGGAAAACCGCACGGCGCTGGAACAGGCGATCCTTGCGCTTGCCCAAATCGATGGGCGGCGCGCCGGCGTCGACATCAAGGAAATCCGCTTAGGCGAATCGGCGATTCCGCCCGAGCTGTTGCTGGCGCGCCAACGCGAGCAACTCGCCGGTCAGCTTCGCGCCGCCTATATCCAGGAGCAAACCGCTCAAGAGCAGCGCCAGAAGACCGAGCAAGCGCGCGCCACCGCCGATCAGCAGCGTGACATCGTCACCGCCGAGACGGCCGTGAAAGTCGCGCAGCTGGCGCAGGATCGCCGGCAAGCGGAAGGCCACGCCGAGCGCCTCTACCTTGAAGAACAGGCGGCGGGCCAAACGGCGCAAGCCGAAGTGCTGGGCAAGGATAGCGTGTTGAAGCTGCAGCAGCTCAAACTGATGCTCGACCTGCTTGGCGCGCATCCAGAACTTGTCGCCAATCTCAAGCTGCCGCAGGTCTATGTCGGCGGCGCGGGCGGCGCGCTGGATGGGCCAGCGGCGATCCTTGGCTCGTTCTTGCGGCCGACAGAGAGTTCGCCGGCCAAATAGGCCAAGCGACCCTTCTCCCGCTTAGTGGGAGAAGGGCAAACGCTGCTCAGGTTTGCGGCTGCGCCTCGAGGCCGCCGACGTCAGGTCCTACGGCGCGCGGCTTGCCGCTGGCGGGAACGGCGGCGCGGGGCGGTTGCGGCGGCTCTTTCGCCTCGGCCTCGCGCACTGGCCGGACGCCCTTCAGCAAGCCGAGGATTTCTTCGCCCGACAGGGTCTCGAATTCCATCAGCGCGTTGGCGAGGGTTTCGAGATCGGCGCGCCGCTCGGTGAGGATGCGCGTCGCGGTTTCGTGCCCTTCGTGAACGAGCCGGCGCACTTCCGCGTCGATCGTCTCGGCCGTCGCCTCCGAGATGTTCTGGGTGCGGCCCATGGAATAGCCGAGGAACACTTCGTCCTGGTTCTCGCCATACATGACGGTGCCGAGCTTCTCTGAGAAGCCAAGGCGCGTCACCATCGCGCGGGCGATCTTCGTCACCTGCTGGATGTCGCTGGCGGCGCCCGAAGTCACCTTGTCCTTGCCGAAAACAAGTTCTTCGGCGACGCGGCCGCCCATCGACATCGCCAACATCGCAATGAGCTGCTCATAGCTCTGCGAGACCTGATCGCGTTCAGGCAGCGATTGCACCATGCCGAGCGAACGGCCGCGCGGAATGATCGTCGCCTTGTGAATTGGAATGCTGGCGGCCATCGAGACCGACACAAGCGCGTGTCCGGCCTCATGATAGGCGGTCAGCTTCTTCTCGTCGTCCGTCATCATCAGGGTGCGGCGTTCCGCGCCCATCAGGATCTTGTCGCGGGCGTCTTCGAACTCGGTCTTGGTGACGACGCGCTTGCCGCGCCGCGCCGCAAGCAGCGCCGATTCGTTGACGAGGTTCATCAGATCGGCGCCCGAGAACCCCGGCGTGCCGCGCGCGACGACCTTCAGATCGACATCCGGCGCCAGCGGCACCTTGCGCACATGGACCTTGAGAATCTTTTCTCGCCCTATGAAGTCGGGGTTGGAGATGACGATCTGGCGGTCGAAACGGCCGGGGCGCAGCAACGCCGGATCGAGCACATCGGGACGATTCGTCGCGGCGATGATGATGATGCCTTCGTTCTGCTCAAAACCGTCCATTTCGACGAGCAACTGGTTGAGCGTCTGTTCGCGCTCGTCGTTGCCCCCGCCAAGGCCAGCGCCGCGATGGCGTCCAACCGCGTCGATTTCGTCGATGAAGATGATGCAGGGGGCATTCTTCTTCGCCTGCTCGAACATGTCGCGCACGCGGCTGGCGCCGACGCCGACGAACATTTCAACAAAGTCCGAACCGGAAATCGTGAAGAACGGCACGTTGGCTTCGCCCGCCACCGCGCGCGCCGTCAGCGTTTTGCCGGTGCCCGGAGGCCCCACAAGCAGACAGCCGCGCGGAATGCGCCCGCCGAGCTTCTGGAACTTTTGCGGATCGCGCAGGAATTCGACGATTTCCTGCAAGTCTTCCTTGGCCTCGTCGACGCCAGCGACGTCCTCGAACGTCACGCGCCCGTGCGCCTCGTTCAGCAGCTTGGCCTTCGACTTGCCAAACCCCATCGCCTTGCCCGCGCCGCCCTGCATTTGGCGCGACATGTAAATCCACACCCCTAGGAACAGAATCAGCGGCAAGCCATTGATCAACAACGTCATGATCCACGAATTGCCATCCGACGGCGGGCGCGCGGTGATCTGGACGTTCTTCTTGTAAAGCGTGTCGACAAGCGCCGGATCGCTCGGCGCGTAGGTCTGGAACGACCGGTTGCCGTCGGAATAATGGCCGGTGATCTCGGGGCCGGCGATCGTTACGTCCTTGACGTGGCCCGCGTCGACCTCGGTCAACAGCTGACTAAAGGTGATTTCGCTGCTCGGCGCTTTCTGGCCCGGACTCTGGAACAGGGTCACGAGGGCCAAAACGAGCAGGAAAATAATCACCCAGAGAGCGAAATTCCTGAAATTAGGGTTCATTGCCATCCCACTGCAGCGTCTTCGGGCCTGTTTTCATAGAGCGGCCCCGCTGCTTCGACCCATCATTTAAGCGCGCCGCGCCCAATTGCCAAGTGAAGTACATATGCGACAAATTTGCTGAAGACGGAGTGAAGAGGGTAAATCAGGCTTTTTTGGCCATCCCTCGCCAAACCGCTCAAGCCGTCTTTTCCAGCTTCAAGCCAAGTTCGTCGATCATCGCCTGCCGCATCAGGAATTTCTGCGCCTTGCCGGTGACGGTCATCGGGAACGCCTCGACAAAACGCACGTATCTCGGCGCCTTGTAATGCGCCATCGAGGCCTTGCAGAAGGCCACGACTTCCGCCTCGTTCAGCGTCGCGCCAGCCCGCAGTTTGATCCACGCGCACAATTGCTCGCCATAGTGCGTATCGGGCACGCCAAAAACCTGCACGTCGGCGATAGCGGGGTGGGTATAAAGGAACTCCTCGATTTCGCGGGGATAGATGTTCTCGCCGCCGCGGATCACCATGTCTTTCAGCCGCCCGACGATGTTGCAGAAGCCTTCTGCGTCAATCGTGGCGAGATCGCCGGTGTGCATGTAGCCGGCGGCGTCGATCGCCTTGGCGGTGCCCTCCGCGTCGCCCCAATAGCCCTGCATGACGCTGTAGCCGCGCGTCAGCAATTCGCCCGTCTCGCCCGGCGGCAGGATGCGCCCCTTGGCGTCGACGATCTTCACTTCGATATGCGGGTGGATGCGCCCGACCGTCGAAACGCGCCGCTCGAGCGGATCGTCGCAATCGCTCTGGAAGCTCACCGGGCTCGTCTCGGTCATGCCATAGGCGATCGTGACTTCGCGCATGTGCATTTGCGTAACGACCTTGCGCATGACCTCGACCGGGCAGGGCGAGCCGGCCATGATGCCGGTGCGCAGCGAGGTCAGATCGAAGCGCTGGAATTCGGGATGGCCAAGCATCGCGATGAACATGGTGGGCACGCCATGCAGCCCGGTGCAGCGCTCCTCTTCGACGGCCTGCAATGTCGCCAGCGGATCGAACCCCTCGGCCGGACACACCATGCAGGCGCCATGCGTGACGCAAGCGAGATTGCCCAGCACCATGCCGAAGCAGTGATAATAGGGCACGGGAATACACAGCTTGTCGTTGGGCGTCAGGCGCATCGCCGCGCCGATGAAATAGCCGTTGTTGACGATGTTGTGGTGCGTCAGCGTCGCGCCCTTCGGCGCGCCCGTCGTGCCGCTGGTGAACTGGATATTGATCGGATCGTCGAACTGCAAGCTCGGCGCGAGCGCTGCGACTTCCGCGAGTTGCGCATGCGTCGCGGGCGCGGCGATCTCATCGTAGTTGAGCATGCCCAGCGTCTTCTCGCGCCCAAGCCGGATGACGAATTTAAGTTCGGGCAGTTTGCTCGCGACAAGCGCGCCGGGCGCCGCCGCGTCGATCTCGGGCGCGAGCGTGCGCAGGCTGGCGAGATAATCGTTGCCGCGAAAACCCGGGCTAAGGATCAGCGCCCGGCAGCCGACCTTGTTGAGCGCGTATTCTAGTTCGTGCGTGCGATAGGCCGGATTGATGTTGACGAGGACCAGCCCGGCCTTGGCGCTGGCGAATTGCGTCACCACCCATTCCGCTGTGTTGGGCGACCAGATGCCGATGCGCTCGCCCGGTTTCAGCCCAAGCGCAATGAGGCCGGCGGCAAGATCGTCGGCTCGCTCTCGCAGATCGGTATAGGTCCATCGAACAGCCTGATGGCGCGCGACGAGGGCGGGGCGATTGGGATTTTCGCCCGCGATGCGATCCAACAGCGCCCCGACGGTCTCGCCCAGCAGCGCCCTGGCGCTGGCGCCATGGACATAGCTTTGGGTCAACATCGCCGCGCCGCGCCTCTCGTGTTTTCTTGGTATTGTTGGACGGATCGGGGCGGGGCGCAAGGTGTAATCGCGCAGGGTTTGAACCCTCTCCCTCCGGGAGAGGGCAGGGTGAGGGCGCCTATGGAGCGGATTGCCCGCCGCCGTCCCCTCACCCCCGGCCCCTCTCCCTCCCGCGAACGCTGCGCGTTCGCTAGACGGGAGAGGGGAGACGCCTTCATCTCACAGCTCCCTCAACACCCCCGATGGCTTCAACTCCAATATCCGCCATGTCCCGAGCAGTCCCAGCCCGACCGTCAGCACAAGCGCCGCCAGTGCCGCTCCGAGCGCCGCCGGCCAGTAGAACGCAAATTCCAGCTTCATCACGCGGGTGACGATCAGATACGCCGCGCCGATTCCGGCGGCGAGCCCGAAGGCGGCGGTGGCGGCGCCGAGCAGGGCGTATTCGATCAGGAACGCCGCGAGCAACCTTCGCCGCGTCGCGCCGAGAATCTTCAGCACGACGGAATCGTAAATGCGCGAGCGCTGGTTGGCGGCGAGCGCGCCGGCCAGCACGAACACCGATGTCGAAAGCGCAACGCCCGACGCCGAGCGGATGGCCACCGCGAGCTTGGCGAGCAGCGCTTCAATCGCGTCGAGTGCTTCGCGCACGCGCAGCGAAACGACAGACGGGAATTTCTGCGACGTCTGCCTCAGCAGCGCGAGTTCCGCCGGCGTGCCGATTTCATGCGGGTACGCGGCGGTGACGAGAACAGTATGCGGCGCGCCCCTGAAAGTGTTGGGTGAAAACACCATGACGAAATTGATGGCGAAGCTGCGCCAGTTGACCTTGCGCAGATTGGCGACGCTCGCCGTAACATTGCGGCCGAGCACATTCACGACGATCTCGTCGCCAAGCTTGAGGCCGAGCCCGGTCGCGACTTCCTGTTCCAGAGACGCGAGCGGCGGCCCACTGTAATCCGCCGCCCACCATTTTCCTTCGGCGATCTCTGAGCCTTCCGGCAAGGTCGCGGCATAGGTGACTCCGCGATCGCCTTCCAGCACCCAGGCGGCGTTCTCGCTGACCTTGACGTCCTCGGCGCGCACGCCGGCGATCTTGATGAAACGCCCGCGCATCATCGGCGCCTCCTCGAGTTTTGCCGTCGGGCTTTTGCTCGCGAGAAAGGCGCGGAAATCCACGATCTCGGCACTGCGCACATCGAGGAAGTAGAAGCTCGGCGTCTCCCCCGGCAATGCGGTGCGCAATTGCCCACGCAAGTTGGCGTCGATCAGCGTCAACGTGACTAGCACAGCCAGGCCAAGGCCGAGCGACATCACGATGGAAGGCGTCAGTGCGCCGGGGCGATGAATGTTGGCGATCGCCATGCGCCACTCGACGCTTTTCGCACGCGGCGCGCGGCGCGCCAGCGCCATCAAGCCGAGCGCGACGAGCCGCAGCGCAAGAAAGCCAAGGATTGTCGCGCCGACGATTGTCACCGCCACGGTCTTGTTGGGGCTGGCGAGGATCGCCAGTCCGGAAAGCGCCAGCGCCGCGATGAAAGCTGCGACGAGATAGCGCCGACGCGGCCATCCCGAGCTTTCCACGAGGTCGCGAAACAGCGCCGACACCGGCAGATCGTGCGTGCGGCCGAGCGAGGGAATCGAGAACAGCAGAGCCGTCAGCAGGCCGTACAGCGCGCCGAGCGCCAGTCCGCCGGGAAAGATCGCCGGCGCGAGCGGGAACGGAATCAGCCCGCCGAAAAATCCGCTCACCACGAAAGGCAGCGCGGCGCCGACGATCAGACCGAGGATGATTCCGAGCGCCGCCACGGCGATGAATTCCATCAACGCCAGCGCGAAGATCGAGCCGCCGCTGGCGCCGATGGATTTGAGAATCGCCAGCGTCTGCCGTTTGCGCTCGACAAAACCTTGCGCCGCGTTGGCGACGCCGACCCCGCCGACGATGAGCGAGGTCAAGCCGATCAGCGAGAGAAATTCAGTAAAACTGTCGATGTTCTTGGAGAATTGCGGCGAGACGCTGGAGCGCGTTCGCGTCTCCCAGCCAGCCTCGGGAAACGCCTTCTTTGCGTCGTCGATGAAGGTCTTCACCGCGCCTTCGCTGGGCGGCTCGCCAGCGGGGTTGATCAGCACGCGTGTGGTCCAGCGCACGAGCGATCCAGGCTGCACGAGGCCCGTGGCGTCGAGCGCTTCGCGCGAGATCAGCACGCGCGGACCAAGGCCCAGACCAGCGGCGAGTTGGTCCGGCTCTGTTGCAAGCGTTACGCGCAAGGTGAGGCGCAAGCCGCCAAGTTCAAACACGTCGCCGATCTTGAGATCGAGACGCGGCAACAATGCTTCGTCCGCCGCCGCGCCATAGCTTTCACCCTGCTTGGCGATGGCGTCCTGTACGCTCATTGCCGGCGAGAAGACAGCCTGCCCCATTGCCGGCCAGGACGGCTCGACCGCCTTGATCTCCACAAGCGTCGCCGCGCCATCGTCTTTCCTCGCCATCGCGCGCATCGTGCCGACGGTCGAGAGCTTTCCGTGGGCGCCGAGGAATGCAATTTCCTCGTCCGTCAGCTCGCGGTGGATAACCGAGAACGACGCATCGCCGCCGAGGATGACGCGTCCGTCGCGCGACAAGCCATCGCCGAGCGAGCGCGAAAGGCCGTTGACGCCGACGATTGTGGCGACGCCGAGCGCGATGCAGATGAGAAAGATGCGCAGGCCCGCGAGGCCGCCGCGTAGATCGCGCAAGGCGAGGCGGACGATGGGCGGGAGGAACGTCAGGGTCGCGTTCAAGCGAAGGCCGGTTCTGGCGCTTCGATGATTCCGGAATGCATGCGGATCGTGCGATCGCAGCGCGCCGCCAGCGACGCATCGTGCGTCACCAGCACAAGCGTTGCGCCGCGCTGCTTAGGCAGATCAAACAACAGTTCGATGATCGCGCGGCCGGTTTCTTCGTCGAGATTGCCGGTGGGCTCGTCAGCGATCAGCAGCGAGGGTTGCGGGGCGAGGGCGCGGGCCAGCGCGACACGCTGCTGCTCGCCGCCCGAGAGCTGCGCGGGATAGTGCGACAGGCGGTCGGAAAGTCCGACTAGCGCGAGTTCGGCGCGCGCGCGATCGAAGGCGTCGGGCGCGTTCGCCAGTTCCAGCGGCGCGGCGACATTCTCCAGCGCGGTCATTGTCGGGATCAGATGAAACGCCTGAAACACGATGCCGATTCTCTGGCCGCGAAACTTCGCCAGCTCGTCCTCGCTCAATTTGTCGAGCGTGACGCCGTCGATCGCGATCGTGCCGCTGTCGGCGCGCTCCAGCCCCGCCAATGTCATCAGCAGCGTCGATTTGCCCGAGCCGGACGGGCCGACGAGGCCCACAGTTTCGCCACGCGCGATTGTCAGACTGATTTTGCGCAATATATGAACGCGCGCCGCGCCGCGCCCCAAACTGAGATCGAGGTCGCGGATGGCAATGGCAGGGGACATTGAGGGATCATTCCAGATGGCGGCGTATGGCGCCTCATATGGGGATTTATTGCGGCGCGTCCAGTTGGCGGTTCTCGCCGTCTTCGCCGCGCTGGTCGTGGTCGGGCCGGCGCAGGCGCGCACGCTGCATGTCGTGGCGCTTGGCGACAGTCTGACGGCGGGGCTTGGCCTGCCGCCGGGGCAGGGGTTTCCCGAAGTGCTGGAGAAAGCGCTGCGCGCCAAGGGATACGATGTCGCGATCAGCAACGCCGGCGTGTCGGGCGAGACGGCGGGCGACGGGCTAGAGCGCTTCGACTGGGCGGCGCCGGAGGGAACGGATGCGTTGATTGTCGAACTCGGCGCCAATGACATGCTGCGCGGTCTCGATCCCGACGCCGCGAAGAAGGCGCTCGGCGAGATACTGACCCGCGCCAAGTCCGCGAAGATGGCGATTTTGCTCGCCGGAATGCGCGCGGCGCCAAATTTGGGCGCCGACTATCAGCGGCGTTTTGACGCAATCTATCCCGAACTCGCGAAGACCTACGCTGTCGCGCTCTACCCGTTCTTTCTTGAAGGCGTCGCGGCCGATCCCAAGCTCAATCAGCGCGACGGGCTGCACCCGACGCGCGAAGGCGTGGAGAGGATCGTCGCCAACATCATGCCGAGCGTCGAGGAATTGCTGAAGAATGTTGGAAGGTGAGCCCTTCGCCCCGAGAGCGGGGAGAAGGTGTCGCCCGCCTCACACACGCTCGAACACGCCGACCATTCCGGCAACGTCCACTCCGGTTTCGCGGCGCATCGAGACTTCAATCGCGGCGCGGACCGCGAGCCCCACTTTCGCTGCTTCCGCAATAACGCCGGCCGGCGCGTGAGCGAAACGCAAGTGCGCGTCGAGCCGCGCGCCATCGCCGGCGTGGGTTTCGAGCGTGAAGACAAACAGGCCGCGCGGCGCCAGGGCGCGGCTCACAGCGGCGAGGACTGCGCCGAGATCGCCAATATACATCAGCACATCCGCGGCGACGATGAGGTCGGCGTTTCCATGTTCGCCCGCGATGAGGAAACCGACGAGTTCGCCGACATCCAGTAGGTCGTAGAGGTTCTTTTCGCGCGCCCTGGCGGTCATCGCCGGGGAGAGATCGACACCCCGCAATACATCAACGCGCGAGCGCAGCGCCGCGCCCGCGAGGCCCGTGCCGCAGCCAAGATCGAGGCATCGCGCGAAGCGGCGCGCGCCGGCGACTTGTTCGAGCGCGCTGACGATCAATTCCGGGCCGCGATAACCAAGCTGGATGACGAGGTGATCATCGAAGCGCGCGGCGTAATCGTCAAACAGCCGCGCGACATAGGCCGGAGGAACGCTGTGGGGTGCTCCGCCGCGCAGCAGCGCGAGATGGTTGGCGGCGCCATGCGTGTCGGCGGGATCGGCGGTCAGCGCCGCGTCGAAGGCGGCTGCGGCGTGGGCTGTCTCGCCTAATTTCAGCCGGGCCTCGCCCAGCGAGAACCACGCGCTAGCCCAGTTCGGCGCGCGCTCCAGCGCCTGCTCTAGCACCTCGGCCGCCGCGCGCCAGTCGCCGTCCGCCGCGGCGGAGCGGGCATAGGCATAGCGGCTGTCGGCGATCATGTCGCCGGAGCTTGCGAGATCATCCAATGTTCGGCCAATGCGCAAATCCGGCGCGCTCGCAGTCTTCAAGGGGTCGAAAGGCGCCCACCGCCATCGCGATCAGCGCTTTTGCCGGCGCAGGCTGTCGAGATAAACAACCAAAATAATCAGCGCTCCGGTGATGATGCGTTGCCAGAACGCATTGAGGTTCATCAGGTTGGCGCCATTGTTGATCGTCGTCAGGATAAACGAGCCGATGACGGGGCCGTGGATCGACCCGACCGCGCCAAACAAGCTGGTGCCGCCGATCACCGACGAGGCGATGGCTTGCAGTTCCCAGCCCTCGGCCTGCGTCGGATTGCCGATGCCGATACGCATCGCCAGCAGGATGCCGACGAAGGCGGCGCAGAATGACGACAGGATGAAAGCGATGTAGGTGATATATGCGACATTGACGCCCGACAGGCGCGCCGCCTCCATGTTCGAGCCGATTGCGAAGAGATAGCGACCCCAGCGGCTGTGGCTGAGAAATATGTAGCCCGGAATAGCGACCAGCAGCACCATCCAGAACAGGATGGGAATTTCGAACCATGTGCCGTCCGTCCAGGGAAAGCCGAGGAATGACTGGCGTGAGAATCCGGTGAAAGCGTCGTTGGTGATGGAGATTGTGGCGCCATTGGTGATGAGCAGGCCGATGCCGCGCAACGCGTACATTGTCGCCAGCGTCATGATGAACGGCGGCAGTCCCATCTGCACAATGCCGAAGGCGTGAAACAAGCCGATCGAAACGCCAATCAGCAAGGTCAGGATGATCGCGCCGGGGATGCTGGCGAGAAAGCCTAGACTATGCGCGGTCAACCAGTCGCCCGACGTCAGCAACAGCGCGACGAACATGCTGGTGAAGCCGGCGACGGCGCCGACGGACAGGTCGATGCCGGCGGTGATGATGACGAAGGTCTCGCCGATGGCGAGTATGGCGATCATGGAGCCCTGGCGCAGCAGGTTGGCCATGTTGTTGGATGTCCAAAACGTCTGCGTCTTGAAGCTGAGCGCGATCCACATCACCGCGAGAAGCGCTAGAAGCGTCAGGCCAAGCAGGCCGCTGAAGTTCGTGCCGCTCTTCTTGACGACTGTCGCATCTTGAACGCTCATCCGATGATTCCCCAGCGCCAAGTCGCGCTTTTTGCTGCGCCTGTTATTTCTTCCGGTCTCGACCAATAGCGCTACACGCCGATCGCCTCGGTCAAGACCGCCTCATGCGTGGCATCCTTATAGCCGTGGGTGGCGACAAGCTTGCCGCGTCTGAACACGTGCAGCGCATCGGCCAGTTCATAGACTTCCGGCAAGTAGGACGAGATCATGATAATGCCGGCGCGTTGCTGCAGAAGTTTGCCAAGCAGGCGATAGATTTCGGCCTTCGTGCCAACGTCGACGCCGACCGTTGGCTCGTCGAAGATGAAAAGCTTGGCGCCGTGATTGAGCCATTTGCCGATCACGATTTTCTGTTGATTGCCGCCCGACAGGCTCGATGCGTTGGCGGCGCGCGACGCGGTCTTTATCTGCACGTTGCGAATCTGCTGGTCGGCGCTGCGGGCCTCTTTTCGAAGGTTGATGATCGGGCCCATCGTCAGGCGATCGAAAATCGGCAGGTTGAGGTTGAAGCCGACGCCGAGATTGAGGCAGAGGCCCTGATCCCTGCGGCTTTCCGGAGCAAGCGCGATGCCGAGGTTCATTGCGTCGCGTTCGCTGCGGATCCGGACCTTCTCGCCCTTCCAGGTGATCTCGCCCGAGGACGCGGGGAAACGCCCGAACACGCTTTGCACGAATTCGCTTCGGCCCGCGCCAATAAGGCCGTACAGGCCGACAATCTCGCCCTCGCGCACGCTCAGCGATATGTCGTTGAAGCCTTTGCCGCTGAGGCCCTTTGTCTCAAAGATTGTTTCGCCGAGCGGCACTTTGTCCTTGTGATAAATCTGCTCGATCGAGCGATTGATCATCAAGGCGATCAGCGCATTTTCGTTGGTGTCGGCAATACGCAATGTGGCGACCAGCGCGCCGTCGCGCAGCACGGAAACGCGATCGGCGAGTTCGAAGACTTCCTCAAGTCGATGGCTGATATAAACGATCGTGACGCCATTGGCTTTCAACCGCCGGATCAGCTTGAACAGCGCCGCGGCTTCCTGGCGCGTCAGATACGCCGTCGGTTCGTCGAAGATGAGAAATTTCGCGCCGCGCCGTTCGGCGCGGGCCGTGGCGACAAGCTGCTGCTGCCCGATGGTAAGCGACGAAAGCACCGCGCCTGCTGGCAGGTCGAAGCCCAGATCGTCGAGAAGCGCCTGCGCCTCCTTCACCATCGCGGCGTGCTTGAGCAATCCGCCGTTGGTGTGTTCGTCGCCGAGAAAAATATTGGCCGCCACTGTCAGGTGACGGCACAGCACGACCTCCTGATGCACGGCGTTGATGCCAAGCCCGATCGCTTCGTGCGGACTGGCCAGCGCCACGGCCCGGCCGCGCCAGTATACTTCTCCGCTGGTGCGCGGATGGACGCCCGTCAGCACTTTGATGAGCGTCGACTTGCCGGCGCCGTTTTCCCCGACGATGGCGTGGATTTCGCCTTGCTCGAATTCGAGATCGACGGCTTTCAGCGCATGGGTCGCGCCAAAGCGCTTATCGAGATTTTTTAGAGAGAGCAGCGGAGCGGCGTTGGCCGCCCCGCTGATATTCATAGCCGTCGAAGATTCGGGAGATGTCTGCGTTTGCATCGCGCCTCGCGAATCTGACGGATCGGCTTCTCGTCAGTCTATTACTTGACCTTCGGGTTCAGCAAGGCGCTCTGCTTCTCGCCGCCCATGTTGGCCTTGGTGATCAGGTTTGCGCCGGTGTCGACGTTGGCGTCGACCTTCTCGCCCTTGGAAGCGGCGAGAGCGGTCTTGATGCCGTCATAGCCCATGCGATAGGGATCCTGAACGACGAGCGCGTAGAGAGTGCCGTCGCCGAGGAACTTCACCAGTTTGTCGTCGGAATCGAAGCCGATCACCTTGATCGTGTCGGCCTTCTTGTTCTCCGCGATCGCCTGGCCGGCGCCCTGAGCCATGATCAGGTTCGAGGCGAAGACGCCGCGCAGGTTCGGGTTGGCGGTGATCAGGTCGGTCATGATGTTGAGACCAGTCGTCGCCTGGCCGTCCGCCACTTTGTCGGCGACGAGTTTCAGGCCGGGATACTTGGCGGCGAGCTGTTCCTTGAAGCCCTTGGCGCGCTGATCGAGCGAACCGACGCCCGGCAGCGACGTGATGAGCGCCACATCGCCTTCCGCCTTGCCGTACTTGGCGGTGATCGCCTCGGCCAGACCGTCCGCGGCGATACGTCCGCCCGCTACGTTGTCTGTCGTCAGGAAGGAGGTAAACGCCTTCGAATCGGCGCCTGAGTCGATGCCGATGATCTTGGTCTTCTTGGCCGCTTCGTCGATCGGCTTGCCGAGCGCCTTGAACTCGGTCGGTGAAATCACGACGGCGGCGGGCTTGCCGGCGACGGCGTTTTCGAGGATCGATATCTGGCCGTTGATGTCGGATTCGGACTGTGCGCCGAGTTCCGGAACGTTGACGCCAAGGTCCTTGCCGGCTTTGCGCGCGCCAGCGAGAACGATCTGCCAGTAGAACGAAGTCGTGTCCTTTACGATGATGGGGATGGTCGGGGCGTCAGCGGCGAAAACCGGGGCGCTGAGGGCTGCGATAGAGGCAATGGCGGTCGCGAATAGAAGCTTCTTCACTAGGGATCCTCCCATATTCGGCTCAAGATGGCGCCTGACTTTTGTCGGGCGAAACGGCCGCGTGAAAGCTAACATGCCAGTGACGGCCGAGGCAAGCAAATCGGCTAATATTCTATCCGACCGACTTATATATTTCAAGGAATCGGGGCGGATTCGGACGGCGTGAGCGCAAGGCCGGGATGATCTTGTGGTCGACCGGTTTTGGCGCCAGATTCGACGCGTCGGGCGCCAGCAATTGCGCCAACCTGCCCGGGCGATTGAGAGGTCATTGATGTCTCCGACGACAGCCCCGCCGACAATCGTGCTGCTCAACGGCGAGCGCGTTGCGAAGCTTGGACAGGGCACCTGGCGGATGGG
The DNA here is from genome assembly GCA_043739325.1 of Methylocapsa sp. Classification (GTDB taxonomy): domain Bacteria; phylum Pseudomonadota; class Alphaproteobacteria; order Rhizobiales; family Beijerinckiaceae; genus Roseiarcus. The sequence continues at coordinate 36,328 of JAYUFK010000270.1, read as the reverse complement.
CGAGCGCGCCGCTGAATTGCAAACTGAAGTCGCGGCGATCCGCCGCGGCGTCGAACTCGGCCTGACGCTCATCGACACCGCCGAGATGTATGGCGACGGCGGCGCCGAGCGCATGCTGGCGCAGGCGCTGGACGGATTGCGCGACAAGGTTTTTCTGGTCAGCAAAGTCTATCCGCAGAACGCCGGCGGCGCAGGCTTGCGCCGGGCTTGTGAGAGCAGCTTGAAGCGGCTGACGACCGATCGGCTCGATCTTTATCTCCTGCATTGGCGCGGCTCGATCCCGCTCAAGCAGACGATCGACGGAATGCTGGAATTGCAGCGCCAGGGCAAAATCCGTCACTGGGGCGTCAGCAATTTCGACGTCGACGATATGGAGGAGCTTTGGGCGGTCGGCGGAACGACATGCGCGGCCAATCAGATCCTGTTCAATCTGGAGCGCCGAGGTCCGGAATTCGATCTCTTGCCATGGTTGGCGCGGCGCAAGGTTCCCGGGATGGCGTACAGCCCGATCGAGCAGGGGAGGCTGCCGAAATCGGGACCGCTGCTTGAGGTGGCGCAACGCCACGACGCCTCGGTGTTTCAGATCGCGCTGGCGTGGCTGCTGAAGCGGTCCAACATGATGGTCATCCCCAAGGCCGCGACGCTTGCGCATGTCGAAGCAAACCGCGCAGCTCTGGAATTGCGCCTCGACGCGGGTGATCTGACCGCGCTCGATCGCGCGTTCGCGCCGCCAAGAAGTAAATCGCCGCTGGCGATGTTGTAGGCAATTTTGGCCGGGCGTGGCGAGGCAATCGAGTCGCTCTCTTGGCCGCCGTTCGCCGCGACAGCCTGAGAATTGGGGGGCCGAGTATGATTGCGTGACGAATATCCGGATCAGGCAGGGAATATGCTGGAGATACGCGAAGTCGATTTCAGTTCTTTGCGATACCAGACGATTGTCGATTTGCGCCGTCGCGTCCTGCGCGCGCCGCTCGGCCTGGATTTCACTGCGGAGCAACTCAAGGCGGAGCAATCAGATATTCATATTGGCTGCTATCTCGATGGCGCGCTTGTTGGTTGCGTCGTGTTGACTCCCGATAATTCATCCGGGGAGGCCAAGCTGAAACTTCGCCAAATGGTCGTCGATCCGGAACATCGCGGCCACAATATTGGCCGCGAGATTCTGCATTTCGCGGAAACTCTGGCGCGCTCTCGCGGATACAGGCAGATCACGCTCCATGCCCGCGAGAGCGCGCTGGGGTTCTACCAGAAGGCCGGATACGCCGCGTACGGCGAAGGCTTTATTGGAGTGACAATCCCGCACTGGAAGATGACCAAGCGGCTTGGCTGAAACTGCGGGCGCAGTGTCGACGGCTTACGCCAATTCCAGCGCGAACGGCACGCCCTCAAAACATTCCTCGCCGCGTCCGATCGCTTCAATCGCGGCGCTCATGCGACCGTCGCGTTCAAGAATCGCGTCGCCTAGCGCGACGAGGCGCGAATTGGGCGTCGCGGTTGGCGAAGCAGCGCGAATGGCGCGCGCGATCTCGGCTTCGCTGCGCGACGGATTGAGCGCGCAGGCGGCGATGAAGGCGGCGGCGGTGGAGCGACTGACTCCAGCGAAGCAATGGATCAGCATCGGCTCGGCGCGATTCCAGTCGCGGACAAATTCGAGCAGCGTTCGCACATGGCGCTTGCCGGGCACGATCTGACCGACCGCCGGCTCAACGATATCGGACATGGCGATATACAGATGATGTTCCGGGGCGATGGCGCGGGGACGCTCGACATGCGTGCCCGTGCTGAGCAGGGTCACAAGCCGGCGGGCGCCGGTTTCCTCGACTTTAGCGCCGATCAGAGAGAGCGAACAAACGTGGAGACGCGGCATATTCAAACTCGTTTCAAAACGCCAGGGCGTGGGTTTCGTCGAACAGGTCGGCGAAACGGCGCAAGAACAGCTCCTGCGCTTCGCCCGGCTGCATCGCTGTCAGATAGTCCGCAATCGCACGCGGCGCAATTTTGGGGGCGCCGAACAGTTTTTGCGCCTCGGCAATCGCGAAGCCGGCGAGTTTCGTTGCCTCGAAATAGGCGGCGGCGCGGTCGGCATTCTTGATTTGCGCCGCTATTTCCGCAGACGTCTTTGCCGGCAGACCAAAGCGCATATGCGTGGCTGCCTGCAGCCGTTCCTCGATCCGCTTGTAGTCGCCGCCGATCGCCGCCTTGAACGGCGAGATCATGTCGCCGATGACATACTCCGGCGCGTCATGCAGTAGGGCAGCGAGGCGCGCCTGTCTGTTGCATTCTGGCGCCAGCGCGCCAAACAGCGCCTCGACCAGCAACGAATGCTGCGCGACGGAAAATATCTCCGGGCCATGCGTCTGGCCATTCCAGCGCGCAACGCGCGCCAGACCATGCGCGATATCGCTGATTTCGATGTCGAGCGGCGAGGGGTCGATGAGATCGAGCCGTCGGCCCGACAACATGCGCTGCCACGCGCGCGGGCTGGTTTTTGCGCGCATCAGGCCAGCGCCGCGCATTCGGCGCAACGATAGCAGCCGGTGAGATGATCGTTGACAATGCCGGTCGCCTGCATGAAGGCGTAGACGATGGTCGGTCCAACAAAATTTGCGCCGCGCTGACGCAGATCCTTGCCCAGCGCGACGGACAGATCTGTCTGCGCGGGGATGTCGCCCATGCTGTTGCGCTTTCCCTGAATCGGTCGCCCGTCGACAAAGCCCCAGATGTATTTGGCAAAACCCTCGCGTCCTTGAAGATCGAGATAGATCTTCGCCAGCGCGATTGCCGCCTCGATCTTGGCGCGATTGCGCACGATGCCGGCGTCCCGCATCAGCGCCTCGATTTGCGCCGGCCTGTAGCGCGCGATCTTCTCGGGTTTGAAGCCATCGAAAGCGGCGCGAAACGCATCGCGCTTGCGCAAAATCGTGATCCACGAAAGTCCGGCCTGAAAGCCGTCGAGAATGAGTTTTTCAAACAACGCGCGGTCGTCGCGCTCCGGCTTTCCCCATTCCGTGTCGTGATACGCGACATAAAGCGAGTCGAGGCTCGGCCACGGGCAGCGGCAGCGCCCGTCCGCGTGGCGAATGGGGTCGATCTGGCGTGGCGGCTTGGGCTTCTCGGCCATTTGTCTTTCCTTGCTGGGAACAGGATCGCGCGTCGACGCCCTGTGTTCAAGCAGCCGGAGCGCGGATCGGTTCGCCCAAAGGCGCCTGCAGTTCCAGCCCGTCGTTTGCCGCCTTGTTGACCGCGACGGCAATCTCGATCAGTTCGAGCGCCTCCTCCGGGGCGGGGCGCGCCAGCGCCATCGCATCCGCCGCCTCGACGCCGTCATTGTCGAGCCAACGCGAATGATCGGCGCGGCCGATGATGACCGGCATCCGGTCATGCACCTGCGTCATCAATTGATTGGCCGGGGTCGTGATGATGCAGGCGGTGTCAATCTCGCCGCCGCTCGGATCGCTCCAGGTTTCGTAGAGGCCGGCAAAGCCCATTGGTTCGCCGTTGACGCGGCGGATCAGAAACGGCCGCTTGCCTGGTCCGGGCCCACGCCGCCATTCGTAAAAACCATCGGCGATGACGAGACAACGCCGGCGTTTGACCGCGGCGCGGAAGCTGGCTTTTTCGAGGATCGTCTCAGCGCGAGCATTGATAATGAGCGGGAATTCCTTGGGGTTTTTGACGAAACCGGGCAAGAACCCCCAGCGCATCAAAGTGAAGTGTCGCGTCATGCCGCCAGCGTGCGCTTGCGCGGCGACAATCGGGATCGGCTGCGTCGGGGCGATGTTGTAGCGCGGCGGAAAGTTCGGCTGCTCGACATACGCAAAGAAGCCGCGCACGGCCTCTGGAGGCAAGGTTATGGCGAAACGTCCGCACATTTCATGTCCCTGATCGGCTTTAAGCCTTTGTTAGAAATACAACTATAGATTGCACAGACGAGTTTAATCCAAAGCTCTGCAGCGAGACAGTTTGGACCGGCACGATGATTCGCGCGACCACTTCGACAAAATTTGCGCTGGTTGACGCGGATGAAACGAGCGGAGGGTTGTTGAGCGAACTCGCCCGGCTGCGGCGGCTGACGCTCGATCAATCGGCGGAGCGCATTTCGCTGCAGACGCTGATCGACCAAGTGCCAGACTATCTGTGGGTCAAGGATGTGGAAAGTCGGTTCATTGTCGCCAACAGGGCGATCGCCGCCGATTCAGGTTTTGCCGAACCCAACCGAATGATCGGCTTGACAGATTTTGACATTCACACCGCTGACGTCGCCCAGGCCTTTCGCGACGTGGAGTTCGGCATCGTCGAGAGCGGCGTGGGCGTGTCTGGATTGCTCGAGAATATTATCAATTCCAGGGGCGTCGAAAAGTGGCTGTTGTCGACCAAGGCTCCATTGCGCGACGAGCGCGACGCAATTGTCGGCATCGTTGGCATCGCGCGCGATATAACCGAGCGAAAAATCCTCGATCGCTTGCGTGATGACGAAGCCAAGATCATGGAGATGATCGCCATCGGCGCGCCGCTCGAAGCGATTCTCGATCATGTCGCACTCCATGTTGAATCGCAGTTAGGCGGCGCTTCGTGCGCAATTCTCCTGCGGGACAACGAAGCCGTTCACTTGCGACATGGCGCCGGGCCAAGCATGGCGCCGGCCTATCTCAAGGCCATCGACGGTATTGAAATTGGCCCAAGCGTCGGGTCTTGCGGCACGGCGGTTTATCGGCGCGAGACAGTCATCGCCGCCGATATCCTGACTGATCCGTTGTGGCAAGACTATCGCGATCTGGCGCTCGTGCATGGCTATCGCGCGTGCTGGTCGACGCCGACATTTTCGCAACACGCCGCGGTGCTTGGCGCTTTTGCGATCTATCTGAAATCGGTGCGCGAACCGACGCCGGCTGAAATGCGAATCATTGCCCGGGGCTCTCGTCTCGCTGGCGTCGCCATAGAGCGCAAAAAGACCGAAGATCGCATTCAGTTTCTCGCGACCCACGACGCTCTTACCAGGCTTCCGGTTCGTTCGGTTTTCAAGGATCGGGTTAACGTGGCAATGGCGCAGGCGCGCGACTACGGTGGTTCGGCCTCCGTAGTGTTTGTCGATCTCGACAATTTCAAGCTGGTAAACGACAGCCTTGGGCACGGCGCCGGCGACGAATTGCTCAAGTGCGTCGCCGATCGCATGGCGGCAAGCGTGCGCGCGGGCGATCTGGTAGCGCGCATCGGCGGCGATGAATTTTCAATTCTGCTTGCCGATCAACGCGACGACAAGGGCGCGTTGACGGCGGCGTTGCGTTCGATACGCGCCGCGATCGCCAAGCCCATGCTCCTCAGAGGGCACACGATCCGCATCACTGGGAGCCTCGGCGTGGCGAACTATCCCGATCATGGCGGCAACGCGGAAATGCTGTTGGCCAACGCTGACGCCGCGATGTACCGCGCCAAGGCATTCGGTCGCGACAACTTTCAGTTCTTCTCGCCCGAGTTAAACGCCGAGATGCAGAAGAAGTTGCTGGTTCAGGAGCAGTTGCGCGACGCCATCGCTCTTTCGCAGCTGAGCCTGGAATATCAACCGCTCGTCGATCTCCGAACATCGCGCATCTTCGGCGTCGAAGCGCTCGTGCGCTGGAATCACCCCAAAATGGGCCGCATATCGCCCGCCTATTTCATCCCGCTGGCCGAGGAAGTCGGCCTTATCGAACAAATCGGCGATTGGGTGTTGCACACCGCATGTCGTCAGAACCAGGCATGGCGCGACGCCGGTCTGCCGCCCATAGCGATGAGCGTCAATGTATCGGCGCGTCAATTCTCGCAGGCCGATTGGATCGCGCGCGTGTTTGAGGCGCTGGAGCAAAGCCGGCTCGACCCGAATTGTCTCGAACTTGAGCTGACAGAGAGTCTGATCATGCAGGACGTCGGTAAGGCCGTGGCGACAATGCAGCACCTGCGAGCGCGCGGCGTGCAATTTTCGATCGACGATATTGGAACAGGCTATTCCAGCCTCAGCGCGCTGAAGAATTTCCCGGTTGGGCGGTTGAAGATCGATAAGTCTTTTATCCATGACATCGGGGCGGCCAGCACGAACGTCAAGGCGGTTGCCGGCGCGGTGATTTCGCTGGGCCACAAACTCGACCTGCGCGTCATCGCGGAAGGGGTCGAGACGGCGGAGCAACTGACGTTCCTGCGCGAAAACGACTGCGATGAAATGCAGGGGATGTATTTCAGCTGGCCGGTTCCACCTGCCAAAATTGAGCAATTGCTTCGCTCGCCAGCCATCTTGTGACGATGACGGCTCGCGGCGCGCGCCATGCTGCGGTTGACGAGACACTAATTCGAGCCGAATCCAGACCTGTCGCAAATTAACCCTTCTTAAAGACGCAAGTCGCGCGGGGCGTGGGTTCGCAATAGAGTGGCTGGCCATGCATGCCGTCTTTGCCCTTTCGCTTGACGAACTCTCCGCCGCGGACGCCCGGCGCGCCGCGCTCACATACGTGAGCGAAGCCTTCGCGGAGGCGGTGCTTGACGGTATTGGCGTCGATGCTTTCGCCGAAGCGGCATTTTGCGCCGCCTTTCGCGAACTGATCGCGGCGCACGGCGAGGAAAAAGTCGTGGCGCTGGCGGAACGCCTTTCGGAGCGCGTGCGGCTTGGCGAATTTTCCGTACGCTCGCGCCAGTAGCGCCGCCTTTATCGGCCGAAGCATTGATGGGCTTTGGCGCGGCGCTTGAAACAAACTCCCGCCGCCAGCGAAGGATGTTTGAACACAACGCATCTTGCCCGGTTCGAACGGGTGGGCCACAAGGGCCGACATGACTGATATTTCGCTTCCCGCCGCAGCCGCCGCCGGCTTGATTTCCTTCCTGAGCCCCTGCGTGCTGCCGCTGGCGCCGCCGTATTTGTGCTACCTCGCCGGCACGACGCTTGAGGAACTCGTCGACGAAGGGGAGGCGCAGGCGCGGCGCAAGACGATCCTCGCCGCCGTGCTGTTCGTGCTCGGCTTCTCCACGGTATTTGTCTCGCTCGGCGCCACCGCGTCGGTATTCGGCGCGCTGGTGCGCCAGTGGAGCCATGTTCTGTCGATCGCCGCCGGACTTGGCATTATCGTGATGGGGTTGCACTTTCTCGGCGCGCTGCGCATCGGCGCGATGTTCCGCGAGAAGCGGCTCGAGATCGCCCGCCCGCCTGGCCTGTGGAGCGCCTATCTCATGGGCCTGGCGTTCGCCTTCGGCTGGACGCCGTGCATCGGCCCTATCCTGGCCGCGATCCTTGCCGTCGCGGGGTCTGAGGAGACCGCGGGCCGGGGCGCGCTCTTGCTGCTCGCCTACTCGATCGGCCTTGGCGCGCCGTTCATCATCGCGGCCTTCCTGATGGAGCCGTTTCTGGCCTGGGCAAAGAGCTTTCGCGGCCAGTTCGCGCGGCTGGAAAAGCTTGTGGGAGCTCTTCTGGTGCTCACCGGCATCGGCTTTCTCAGCGGCGGCGTCCAGAGCGCTTCGTTCTGGCTGTTGGAGACATTTCCCGGCCTGGGGCAGATCGGGTGATAGGCTTCCGGCTCAATCGTTCGTCCGATTTATCGTTGAGCCGAGGGCGGCGGCGCTCCGATCAGCCGGATCATAGCCGACGGACAATCCGCGCGGGGTTTCAAATGAAATCAAGGCGATGAGTGCGGTTTTTCCGCGCACCCACGCGTGCGGCGGTTCCTTCAGGACCAAATATAACATAAATTATATGTTAGATTGACGCTTTTTGCATGATCCACAATAGGATTTCGTGTGATCCCAAAAATGAAGCCCGCCGGTGAGGGCGGGCTTCAGGTTTCATTCCGATCGCCAGAAGCGACGAATGATCACATCTGCTTGTAGGTGATCTTTCCTGCGTCGTCCTTCTTCCAGACGTACCAGACATAGTCGACAGTGGTGCGGTCGCCCTTCTTGTCATAGGCGATATCGCCAATGACGGTCTTGAAGGCCATGCCGGAGTGCATGACTTCCGCCATCTTCTTCGAATCAAGCGACTTGGCCTTTTCCGCTGCCTGCTGGAAGATCTGCATCGCCGCGTAGGAATAGAGCGTGTAGCCTTCCGGTTCGAAACCCTTCGCCTTGATCGCCGCGACGATTTCCTTGGCCGCCGGGTTGTTGCGGGGTTCCGGGCCGAACGACATCAACGTGCCTTCAACGCCTGGGCCGCCGATCGAGGCGAACTCGTTGTCGGTGATGCCGTCGCCGGAGATCATGATGGTGTTCATGCCCTGGTCGCGCATCTGGCGGATGATGAGACCGGCTTCAGTATGCAGGCCGCCCCACATCAGATATTCGGCGCCGGAAGCCTTGATCTTCGAGACGATCGCCGAATAGTCCTTCTCGCCGACATTGACGCCTTCGTAGAGGACTTCCTTCTTGCCGCCGGCGTTCATGAAGCCCTTGGCGGCGTCGGCGAGGCCTTGGCCGTATGGGGTCTTGTCATGGACGATGGCGATCTTTTTGTCCTTCAACTGGCCAAGGGCGAGATCGGCCCAGAGCTTGCCCTGCTGGTCATCGCGCCCGCAAGTGCGGAAAGCGTCCCAGAGCTTGCGGTCGGTGACCTTCGGGTTCGTCGCCGAGGGGGTGATGAAGAGGATGCCATTGTCGGCGTAGACTTCGGAGGCGGGGATGGTTACGCCGGAGTTGAAGTGTCCCACAACAAGCTTGACGCCGTCGCCGACGAACTTGTTGGCGACCGAAACGCCTTGCTTGGGATCGGAAACGTCGTCGCCTTGCACGACTTCAATCTTTTGGCCGAGGATGCCGCCCTTGGCGTTGAAGTCGGCGGCGGCTTGCGCGACGCCCGTGGTCAGCTGCGCGCCGAAAGATGCGTTAGGGCCGGTGATCGGACCGGCGACGCCGATCTTGATCTGCGCGCTCGCTGCGCCCGCGAAAGCGAGACCAGCGGCGACAATCAAGCCGGACAACAAATACTTTTTCATACGTCACTCCCTTGTTTCCGGACGCTAGAAAACCGGCGTCCGTCGGTAGACATCAATTCCACCGCTTGTGGGTATAGAAGCCTGTTTCTAAACAAGAGTCATCCCAAAACGGCGGCGCCATTGCTGAATCTTTCGTCTAATAGGTGAATTTGGCGGTTGAGTCGCTTAGCGCTCGCGCCAAGCCAGCCCGGATTGAACAAAAGCCCATGAATATTGCGTCGCCATCTGCTTGGCCCGCGTCGAGTTGTAGCTCAGCCAGCTTACGGCGAGCGTGATGATCAGGATGATGAGGTAGAAATGGATGGACAGCAGCTTCTCCTGGAACAGGGAAAAGTGCAGGAAGCGAACGCCGGCCGAGAGCAACGCCGTGGCCGGGAGGATCAGCCAGAGCGGGCTCCAGGACGTAGCGAAGGCTTTGCCGATCGCCCAAGCGGCGGCAGCGCCCAGTATGGTGAGGATGACGAACGAGAGCAGGCCGTAGTCCGTGTCCGCCCAGATGATGCCGTGCATCAATGGCCTCCTTCGAGATAGGCGGCGCGCACTTCCGGACGCGCCAGCAATTCCTTGCCCGTGCCCTGCATGGTGATCTTGCCGTTGACCATGACGTAGCCGCGATGCGCCAATTTGAGAGCATGGAACGCGTTCTGCTCGACAAGAAACACAGTGAGACCCTGCGTCTTGTTGAGATCGGCGATGACGCCGAAAATCTGCTTCACGATCAGCGGCGCGAGGCCAAGCGACGGTTCATCGAGCAACAGCAGGCGCGGTCGGCTCATCAGCGCGCGGGCGATCGCCAGCATCTGCTGCTCGCCGCCCGACAATGTGCCGCCGCGTTGCTGGGCGCGCTCCTTGAGGCGGGGAAACATCGTAAAAACGCGCGCCAAGTCTTCGTCGAAATGATCGAAGCCGACAATCGCGGCGCCCATCTGAAGATTTTCGAACACCGTCATGCGTGGGAAAATTCGGCGACCCTCGGGCGATTGCGCGATCGAGAGCCGGGCGATCTGATGCGAGGGCAGGGCGGTGATGTCCCGGCCGTCAAACGTGATCGACCCGCGACGGGCGCGCGGGTTGCCGAAAATCGTCATCATCATCGTCGACTTGCCAGCGCCGTTGGCGCCGATCAGCGTGACGATTTCTCCCTGATTGACGTCAAGGTCGACGCCCTTCAGCGCCTGAATCTTGCCGTAAAAAGTCTCGACGCCGCGCACAGTGAGCAGCGGCTTCGCCGTCGCTGTCGCAGCGCTCGCCGGGGATTGCATCGCGGTCGCCTCGCTCATCATCCGATCTCCGCTTCTGCGACCGCGAGTTCTTCTTCATCGGCGACGCCGAGATAGGCGGCGATGACCTTTGGATCGTTGCGGACGTCGACGGGCGTGCCGTCGGCGATCTTGGTGCCGTAGTCGAGTACGATGACATGGTCGGAGATCTGCATCACCACAGACATGTCGTGTTCGATCAGCAGCAACGATGTCTTGTGATCGTCGCGGATGGAATTCAGCAGTGTGTTGAGATCGGCCGATTCGCGCGGGTTAAGTCCCGCGGCGGGCTCGTCGAGACAAAGCAAGATCGGGTCGGTGCACATCGCCCGGGCGATTTCCAGACGGCGCTGCGCGCCATACGGCAATTCGCCGGCGGGATCGTCGGCGCGATCGATCAGTCCGATCTTGTCGAGCCAGTATTTGGCCCGATCGACCGCCTGAGCTTCGCTGGCGCGATAGGACGACGCGCCGAACATGCCGAGCACCGTAAAGCCGCTCGCCTGCATCAGCCGGTTGTGGTGCGCGACCATCAGATTTTCCAGGATCGTCATGCCCTGGAACAGCCGGATGTTCTGGAACGTGCGCGCGACCTTGGCGTTCTTGGCGATTTCGTTGCCGGGCATGCGCTCGAGAAGAAACAGGTCGCCCGAAGCGGTATTGGCGTGTTTCGCCGAGGAGCGCGTCAAGGCCTCGACATCCGCCGTCGCGGCGATGCCTTCGCGCGCTAGGGCCAGCCGGCCCTCGGTCGGTTTATAAAAGCCCGTGACGCAGTTGAAGACGGTCGTCTTGCCCGCGCCGTTCGGTCCGATCAGCGCCGTGATGTCGCCGCGACCGACCTGGAAGGTGAGGTTGTTGACGGCGACAAGGCCGCCGAAGCGCATTGTCAGATGCTCGATGACGAGCAGCGGATTGGATTGCCAGCGCATCAGCCGCGCCCCTCTTTAACCAGCGAGCCCGACACGGATTTCCGCTCCTTGAGAAAGATTGACGGCAGGCGCGTCGAGATAAAGCCTCTGGGCCGCAGCACCATCATCACCACCATCGACAGCCCGAACAGCAGTCCGCGATATTGCGCCGGATCGAAGTCGGGAATGTGGAAAACGAAATTCATCAATTGCTTGAGCCAGTCGAGCTCCCGCAACAGTTCGAAACCGCCGATCAGAAACACCGCGGCCAGCGCAACGCCGATCTGTGAGCCCATGCCGCCCAGCACGACGATCGCGAGAACCGTCGCGGATTCGTTGAACGTGAAGCTCTCGGGGCTGATGAAGCCCTGACGGACGGCGAAGAACGAGCCCGCAAGACCGCCGAAAAACGCGCCAAGCGCAAAGGCCGTCAGCTTGGTGTTTCTCGTATTGATGCCGAGCGAACGGCAGGCGATCTCATCCTCGCGCAACGCTTCCCAGGCGCGGCCTATCGGCAGGCGGCGCAGGCGCAACGTAACGAAATTGGTGATCAGCGCGAGACAGAGAATGACGTAATAGAGGAAGATCTTGGCGTGCACGGACGCGTAGTCGAGGTGGAAGAATTCAGCGAAGCCGCCGGGCTGGTCCCGGAAGGGGATGCCAAAGAACGTGATCTTGGGGATCGACGCGATGCCGGCGCCGCCGCCTGAGAATGGCACCCAATTGACCAGCACGAGGCGGACCATTTCTCCGAACGCCAGCGTCACGATGGCGAGATAGTCGCCGCGCAGGCGCAAGACGGGGAAGCCAAGGATCATGCCCCACATCGCCGCTAGAATGCCCGCCAGCGGCAGGCAAATCCAGAACGAAAGCCCGAACGTCGTCGCCAGCAAGGCGTAGGAATAGGCGCCGACGGCGTAGAACGCGACGTAGCCGAGATCGAGCAGGCCGGCGAGGCCGACCACGATGTTGAGGCCCCAGCCCAGCATCACATAGATCAGGATCTGGATGCCATAAGAGTCGATCCACTTGAGCGAGCCGGCCTTGCCGAAAAAGAACAGCGATGCGAACGGAAAGACGAACAGAACCGCCAGCCCGATCAGGCCGATGTAGCGGGCGAGGAAGGCGGATGCCGCGGATGGCTCGCCAACCGCGACGACGGGGCGATCGACAATCGGGCGGCTTTGATATTGCGTGACGAGAACGCGGCCGACGAACGCGAGGGCGCATAGGATCAGCACGGCCCAGGGGCGCCAGGTCAGGAACAGGTTGCCGTCGTTGTCCGCCTCCGCATGCAGCATGATGATCGGAAACGCCAGGAAGAAGGTCAGGACGGCTGCGGCCAGACCATCCTTGAGCGTCTTGGCGAAATAGCCGCCAGTGGCTGCGGCGTCGATGTTTTGAGCGGTCGCGGCCATTATTAAACCTTCTCGATTTCAGGGCGGCCCAGAATGCCCGAGGGCATGAAGATCAGCGTGATCGCCAGGATAGAAAATGCCGCCACATCCTTGTAATCGCTGGAAAAATAAGCTGCCCAGAAAACTTCGATGAGGCCGATGAGCAACCCGCCAAGCACCGCGCCGGGAAGCGAGCCGATGCCGCCCAGAACCGCCGCCGTAAAGGCTTTGACGCCGGGCAGGAAGCCGTCGGAGAAATTCACCACGCCGTATTTCATCATGTAGAGAACGCCAGCGACCGAGGCGAGGGCGGCGGCAATAACGAAGGTGATGGAGATCGTCCGGTCGACATCGACGCCCAGTAGCGCCGCCATCTTGCGATCCTGCTCGCAAGCGCGTTGCGCGCGTCCCAGCGCCGTTTTCTGCACCAGCCACCAGAAGGCGAATAGCAGAGCGCCGGTTACGACGAATATCACGATTTGTTTGTATTGCAGGCGCACGTCGAGTCCACCTGCGGTTAAGTGCATGAAGTCGCCAAACATCGGGGGCACCGGCTTGTTGCGCGGGCCCTGCACGACCTGGACGAAATTCGACAGGAAGATCGACATGCCGATCGCCGAAATCAGCGGCGCCAACCGGAACGAGCCGCGCAGCGGGCGGTAGGCGATGCGCTCGATGGTCCAGTTCCACACCGATGTCAGCACCATCCCGACGACAAGCACGACGACGAAGGCAAGCGGCAGCGAGGCGACGCCGAGGATCTTGGTCAGGAAGAGAAAGATCAGCAGCGCGATGAAGGCCGAGAGCATGAACAAATCGCCGTGGGCGAAATTGATCATGCCGATGATGCCGAAAACCATTGTGTATCCGATGGCGATCAGGCCGTAGAGTGAACCGAGCGTAAGCCCATTGATCAACTGTTGCAGGAAGTTATCCATGCGCTGTCACGCCCCCGAAAGTTTCTCACCCATATACAGGATCTGCGCCACCTACCGACGGCGACCCTGTCGTTTCTTTTTGGCGTGAGCGCGAGCCCACGCCGTCTTCCGCCTACCCCAGCGTTTCATATCCGCCGCCAGCGTAAGCGGCAATCGACAGAATTCATAATTTTGTCAAACAGGGATTGGTTCGCGTGACGTCTGCGGCACGCCTTTGCGATAATATCCGGACAACAGCTCGATGCCGTCGACGTCCACTCTGCCCCCCCGTTCTGGCCCGGCCGCTATTGATTGGCCACCTTATCGTTGAATGGATACTCAACGAAGTCGCGGCAAATGTCCTGCGAAATTCAAACGTTTTCTTGGTCGGCGTGCACAAAAATTGTGTGAAGAGTCGAAATTATTCGCGTTAAGTTGCGTCAAACCGGGAGGAAGCGGGAAGACAGACTGAAGCCTTTCGAATTTCTGCAGCCTGAACGAAATAAATAGTCAGACATATGCTCGCCCTCTCCTGCGGGCATCGTCGCGGCGCCTCCGCTATTGTGTCGACGCCGGGAGATGAGGTGTACTTTGGCGCCAGAGACATTTGGCGGCGGCGACCTTACGAGGAGGAAGCTGACCCAAGCTGCAAGTTCAGCCAACCACGTGCGGCGCGAAATGCGTTCGCGACGCGCGCCAGCGGCACAATCAGGGAGGGACCACGCACATGGCGATGACGATGACGGGCGAAGTGACGTTGCCGGCGGATCGGCCAAGAGTCTGGGCGATGCTGAACGATCCGACGGTGCTCAAAACCTGCATTCCTGGTTGCCAATCGCTGGACAAGACGAGCGACACTTCGTTCGCGGCGGTCGCCAAGATCAAGATCGGGCCAGTCGGCGCAACTTTCAAAGGCAAGGTGCAACTGTCAGACATTGACGCGCCCAATGGCTATACAATCAACGGCGAGGGCGAAGGCGGCATTGCGGGCTTCGCCAAGGGCGGCGCCAAAGTCGCGCTGAGCGATGCGCCGGGCGGCACGCTGCTGAAATACGACGTCCAGGCCAATGTCGGCGGCAAGATCGCCCAACTGGGTTCGCGCCTGATCGATGGGGTGGCGAAAAAGATGGCCGATCAGTTCTTCGCCAACTTCGCCGCCGCCGCCAGCGCGCCTCCAGCAGCGTAAAAAAAAGCGAGGTGGACTAAAGTCGTAGGTCGAGGGCTGTAGGTCGAGGGCTTGACCTTGAACGAGCGTTTCGACATTCTGCCGGGCAGCGCGGTCAGGGCGTTCGTGCAATGCGAAAGCCGCCCGGGACGAACGCTTGAGTTTCGGGCGCCAGCAGCAAATAACCAGCGGTCGAACAGACCGCGGGCATAGATACCGGGAGGTCAAACTATGGTTCATGTTTCCATGACCGTGAACGGCAAAGCCGTCGCGGCCGAAGTCGATCCGCGCACGCTTCTCGTCCAGTTTATCCGCGAAAATCTGCGCCTCACCGGGACGCATGTCGGCTGCGATACCTCGCAGTGCGGCGCGTGCGTCGTGCATGTCGATGGCCGGGCGATAAAATCCTGCACGACTTTGGCGGTATCGTGCAACGGCTCGCATGTGACGACGATCGAGGGCATTGCGCAGGGCGCCAAGCTTCATCCGATGCAACAGGCTTTCCAGGACAATCACGGCCTGCAATGCGGCTTCTGCACGCCGGGTATGATCATGTCGTCAATCGACATCGTCAACCGCCTGGGTCATCAGCTCGACGAGCACACGATCCGGGACGAGCTCGAAGGCAATATCTGTCGCTGCACTGGTTATCACAACATCGTCAAATCGATCGCCCAAGGCGCTCGCGAGATGGCGGCGGCTGCCCCCAAGGCCGCGGAATAATCGTTTCAGTCAACAATTATGGCCCGCCTCCACCGATGCGGACCAAGGATTAGACGATCAGCCGGTCGCGCAACGACCGGCGCTTCGGCCAAAGGGAGAGAATAATGAGTGCGACTGGCATTGGCGTCTCCGTCAAGCGCAAGGAAGATTACCGCTTCATTACCGGCAAGGGCCGTTACGTCGACGACGTCAATCGCCCAGGCCAGGCCTACGCGCATTTCCTGCGCTCGCCGCACGCGCATGCGACGATCAACAAGATCGACGCTTCCGCCGCGCTGAAATCTCCAGGCGTCGTCGCGGTTTATACCGGCGATGACATTGCCGCGGACAAGATCGGCGGCCTGATTTGCGGCTGGATGATCCATTCCAAGGACGGCTCGCCGATGAAGGCCGGCCCGCATCCCGCGTTGGCGCAAGGCAAGGTGCGCTATGTCGGCGATCACGTCGCCGTCGTCATTGCCGACACTTATGCGCAGGCTCGCGAAGCGGCCGAGACGATCGTCGTCGACTATACCGTTCTGCCTGCCGCGATCGATCTTCACGAGACGACGAAGCCCGGCGCTGGGCAGGTTCACGAAATCTCGGCGAATAATACGGTTTACAACTGGCACCTCGGCGACAAGAGCGCGACCGACGCCGCTTTCGCCGCGGCCAAGCACATCACCAAGCTCGATCTCGTCAACAATCGCCTGATCCCTAACGCGATGGAACCGCGCGCCGCGGTTGGCGAATACGATTCCGGCACGGATTGCCTGACGCTGTTCACGACCAGCCAGAACCCGCATGTCGCGCGTCTCGTGCTTTCCGCTTTCATCGGCATTGCGCCCGAGCATAAGTTGCGTGTTATCGCCCCCGATGTTGGCGGCGGTTTCGGTTCGAAAATCTTCATCTACGCGGAGGAAACCGTCTGCGTCTGGGCCGCGCGCAAGATCAATCGCGCCGTGAAGTGGACCGCCGATCGCACTGAGTCCTTCCTCTCCGATGCCCATGGGCGCGATCACGCGACGCATGCGGAGATCGCAATCGATGCGTCGGGCAAGATCACCGCTTTACGCGCGCATACGATCGCCAACCTGGGCGCGTACCTCTCGACCTTCGCGTCGGCGGTGCCGACTTACCTCTATGCGCTGCTGCTGTCGGGCCAATACAACATCGCCAACATCTACGCTGAAGTCGACGCGGTCTATACAAACACCGCGCCGGTTGACGCCTATCGCGGCGCTGGCCGGCCGGAAGCGACATTCCTTGTCGAGCGCATCGTCGAAGTCGCGGCGCGCGAGCTTGGCATGGACCCGGCTGAGTTCCGCCGCAAGAACTTCGTGACGACGTTCCCGCACCAGACGCCGGTGATCCTCGCCTATGATGCTGGCAATTACGCTGGCGCGCTCGACAAGGCGCTGGCCTTGTCGGACTACAAGGGCGTCGGCGCACGCAAGGCGGCCTCGGCCGCCAAGGGCAAGCTGCGTGGCATCGGCATCTCCGCCTATATCGAAGCGTGTGGCATTGCGCCGTCGGCGGCGGTCGGCTCGCTCGGCGCCGGCGTCGGCCTCTGGGAATCGGCGGAAGTGCGGGTCAACCCGATCGGCACCGTCGAGATCCTCACCGGTTCGCACAGTCACGGGCAGGGCCACGAGACGACCTTCGCGCAATTGGTCTCGCATCGCCTGGGCATTCCGATCGACAACGTGTCGATCGTCCACGGCGATACCGACAAGGTGCAGATGGGCATGGGCACCTACGGCTCGCGCTCAGGCGCTGTCGGCATGTCGGCGATCTCCAAGGCGCTCGACAAGATCGAGGCCAAGGCGAAAAAGGTTGCAGGCCATGTGCTCGAAGCCGCCGAAGGCGACATCGAGTTCAAGGATGGCAAGTTCACGGTCAAGGGCACCGACAAGTCGATCGATTTTGGCGGCGTCGCCTTGCAGGCTTACATCGCGCACAAGTTCAATGGACAGGAGCTTGAACCCGGTCTGAAAGAGAGCGCTTTCTGGGATCCCACGAACTTCACCTTCCCGGCAGGCGTGCACATCTGCGAAGTCGAGATCGATCCCGAAACTGGCATCACCACGATCGAGAAGTGGACGGCGGTCGACGATTTCGGCGCGCTGATCAATCCGATGATCGTCGAAGGCCAGGTGCACGGCGGTATCGCCCAGGGCGTCGGCCAGGCGATGCTCGAGGGAGCGATCTACAACAAGGATGGACAGTTGCTGACGGCAAGCTTCATGGATTATTGCATGCCGCGCGCCAACGATCTGCCGTCGTTTCATGTTGAGACCATCGAGACTTGGTGTCCGTCCAATCCGTTGGGGATCAAAGGCTGCGGCGAAGCGGGCGCGATTGCCGCTCCGCCAGCGGTCATCAATGCGATCACCGACGCGGTCGGGCACGAAAACGTGACGATGCCGGCGACGCCGCAAGTCGTCTGGCGCGCCGCCCAGCAGGCCAGGGTTAAACGCGCCGCGGAATGAAACGAAGCGATTGCACCTCGCTTCGGGCGAGGCGCCGCTGGACAGTAATTTTGGGAGAATCGCCATGTACGCATTCAACTATGTCAGCCCCAACAGCGTTTCAGCCGCCGCCGCCGAGCTTGCGCATGAGGACGCCAAACTGCTCGCCGGCGGCCAGACGCTGCTGCCGACGATGAAACAGCGGCTGGCATCCCCGGCCGCGATCGTCGATCTCGCCCATGTCGCCGGTCTGACCGGCATTCGCCGCGAAGGTGACGCGATCGTCATCGGCGCGATGACCAGGCATGCCGACGTCGCGACAAGCGCCGAAGTGAAGAAGGCCATTCCGGCGCTGGCCTCGCTGGCCGGCGGCATCGGCGATCCGCAGGTGCGCAATCGCGGCACCATCGGCGGCTCGCTCGCCAACAACGACCCAGCCGCCGACTATCCCGCGGCAGTCCTCGCGCTTGGCGCGACGGTGCTCACCAACAAGCGCAAGATCGCGGCCGAAAACTTCTTTCACGGCTTGTTCGAAACTTCGCTTGAAGCGGGCGAGATCATCACGGAAGTCAGCTTCCCGATCCCGCAGAAGGCGGCCTACGCAAAATTCCCGAACCCGGCGTCGCGTTATGCGATCGTCGGCGTGTTTGTCGCCAAGACCGCGCAAGGCGTGCGCGTCGCGGTGACGGGCGCGGGTTCGAGCGGCGTATTCCGCGCCAAGGCGCTTGAGACGGCGCTCGACGCCAACTTCTCGGCCGCGGCTCTGGCGAACGCCAGCATTCCCGCCGACGGGTTGAACGCCGACATGCATGCCGATGCCGCCTATCGCGCGCATCTGATTGTCGTGATGGCGAAGCGCGCTGTCGCGGCGGCAGGCTGAATCTAAAATGATCGAAACGTCATGGCCGAGCTCGTCCCGGCCACGACGTCTTTCGCTCAGCTTGTAATCGACCAGGGTTTCGCCCAGTCTGACAGCGTGGATTGCCGGGACAAGCCCGGCCATGACGGCAAGCAGCACATCAGCGGGGACATGGTCAATTTGCACAATCAAACGCAGTCCCTCGCACTTCCCGCATCGATCGATGAAACGCTCGCGCTGCTCGCCCGCGCCAATTACGTCGGCGAGCGCTCGCTGGCGACCGTGCTGTTCCTCAGCCTGCGCCTTGGCCGGCCACTCTTCCTCGAGGGCGAAGCCGGCGTCGGCAAGACCGAAATCGCCAAGGTTCTCGCGTCGACTCTCGGCCGCAAGCTCATTCGCCTGCAATGCTACGAGGGCCTCGATGTCGCGACCGCGGTTTACGAGTGGAACTATCCGGCCCAGATGATGGCGATCCGCCTCGCCGAGGCGGCGGGCGAGCACGACAAGGATCGCATCGAGCACGACATTTTCTCCGAGCGCTACCTCATCAAGCGCCCGCTGTTGCAGGCGCTCGAGCCGAACGATGGCGGCGCGCCGGTCCTGCTGATCGACGAAATCGACCGCGCCGACGAGGCGTTCGAAGCGTTTCTGCTCGAGATCCTCTCCGACTTCCAGGTGACGATCCCGGAGCTTGGCGTGATCAGGGCGCAACACCCGCCGATCGTCGTCATCACCTCGAACCGCACGCGCGAAATTCACGACGCGCTGAAGCGGCGTTGCCTTTATCATTGGGTCGGCTATCCCGACGTGGACCGCGAAAACGCGATTGTACGCGCCAAGGCCCCCGAGGCGCCCGCCCGCCTGACGCAGGAACTCGTCGCCTTCGTCCAGGCGATCCGCAAGCAAGACCTGTTCAAGTCGCCCGGCGTCGCCGAAACGCTCGATTGGGCGAGCGCTTTGACGGAGCTCGACGCGGTGGCCCTCGACCCGGCGCAGGTCAACGACACGCTGGGCGTCCTGCTGAAATACCAGGACGACATTCAGAAGGTGCAGGGCGCGAAAGCCAATGAGCTGATCGAGCAGGCGCGCGCCGAAGTGAAACTGGCCCAGGCGCGATAATACTGCTCGCCTCGCGATTTTAGCGCCGCGATTGCGCCTTATTGGCGCTTTAAATCTTAAAGAAATTGATGGGATGCGTCATAGGACGCGATTAAGCAAAGTCGCGTTGGTACTAACGTATTGCGCTTGAAGTTTTCGTCCAGGACGTCGCTCCTCAAGAAGTTGTTGCGAGCGGATAGGGATGGCGCTTCGCGTCGGTTTTGATTGGAGAGTCTCATGCGTACAGGACTGATTAGCGCCGTGGCTCTGGCTGGCGCCGTGTACTTTTCGCAAGGCGGCGCTTGGGCGCAGAACGTGCAATCTGGCTCCGACCTTTGGTGGTTGCAGCATCATGGCGCGAGACCACCGGCGCCGGCTCCAGGTCTTCGCCCGCCGCCGGCTCCAAATGTTCGCCCGGCCGCGCCGGCTCAGGGGCCGGGCGGCGGTTTCGGCGACGGGCAATATGCCGGTAGGCATGACGGCGATCGCTGGCGCTACAGGGACGCCGGAATTGGCGCGGGGCTTGTCGCTGGCGCGCTGGTTGGCGGGGCTTTGGCCGCGCAGCAAGGATATTACAGCGCCCCGGTCGAGGAATATCCGGTCGAGGAATATCCCGTCCAGGCGTATCCGGTTCAGGGCGAAGATTCGCCCGCCGCCGACGAGGATTATTGCTCCCGCCGCTATCGCTCGTACGATCCGAGCAGCGGCACTTACGTCGGCTATGACGGTTACCGCCATCCTTGTCCGTAAGCGGGGTTCGGCTTCGCCCCGGAAGTCGCGTCCGGCCTGAATAATGCGCCCCGCCTCAACCGCGTGGCGTTGCTTGGCCATGTAACATTGCCGCTTCCCTGACGACAGTCTTGGCAGGGAGGCGATGTGAACGCCATGACTCAGGCAAATTATGCGCTGGTGCTGGCCGGAGGCGGCAGCTTGGGCGCCGCGCAAGCGGGAATGCTCGACGCGGTCGTGTCGGCAGGCGAGCGTTTCGATATGGTCGTGGGCGCTTCGGCGGGGGCGACCAACGGCGCCTATTTCGCGGCGGACCCAAGCGTCGCCGGAGCGCGTCGGTTGCTCGACCTTTGGCGAGGCGTCCGGCGACGCCACATTATGCCGTACAAATTCGGCTGCCTCGCCAATATCGCCATGCGGCGCCCGTTCGTGTTCGACGGACAGGCGTTGCGTCGCCTGCTCGAGGCGAATATCCGCTACGGCGACATCGCCAGCGCGCAACTGCCGTTGCATCTTGTTGCGACCGATTGCCTGACCGGCGACGAAGTTGTGATGTCCAGCGGTCCCGTCGTCGAGGCGGTGCTGGCGAGCGCTGCCATACCCGGCGTTTTCCCGCCGGTTCACTTTCAGAATCGTCTCCTGGTCGACGGGGGCGTCAGCAACAACGCGCCGATTTCCGCCGCCATCAAGCTTGGTGCGACACGCATTCTGGTCTTGCCGACGGGCTTCGCCTGCGCGCTCAAGAATCCGCCTCGCGGCGCGGCGGCCCAGGCGATCCACGCGATCGGCCTGCTTGTTTCGCGCCAATTGGTCAACGACATCGAACGTTTCGCCTCAATAGCCGAAATTCGCATCGCGCCGACGCTTTGTCCGCTCGGGATCTCGGCGTATGATTATTCCTGCGGCGGGGAATTGATCGCGCGCGCTGGCGCGGCGACGCGCGGCTGGATCGAGGCCGGCGGCCTGAACAGCGCCGCTATTCCCGACACGCTTCGCATGCATCATCACTGAGCGGCGATATCGCTGCAAGGCGGCGAGCCTGGAATCCCGAAGGGCTCGGACAAGTCATCGGCCCATCGGTCGGGAACGGACAAAATGACCCTACGCCGCGAACATGACAGCCTCGGCGCGGTCGATGTGCCGGTCGATCGCTATTGGGGCGCCCAGACGCAACGCTCCTTGGAGAATTTTCGCATTGGCCCGCCCATGCCGGTCGTGATTGTCCACGCGCTGGCGCTGGTCAAGCAAGCGGCGGCGAGGGTCAACAAGCGGCTTGCCCTCCTCGCGCCGGAAATGGCGGATGCTATCGCCGCGGCCGCCAAGCAAGTGGCTGCGGGGAAATACGATATCGAATTTCCGCTCGTCGTCTATCAGACCGGGTCGGGCACGCAGTCCAACATGAACGTCAACGAGGTTATCGCCAATCTCGCCAACGAGGCGCTGGGCGGCCGGCGCGGAACCTACAAGCCCGTTCATCCCAACGATCACGTCAACCTCGGGCAATCCTCCAACGATAGCTTTCCAACCGCGATGAACATCGCGGCGGTGACGGCGACGACTTCTCGGCTGCTGCCAACGCTGCGGCGTCTGCAAGCGGCGCTCGAGCGCAAGGCTGTCGCTTTCGCGCCTATCGTCAAAATCGGCCGGACGCACTTGCAAGACGCGACGCCGCTTACACTGGGCGACGAATTTTCCGGTTATGCCGCGCAGACGCGTCTGGGCGCCGACCGCATCGAGGCGGCGCTGTCGGGCGCATATGCGCTCGCCCAGGGCGGCACGGCAGTCGGCACCGGCCTCAACGCCCACCCCGATTTTCCCGGGCTTTTTGCGCAGGAAATTGCGGCGATGACCGGCTTGCCATTCACTTCCGCGGCCAACAAGTTCGAGGCTTTGGCGGGACACGATGCCTTGGCGTTCCTGCATGCCGCGCTCGCCAATCTGGCGACGGCGTTGTTCAAGATTGGATCGGACCTGCGCCTGTTGTCTTCAGGGCCCCGCTCGGGCCTTGGCGAAATTTCCCTCCCCGCAAACGAACCGGGGTCGTCGATCATGCCGGGCAAGGTCAACCCGACGCAGATCGAGGCGCTGACGATGGTCTGCGCCCGCGTGTTCGGCAATCATTCCGCGGTCATGTTCGCCAACAGTCAGGGGCACCTTGAGCTCAATGTCTTCAAGCCGGTCATCGCCGAAGCCGTGCTGCAGTCGCTCGATCTGTTGAGCGCGGCGATCGACAGCTTCACTGACCGCTGCGTTGCCGGGATTGTCGCGAACGAAAAGCGGATTGCCGAGTTGGTCGAGCGCTCCTTGATGCTGGTGACGGCGCTGGCGCCCGAGATCGGCTACGAAAAAGCCGCGACGATCGCCCGCCGCGCGGAGGCCAATGGGACGACGCTGCGCGAAGCGGCCCTGGCGTCCGGCTATATCGATACGACCAGGTTCGATGAACTCGTGCGACCGGAGAAGATGACGCGGCCAGGGCTTTGAAGCGAGCGGCGCATAGAGCCAAGTTCTCCTTTTTGTTTGCCAGGCGCCGGACTACACTTGCTTTGCGGCGACGCGTTTGCCGGACGAGGTTGGTGGATGCAGGTTCAAGACGACATCGAACAGGCCGATCCAGGCGGCGGTCAGCTAGCGCAAAACATCCTGTATTTCGCCAGAGCCTTGCGCGACGCCGGGCTGCCGGTTGGCCCGGGCAGCGTTCTCGACGCGCTCGCCGCTGTGGAGGCCGCCGGGATCGGCGATCGCGAGGATTTTTACGCGACGCTGCATGCCGTGCTCGTCAAGAAGCGCGAGCATTCGATCCTGTTCGATCAGGCGTTCCGCATCTTCTGGAAGCGTAAGGGATTTCTCGAAAAACTGATCGCGATGATGTCGCCGCGCGCCGATCCCAAGAAGCAGAAGAGCCAGAAGGCGGAAGCGGGCGCCAGCCGCGTCGCCGACGCCTTCTTCAAGGATACACGCAACGACGAGAAGGCCGCGCCTTCGCTCGATCTTGACGCGCGCTTTACGGTTTCCAGCAGCGAGATCCTGCAGACCAAGGATTTCGCGCAGATGAGCTCCGCCGAAATCGCCCGCGCGCGCGAATTGATATCGCGTCTGGCGATGGCCGACGACAAGAAGCGCACGCGCCGCCAAATCGCCGATGCGCGCGGCGCCCGCATCGATCCGCGCCGCTCGTTTCGCCGCTCGCTGCGCGGCGGCGGGATGATCGATCTCGAATTTCGCGCGCCGGCATTGCGCGCGCCGCCAATTGTCGCCATCTGCGATATCTCGGGGTCGATGAGCGAATACACGCGCATCTTCCTGCACTTCCTGCATGCGCTGGGCGAACGGCGGCGTGTCTCGACATTCCTGTTTGGCACCCGGCTCACCAACGTCACGCGCGCGATGAAAGCGAGGGACGTCGACGAGGCGCTGGCGAGTTGTTCGACGCAAGTGAAGGACTGGTCGGGCGGCACGCGCATCGCGCCGTCCTTGCACCGCTTTAATCGCGAATGGTCGCGCCGCGTTCTCGGGCAGGGCGCCATCGTCATCCTGTTCACCGACGGGCTGGAGCGCGACGGCGGCGCTCATCTTGGCGCCGAGGTCGAGCGGTTGCGCAAGTCGTGCCGTCGGCTGATCTGGGTCAATCCGCTGCTGCGCTTCGACGCGTTTCAGGCCAAGGCGCTCGGCATTCGCGCGATGCTGCCGTTCGTCGATGAATTCCGTCCGATCCACAATCTCGCCAGCATCGCTGATCTCGTACGCGCGCTATCGGGCGAGGCCTCCACCTCCGCCGATCCAAAGCTCTGGCTGGCGCGGGCGGCGTAACGACGCCTCTTGCGCAACGCGTGGAACGACGCCATCTCCGGGGCAGGGTGCGAGGTCACGATTGGGGAGAAGCATGAGCGACGGCGCCATCGAGACGGTTCGGGGCAAGAACGCGACGATCAGCTTCAACAGCAAACTCTGCATCCACGCGCGCCGCTGTGTGATTTCGCAGCCCGGCGTGTTCAAGGCCAATGTCGTCGGATCCTGGATCGATCCGGACGCCGCGAGCCCGGAAGAGCTGGTGTTCGTCGCGATGAATTGCCCATCCGGCGCGATCCAGGTGACGCGCCATGACGGCGGCGCCGACGAGCAACCGCCCAAGGTCAACGCGATCACCGTGCGCGAGAATGGCCCGCTGGCGATTCTCGCGACGATTACTCTGGCCGGCAAGGAGATCGGAACGCGCGCGACCTTGTGCCGTTGCGGCCAATCGAAGAGCAAGCCCTATTGCGATGGCTCGCATGTCGCCGCCGGCTTTCAGGCGACTGGCGAGCCCTCCACTAAGCCAAGCGAACCGCTCGCCCAACGCGGCGGATCGCTGGCAGTTACGCCTTATCCCAACGGTCCGCTAGGAATTAGCGGCAGTGTCGAGATATTGTCCGGAACCGGGCGCACGATCGACCGGGTCCAAACGACGGCGCTTTGCCGCTGCGGCCATTCCGGCCACAAGCCCTATTGCGACGGTTCGCATAAGGCCGCGGGATTTGTCGCGCCTTGAAAAGGGGGTCTTGAGATGTTGAGTTCCGACGAAGACATTTTAGGCGCAGCCGAGCAGTGGCGCGCCGAGGGCCGTGCTGTGGCTATCGCCACTGTCGTGGAGACTTGGGGCTCGGCGCCGCGTCCCGTCGGCTCGCATCTGGTCATCGACGGCGACGGGCATTTTCTGGGTTCGGTGTCGGGCGGCTGCGTCGAAGGCGCGGTTGTCACCGAGGCGCTTGACGTGATCGGCGACGGCGCGCCCAAGATGCTCGAATTCGGCGTCGCCGACGAAACCGCCTGGCGCGTCGGATTGTCCTGCGGCGGGCGCATCAAGGTCTACGTCGAGAAGCTCGAGGGATGAGGCTCGACCTTCTCAAAGGCATGAACGAAGAACGCCGCGCGCGCCGCGCCGCCATCCTTGTGAGCGCGATCGAAGGCGGCGAACAGCGGTTGGTCAAAGGCAATGGCGTCAGCGCCGATCCGCTTGCCGATGTGCTCGAGCCCGCCTTGCGCTCGGGCAAGAGCGGCATGGTCGAGCGCGCGGGCAAGCAGTATTTCCTCACGGTGCAGGTCCCGCCGGTGCGGCTCATTATGATCGGCGCGGTGCATATTTCGCAAGCGCTGGCGCCGGTCGCGCGGATTGCCGGGCTTGATGTCGCGATCGTGGATCCGCGCACCGCGTTCGCCACGCCGGAACGGTTTCCGGATACTAGGGTTGTGGCGCAATGGCCCGACGAAGCCTTGGCGACGATGCCGCTCGATCGCTACACCGCGATTGCGCTGTTGACGCACGACCCCAAGATCGACGATCCCGCGCTGACGCAGGCGTTGCGGGCGGAATGCTTTTATATCGGCGCGCTCGGCTCGAAGAAGACACATGCCAGCCGGCTTGAACGCATGCGCGCCGCCGGCTTCGACGAGGCGGCCCTAGCGCGCATTCACGCGCCGATCGGTCTTGACATCGGCGCCGTCAGTCCGGCTGAGATCGCGGTTTCCGTCATGGGCGAAATCATTGCGGCGCTGCGCAAGAAGCCGCTGCGCGCTACGGGATCGCCGCCTTGAAATTTGGTCCTGTTGCTGTCGATCAAGCGCTTGGAGCTATCGCCGCCCATGCCGTGAGACACGAATCGCTGGTGCTGAAGAAGGGCCAGATTATCACCGCCGAGCATATCGCGGCGCTGCAGGCGGCCAATATTAGCGAAATCACCGTTGCGCAACTTGCCCCCGGCGACATTGGCGAGGATGAGGCGGCGCGCCGTCTCGCCGCGAAGCTGGCGGGCGACAATCTGCGCTGCGATCGCGCCTTCACCGGGCGGGTCAATCTGTTCGCGGAGCGGGCAGGTCTTGCCGTCGTCGATGCCGACGCGATCGTCGGCGTCAACGCGGTCAGCGAAGAGATCACCGCGGCAACGCTCGCGCCGTTCAGCGCGGTCGCGCCGGGGGATATGGTCGCGACCGTCAAGATCATTCCGTTTGCTGTCTCGGGCGCCTTGCTCGAGCAAAGCCTGATCGCGGCGGGGCAGGGCGGCGTCCGCGTCGCGCCTTTTCGTCCGTTGCGCATCGGCGTCGTCTCGACGATTTTGCCCGGCCTCAAATCTTCCGTCGTCAACAAGACGGTGCGCATTCTCAGCGAGCGGCTTGCGCTGGCGGCGGCGACGATCGTCGATGAGACGCGCGTGCCGCACGACGTCGATGCGCTTGCGGGCGCACTCAAGACTTTGGCGCCAAAATGCGACGTCGCCATAATCTTTGGCGCCTCCGCGATCACCGACCGACGCGACGTCATACCCGCCGCGATCGAGGCGATAGGCGGGCGCATCGAGCATTTCGGCATGCCGGTCGATCCCGGCAATCTCCTGTTGCTGGGGTCTCTTGGCGCCAAGCCAATCATCGGCGCTCCGGGTTGCGCGCGCTCGCCCAAGGAGAACGGCTTCGACTGGGTGCTGCGCCGCATTCTCGCCGACGTGCCAATCAGCGGCGCCGATATCAGGGCGATGGGCGTCGGCGGCTTGCTGATGGAAATCGTAACGAGGCCGCAGCCGCGGCTTGGCGAGAGTTAGAGACTCGGCGATGGGTGGAATCGCGGCGATCATTCTGGCGGCCGGGCGCTCGTCGCGCTATCGTGACGCAGGCGGGCAGGAGGCCTCCAAACTCGTTGCGAGCCTAGACGGTAAGCCGCTGGTCCGTCATGTCGTCGAGGCGGCCCTGGGATCGTCCGCGCGGCCGGTTGTCGTCGTCACTGGCCATGAGCGGGCGCGGATCGCGCGGGCGCTGGAGGGTCTGCCGGTGCAATTCACGCACAACAACGCGTTCGCCAGCGGCATGGCTTCTTCCCTGAAGGCCGGTCTTGCGGCGCTGCCCAAGAATGTCGGCGGCGTCCTGATCCTGCTGGCCGACATGCCGCATGTTTCTTCAGAGCTGCTCGACCGAATTGGCGCCGAATTTGCGTGTCATTCTGGGAGGCTTGCTGTGGTCCCGACGTTCCATGGCCGACGCGGCAATCCGGTTCTGTTATCGCGCGCGCTTTTTCCCGCGATTGGCGCGCTCGATGGCGACGAAGGGGCGCGCAATTTATTAGCGGGCGCGCCGCCCGGCGCCGTAGTGGAAATCGCGGTGGACGAGGAGGCGGCGATTGTCGATATCGACACGCCGGAAGCGCTGGCGAGCGCTCGTCAAGCGTTGAGGGGAGACCGTAAGTGATCAAAGGACGCGCGCTAGAGGTTCTTTAACGTTTCAGGCGCGCAATGGTGAGATTCGGCGGCTTGCAAGCGCTGGGTTTGCATTCCAATACGCCGCCGGCCTCTCGATTTGAGGAGGTTCGAAAATGGCTCGTACGGTCGCGTCGCCCGATTTTGTGCGTCAGCTTCAGGGGTTCAGCCTGACGACTGCCGAAATTCTTTATCACATGCCAGACTATCCCGCCGTGCTGCAGAGCTACGTCTGGCAGGACTACGATCTGGCGCCGCAATTTCCGGCGTTGAAGAAGTTCTTGTTGTTCTGGCGCGAGCGTTTGGATGGGCCGCTGCATTCCGTGCGCGTCGCCCATTCCCGCCTGATCCGCCCGGCGGAAATTCGTACGCTGGGCGCGGAGTTTCGCCTGCACTAGCGCAAGCCGCGGCAGAGCGATCAGGCGACCGCGCGCGCGACCTCGCGGCGCGAGCTTGCTTCCGAAACGGCGATCAGCAGCGCGATGTCGGCCGCCGAGACCGGCTTGGAGAACAAATATCCCTGCATCTCGTGGCATCCGATCGCCTGCAGCAGACGCATCTGTTCGATCGTCTCGACGCCTTCCGCGGTGACGGTCAGGCCGAGCGCGCGGCCGAGATTGACGACCGACTCGATCAGCACGACGCTTTCACCGGTCGCTTCAACCGATTCCAGGAACGAGCGGTCGATCTTGATCTTGTCGAAGGGAAACCGCCGGAGGTAGATCAAACTGGAATAGCCGGTGCCGAAGTCGTCGAGCGCCATGCGAATGCCCAGGGCGCGCAATCCTGTCATCACGGCTTCTGCCTGATCGGCGTCGCTGACGATGACGCCTTCTGTGAGTTCGAGCTCCAGACGGCCAGGATCGAAGCCGGTCTGCGATAGAATGTTCTCGACCTGCGCGCCGAAGTCGCGCTGGCGAAACTGAATCGGCGAGACGTTGACGGCAACCTTGATGCCAGGCCAGGCGACCGCGTCGCGGCACGCGCGCCGCAGCACCCATTCGCCCAAGCGTAGGATCATCCCTCTCTCTTCGGCCACGGACACAAGCAAACTGGGTTCGATCGCGCCGAGCGTCGGATGGCGCCAGCGCAGCAAAGCCTCCACGCCGACCATTCGGCGCGCGTCGGCATCGTAGATCGGCTGGTAATGGACATAGAGCTGATCGTCGTCGATAGCGGCGCGCAACCCTTGCTCGATGGCGCGGCGCTTGCGCATCTCCTCGCCGATGCTTTGCTCAAAGATGCGGAAGCGATTACGGCCCTCGTTCTTGGCCCGGTACAGCGCGATATCGGCAAGCTGGGAAATTTCGAGCCGGGTCGCCGCGTGGTCCGGCGCAATAGCGATGCCGATTGAAGCGGAGGCGATAAACTTGCGCTCGCCCAGATCGAACGGTTCCCTGAACTGATCGAGGATCCGGCGGGCGCGCGCTTCGACATCGCTCTTTCCCAGTACATTGAGGCAGAGAATGGCGAACTCGTCGCCGCCCATACGCGCGAACAAATCGGCTTCCGGCAAAATTCTGCTGACTCTCTGCGCCAGCTTGATGATCATTTGATCGCCGGCCTCATGGCCGAAGCTGTCGTTGATCTCCTTGAAGCGATCGAGATCGAGACACAGGAGCGCGTGATGCTCGCCGCGTTGTCGCACCCCGGCCATCGCCTCATCGAGCTTCGCGTCGAAATGCAAACGGTTGGGCAGCCCGGAGAGAGAATCCCGGCTCGCCATGGTTTGGGCCCGATCCTCGCTTTCGCGCAGGCGCTCGGCGATGCGCCGCATCTGCAAGACAAACAGCGCGCAGAAACCAGCGGCGCAAATGACCAGCGCCGGACCCCAGGCGCCGGCAAATCTGTCGCCGGGTTGATCGGCGGCGAACGCCAGATCCATCGTGACGCCGCTTTCGCCGGTTGGCAGCGGGAGGCGCGCGCCGGGCTCGCCGTCGGCGGCAAACGAGACGAGGGTATTCCCGGCGCTGGCGGCGATGCGCGCCAGCCAGACGCTGTCCAGACGCTTGAGGCCGATGAGGACCGGCTCCCGGCCCTGCGCCATCAGGACGCGGCCGGTGAAAAGATCGGTGGCCGCAAGAGCGTAATATCGGTCGCCGGCGGCAAACAGGGTCGTTTGCGTCGCCGACGCCGGGTCGTCAGGCGCGTTGTCGGCGGTTTCATTCAGGCTGCCATGCAGCGCCCATATGCCGGCGGGGTGATTGACGAGATAGTTTGTCAGAGAATTCGTCAAGGTCGGCGAATCGACGATGCCCTGGCCGGCCGCTCCGAACGGCGTCAGCACGCCGCCGCTCCAGACGTAGAGAAGATCGAGGTGCGGTTCGCGCGCCAGGCGCTCCGTCACGGCTTCATCGGTAATCGTGTCGAGGTTGCCCCACGAGACGCCGCGATAGGATTGGGCAAAAGCGAAAAGCACCGTGCCGATGTCGTGAAGCTCGGAAGCAACCGCGCGCTCAATCGATACGCGCGCAACGCTTTCGGCGTTGTTGTTCCTGGTGACGCGGATCACGAGCAACGCGCAGATCAGGGAGACAAGCACGCACGAAGCGGCAATGACCACAACCAACATTGTATTGAGGTCAGTCCAACTCTTACTACGACGCGGCGATTTCAAAATACGGGCTCTTTGGCGATCGACACGCGATCGACTATGCCCGACGCAAAGTTAAGCCGGAGTAACGAAAAGCAGAAATTTTCGTATATATTCAAGCGCTTATAACGTATATCTTACGTAAAGATAGGTGGTGAAATCTATTGATGCAATGGCGGGCGCGTTTTCGACTGATTTTCGAGACCTCAGATCAAGCGAAGCCCGCGCATCGAGGCGTGCCCGTGCCGGCCAATCACGATATGATCGTGAACGTTGACGCCAAGCGGCTTGGCGATGGCGATAATATCTAACGTCATCTTAATGTCCGCGCTCGACGGCGTCGGATCGCCCGAGGGGTGGTTGTGCACGAGCAGGATCGCCGTCGCCGACAGCTCAAGGGCGCGGCGCATCACCTCGCGCGGATAGACCGGCGTGTGGTCGACCGTGCCGGAGCCCTGGACTTCATCGGCAATCAGGCAGTTGCGTTTATCCAGAAAAAGGATGCGAAATTCCTCGCGCTCGGAAAAGCCCATCGAAGTGCGGCAATAGTCGATCACTTCACTCCACGATCCCAGGGCGAGACGCTTCTTCGCGGCGCCCTTGGCGAAGCGTATGGCGCTGGCCTCGACGATCTTGAACTCGGCGACCACGCCGGCGGTAACCTCGTCGATTTCCGCCAGTCGTTGCGGGCTGGCGGCGATCGTCTCTGCGAATGATCCAAACCGCGCGATCAAGGCTTTCGCCAGCGGCTTGACGTCGCGCCGCGGTATCGCGCGAAACAGCACCAGCTCGAGCAATTCGTAGTCAGCGACGGCGTCCGGACCAGCCTCCAGCAGCCGACCGCGGAGGCGTTCGCGATGTCCCAGATAGTGGGCTGGCGTCTCGTCACCAGCGCTCAAGGGAGCGGACTAACATGCGCCGCGAATTTCGGCGAGGCCGTAAAAATCTCGACGCCGTCGGCGGTTACGCCGACGCTGTGTTCGAATTGAGCCGAAAGCGAGCGGTCGCGCGTCACCGCGGTCCAGCCGTCGGACAGCACCTTGACGCCGGGAAGGCCGAGATTGATCATTGGCTCGATCGTGAAAAACATCCCGGCCCGCAACGGCACGCCCTCGCCGCGCCGACCGTAGTGCAGGATGTTGGGCTCATCGTGAAACAGGCGCCCCAATCCGTGGCCGCAGAAATCGCGGACCACGGAGCAGCGCTCCGCCTCGGCATAAGTCTGGATCGCGAAGCCGATGTCTCCGGTTGTAGCGCCGGGCTTTACGGCGGCAATGCCGCGCATCAGCGCCTCATGCGTTACATCGATCAATCGCTGGGCCCGCCGCGGCGCTTCCCCCGCGACAAACATTCTGCTCGAGTCGCCATGCCAGCCGTCGACGATCAGGGTGACGTCGATGTTGAGAATATCGCCGTCGCGCAGCGGCTTGTCGTCAGGAATGCCGTGGCAGACGACATGATTGATCGACGTGCAGATCGATTTGCGATAGCCGCGATAATTCAGCGGGGCGGGATAAGCGTTATTGTCTCGTGCGAATTCAAACGCGAATTTGTCCAGCGCCGCCGTTGTGACGCCGGGGCGCACAATTTCTACGAGCAGGTCCAGTGCCTGCGCTGTCAACGCGCCAGCCCGGCGCATTGCCGCGAAATCCTCCGGGCGATGAAGCTTTATCTGGCCGGATTTACGGCCGGCGTGTGTGGCGGATTCAACAAATGTCATTCACGGGGCCGCGTTGCTGAGGGGCTGGAAAAAGCGAACCCCGCAGCTAATCTAATACGCTCTCGCCACAGCGCAAGTCACGCTCCAGGGTGTGCGCGTCAGGGCAGCCGGGCAACCGGACTCGACACGCTGGCGCGCGGCCGCCGCGTTGTGATAAGCGGGACAGCGCGGTTAGCTCCGCGCCTTCAAGCCGAGCCCGATGCTCCCGATTCCCGCCAATGAGACCTCGCCCTTTGGGCGCTACGCGCCTGCCGGAGTGAACGGCGCGATCATTCGCGTCACGCGGCGCTGCGCGGCGAACTGGCTGTCGCGCCGCATCGCATTTTTTCTGCGCTCGATGGCGATAAAGCGGATGGGGCAAACACCGATCGATATCGAATCGGTTGGCGCGAAAATGCGGCTCTATCCGCGCAACAATGTTGCCGAGAAGCGCCTGTTGTTTACGCCGCAGTATTTTGACGCGCGCGAGCGTGCGTTGCTGGCGCAGCACCTGCGCGACGATTGCATTTTTATCGACGTTGGAGCAAGCGTTGGCGGTTACGCCTTGTTCGTCGCGGCGCGGGTCGGGCCGTGCGCGCGCATTCTCGCGATCGAGCCTTCGCCGGAAATATTCGAGCGTCTGGTCTACAATATTCGGCAGAACGACTTTACCAATGTCAAGGCGCTCTCTTGCGCGCTGGCCGATCACGATGGCGAGATCACGCTGTTCGTTCACACCGACAACAGTGGCGAAACCTCGGTGCGCGTCGTCAGCGGCGAAGCCGGCGGCGCGCAATTGCGCGTTCCAGCCAAGAGCCTGCTTTCGGTGATGCGCGATGAGAACTACGAAAGGCTTGACGCTATCAAGCTCGATATCGAGGGCGCCGAAGATCTTGTGCTGGATGTTTTCTTCGCCGAAGCGCCGCGCGCTCTTTGGCCGCGCCTGCTGTTGATGGAGCATACGCTGCTGCGCGGCGGGCCAGCGCTCGAACAAGGATTACGCGATCTCGGTTACACTGAAATCCTGCGGACGAACGAAAACGTCGGCTACGAACTCAAGAAGGGCTCAGACGCATGACCGGGCAAAACAAGACCGTCACCGCCGCAGTGCTTGTCATTGGCGATGAAATTCTTTCGGGGCGCACGAAGGATCGCAACCTCGGCTACATCGCTGAATATTGCACGAACATCGGCATCGAACTGCGCGAGGCGCGTGTCGTCGGAGATATCGAGGAAGAAATCGTCGCCGCTTTGAACGCCCTGCGCCAGCGCTACACCTATGTTTTCACGACGGGCGGCATTGGCCCGACGCATGACGACATTACGGCCGATTCCGTCGCCAGGGCGTTCGGCGTTGCCATTGACGAAGACCCGCGCGCAATCGCCATCATGAGTCCCAGATATGCGCCGGGAGAGTTCAACGCGGCGCGGCGGCGCATGGCGCGCATTCCCGCCGGCGCTGATCTTCTCGACAATCCGATCTCCAAAGCGCCGGGGTTTCGCATCGGCAATGTCATCGTGATGGCCGGCGTGCCCAGTATTATGCAGGTCATGCTCGATTCAGCCGCCAGAGGCCTGGAGACGGGGCGGAAGATTCTCGCCGAGACTGTTGAAGCTGGCGGCGTGCCGGAAGGGCGCTACGGCACGGCGCTCGAAGAGTTGGCGAAAACGCATCCCGACGTCTCCATCGGCTCTTACCCGGCTTTCGTCGACGGCGGGTTTCGCAACCAGATTGTTATTCGCGGCAAGGAAGCCGCCGCGATCAGCGCCGCCCGCAAGGCGGTCGAGGCGATGCTTGCGGCGCTGTCCACCCACACGCAATCGCCGTAATTCCTGTTGACGCGACTTTTGGCCCCTCGCGATTGGCTGCGCTGCTTGCTATCAAGGCCGACGCCGACCCTACCGCAGCGGAGCCGACATGAGCGAACCCCAGCAAAAGGCCTTCCCGGTTTCCTGGGATCACTTTCACCGCGACGCGCGGGCCCTCGCGTGGCGCTTGACCGCGGCGGGGCCGTTCGACGCGATCGTCACGATCACCCGCGGCGGTCTGGTGCCGGCGGCGATCGTTGCGCGCGAATTAGGCACGCGGGTGATCGAGACCGTCTGCATCGCCTCGTATCACGACTACAAAACCCAAGGTGGGCTGCAAGTGCTCAAGGGCATCGCGCCCGACGTCGCAAAATTCGGCGAAGGCAAGGGCATTCTGGTCATCGACGATCTCGTCGACACCGGCGCGACCGCCAAGGTCGTGCGCGAAATGCTGCCGCATGCGCATTTCGCCACCGTCTACGCCAAGCCGCTCGGGCGTCCGCTGATCGACACTTTCATCACCGAAGTGTCGCAGGACACCTGGATCTATTTTCCCTGGGATATGGGCCTGACCTTCCAGCCGCCGATCGCCAGGGGCAGCGTCGGCTGAGTTCAAGTCTTGGGGGCGGGGAACGCGCCCCAGTTTAATTCCCTCGCGAAGTATGACAAAAGGTCGCCGTCAACGCGGACGTGGCGAAACTGGTAGACGCAACAGACTTCAATTGGAGTGCCTGCGGGGAAATCCGCAATGTAGAACCGCTCAAAGTCGGGGAACGCTAACGGGCTCTCGCCCCAGGCCAATCCCGAGCCAAGCCCTCGCAAGAGGGAAGGTGTAGAGACTGGACGGGTGGCGCCTTCGACCGAAAGGTCATGGCGAAGGGACAGTCCAGACCACGAACACCGAATGGTGGCGGCGAAAGCCGAAGTGGCAAGAAAATCTGTTTCTCTAAGAGAGTGCGGGTTCGACCCCCGCCGTCCGCACCAGCCCGTTGCTGCGACATCCTGAACCTGTCCGAGGTCGGTGTCGAAAGTGGTTTGGCGCGCAATTTCGCGTCTGACTCAACCGTGCAAGTCATATCGCTCGACCGTGGCGGCGTGTTTGGCGAAGCAGCATCAATGACGTTGCTCGACACCATTCAAGTAGCCGATCGCTGGCACCTCATCGACAGCGCCAGTGCCGCGTTTCTCATCGCCGTACGAAAACTCACGCGTTTGAATCGGTCCTTCGATCATCGAACGCGCCAAGCCTACTGTGTTGGCCCCCGGCTCTTTTCGCTGGCGACGGCCGCCACGTTCAAGAGCGCTCTCCAATACGCTTTTACGTGGGTCCAGCGAAATACCAGCGCGACCTGAAAAACAAACAACCGATAGCAACCTCATATCCGTGGTCGTGCCCCGAACCACCGCTTACCGAATGTCTGACGAGCACGGTTGGCCCAACTACGGGTTTGGCGTTGGCGACTCATGCGGCCTCAGCCGCAAGCGCCTGGCGTCGGCGGCCTTTTGGCGAAAGGTCTGAACCAACCGCATGGTCGCTGTCTCGCTCAGTTGCCAACCGATGGAGCAGCATGGGGCGCGGCGCCGATCATTCTTGGGTAGAGCGTCCCTGTCGCTTCGTCCGCCCGAAACATGCACTCGGCACGCAGTTCTTGCGCCGCGGCCGTCCGTGGCGTGCATCTACATATGAACCATTAGGTTCCTTGCGTGAATGCGGGCTACATCGCGCGCAATAAGGTTCTGCGCGATCACCTGCGGAACCAGCAACAGCGATTTCTCCGAAGATCGTCGACACCGCTCAAAGAGGTCCAACTGGGGACTCCACTTTGCCTGTGACTTGGCCGAGATTGTGAGGTCGCCAAGTCGTAGCTGAATTGCTTTCAACCGAATGTTTCGCCAGTCGATAAAGGCGCATTGCGCTGCCACCCGTGGTCGCTGTCGGTCAACAGCCAGTAGAGCACGCCGGGCGACAGTGAAAACCCGTGTAACGCGAGCAATACGTCTGCGCCTGCCGACGTGTAAACCACGAGGATCAGCTTTCTGCCGAGGGCCAGAATGGCGATCAAGATGACAATCCGCGCCCGGACCGCGCCAGACTTTGTCCTTTTCGCTGAAACGATTGAATAGTTTATCTCCAGCAGAATCAATATATTTAGAATCCGGCCCAACACATCGTGAAGACCCTCAGCCTCCAGGAAAGACGGACGAACCCAGACATCACAAATATCTCAATTGCAACAAATATCATGGCATACAATATTATGAGCGACGTCAGACAGACGAAAGCGGAAGAAGTCGCCTTATCAAAATTATCAAATCGACCATTCCGATTGAAGTATATTTCTTACGCGTCAATCTTAAGCATCGTGGTGTCCGCTTTTGTTGCCGTGAATGAGAGCAATCACAAATATTATTCAATACCTTTGAATCCCGACAACAGTGAAGTGGCCCAGATTTTAGACCTGAGGCTTAGAGCCTGACCTGAAATTCTAGCATGCGACAGATCGCTTTTTCAAAATCGTCCAAAAGGGACTTTTCAGGGGCCACGATCGGGTCAGTTTGA
>JAYUFK010000269.1:0-11147 GCA_043739325.1 Methylocapsa sp. | reverse complement strand
CATAACCAAGACAGCGCAGGGCAGCCGGCCGGGTTGAAATACGGGCGTGATTTCGCACTCAACCGATTGAAATCGTTAAAGCCCCTACCAAAGTGCGGGATTATCCCCTTGAAATACGTAAGACGGATGGTTAGCGATGCCAAATGATTCGCGTCGTCAAGCAAGCCTCGCTCTGGTAATGTTCCCGAAAGCAAAGGGGAATCGCCATGGCAGATATACAGATAGCCGGAGAATTTGCCCCCATAGGCGGCGGCATGCCAATCCATGCGTCGCAATTCCAAGTCGTGATCGACACATCGGAAGTCGTGATCGTTTTCATGCAGCGATCTTTGGATTATGCGCCAGGAAGCCCGATCCCGACAGTTTCACACCGAATAGTTGGGCAAATTACTCTTTCGCACATGCTCGCGAAAGACATGATAGCGCAGTTTTCAAAGGCTCTTGGAGACTTCGAGGTTCGATACCCAATTCCGGTTATCATGCCAGACCCTCCAAAAGCACCGGCAGCAAATGCCAGATAACGAAACGCAAATCATATTTTCGGTTTCGTCGACCGCAGATATTGCCCTTCGGGCGTACTACCTTGATGACCGCCAGCGGCAGCACATCCTTCTTGGGCATCGGGGGCTTCAGAGCGCAATTGTCGCGATCCAGACGGCTATCGAATCGCCAACGCAAATCTATCGCTCAAAAACAGACGATTCCCGTCTTCTTTTCATTTCGACGAATGTTCTCATTGGAAAGGGTCGCCCGATGAAGGTTATCGTTGAGCGTGAAAATGATCAAGGGAAGATCATTACCGCGACATGGTCAGGGAATACATTCACGGAACAATTGATATGGGAGTCATCAGGTACTCTGTATACCAATTACGACAAAAAGCATGATGTATTCTATATATCAAAAGGAGCAACAACCGTCGAATATTCAGAGGATGATCCAGAATTTGACGCTCTGTGGCTTCGAAAGAATGAGGAAAATGATTCTCCGCAGGGAGTGACCATCTTCGGATTAAGAAAAATTCCGCAACACAATAGGGACCGGCTATTCGAGCGAATAGCGGCGTTTCTTGGCGTTACAAAGGATGACATTGGTCTCCGGGCCGGCATTGTCTTCAAAGGATGAGGCGCACATGCCAATAAATCTGTCGCAGGCATTGCGAGATAATCGTTTGTCCGAATTCATAGCTCAGGAAGAGGCGCGCGGCGTCGGTCCGATTGCGCGGACCGACTTCGACACTTTCAGTACGGCGC
Source organism: Methylocapsa sp. (assembly GCA_043739325.1). GTDB lineage: Bacteria > Pseudomonadota > Alphaproteobacteria > Rhizobiales > Beijerinckiaceae > Roseiarcus. Next base: position 9,894 of record JAYUFK010000269.1, on the reverse strand, counting down.
TGATCAAAGCGCCGCAATCAAAAGGTCGAACATCGCGTTCCCCATCTGGCGATGGTTTGAGCGGAAAGAAAACTCCCCGAGGTAGCGGTCAAGGTGTTTCGCGCTGATATGGATATGCGTTCCGTTGATTGAGTCCTTGAAAATCTTCCAAAACGACTCGACTGAATTGGTCGAAAACTTTGTTCCGGTGCGATGATCGGTCCAAGCCCATTCCTTGCGGCTGTGATCGACGGCTCCGTGAACGTATCCATCGCCCTTTAGTAAGTTGTAGCTCGACAGTTCATCGGTTGAAACGGTCGAACCTCTTTCGACATGATCGAGCACAACGCCGCGCAGGGTGACCTTTTTCACGTTCGGGATCACTTTGGTTTCGACCCGTCCGCCACGCTCCTTAAGCCCCATGATGATTGTCTTGGCGTCCTTGCCGCCTTCGGCGCGAGTGCGCTTGCCGCCGTAGTACGTTTCATCAAGTTCAACGTGGCCCTTCAGCATTTCAAAGCCGTCCGCCTTGGTCATAAGGTCGCGGATTTGTTGGCCCATGCGCCATGCGGTTTTGTAGGTCACGCCAAGCTGGCGCTGCAGTTCCTTGCCGCTTACGCCGTGGCGCGTCGCGATGAAAAGATATATTGCATAGAACCATGATTGCAGAGGCGTGCGGCTATCCTGAAAGATCGTGCCGGCGGTCGGGTGAACGTGATTGCCGCAATGCGAGCAAGAGAAGGCGCGCTCGTTGGCCAGCTTGTGGAACGTCGAGTCTTTGCCGCATTTGCCGCATACATGGCGCAGCCCGTATCGAACTTCCATGATGCGCGTGAGGCAAACATCGTCCGACGAAAATTCGGCAAAGAACTCTTTGACCGAAAACGCCTGCACCGCGCTGGGGCGGTTTCCGACTTGGCTGGGGCGAATGCGCTTTCGGGGCATTGGAAGAACTCCTATGCCCAAACTCTACTTCAATCGCATACGTATGTCAATGGGATAATCCCGCGCAAAACCGCCGTCCTCGCCCGGCATTCTTCCCCCCATTCTTACCAATAATTCATCTTCCCCGCCTTGGAACTGTCACAGCCGCCGCCCATATCTCCCTCGCGGCCCTCAGGCCGTTTGGAGAGTTTCATGACCCCCGTTGAACAGCAGATGCTCACCGGCTTGTATGACCGAGTGGCTTCCACCGCCGCCACGACGCGCGATCCCGAGGCGGAAGCTTTCATCGCCAGCGCGATGCAAGCTCAGCCGCATGCGCCCTACGTTCTCTCGCAGACGGTGTTGGTGCAGCAGCAGGCGCTGGAGAACGCCGCGCGCCGCGTGCAGGAACTCGAGGCCCAGGTGAAGGCGCAGGCGCCGCACGAGGAGACAAGCTTCCTTGGCAACCTTGGCAAATCGCTGTTTGGCGGCGGCGCGAGCGCCCCGGCCGCCGCGCCGCCGCGCGGCAATTATGACGCCAGCGCCTATGCCCGCCAGCCCGGCCCGGCTGCTTCGCCCGCCTCCGCGCCGCAGCCCGGTCCCTGGGGCGCTCCGCAAGCGCCTGCCGCGGGCGGTAGTTTTCTGCAAAGCGCCCTGACCACCGCGACCGGCGTCGCCGGCGGCATGGTGCTCGCCAACGCCTTGGGTGGCATGTTCGGCGGCCACTCGATGGGCCTGTTCGGCGGCGGCATGAACCCCGGCGGCGGTCACGAGACGATCAACAATTTCTACGAGACCGCGCCTGACGCCGCCGGCCAGCATGCGCAGGACGTTCTGCAGGACCAGGATCAGGATCAGGACGACGCGCAGGACGCCGGCAACTTCGATTCCGGGAGCTTCGACTCGGGTGGCGGCGACGGCGGCGGGTCCGATACCTGACGACAAAAGAAAAGGGCCGCCTCGCCCTGGCGAAGGGGCTCGCCCCCTGTCTGCCCTCTCCCTCGGTGCGTCCCGATCTTGCACCGGGACCGACTTAGATCAAATGACGATCACCTTCGCGCCCACCGGCACGCGGTTGTAAAGATCGATGACATCCTTGTTCATCAACCGGATACAGCCGGACGAAACATTGGTGCCGATGGTCGACGGCTCGTTGGTGCCGTGAATGCGATACATCGACGATCCCAGATACAACGCTCGCGCGCCCAGCGGATTGTCGGGCCCGCCGTCCATGTGATCGGGCAGATCGGGCCGACGCAGCAACATTTCGGGCGGCGGCGTCCATCCCGGCCATTCCGCCTTGCGCGAAACGGTTTTCACGCCCGACCATTCGAAACCCGGACGGCCGACGCCGATGCCGTAGCGAACGGCGCGGTGGTTCGGTTGAACCAGAAACAGAAACTTGCGCGGCGTGTCGATGACGATCGTGCCGGGCCGCTCGGCGCCGTCGTAGGCGACTTCCTGACGCGCGAATTCGCCAATAGGGCCGTCCTCGGCGTCGGAGCGGGCCGGCTCGAGCGCGGCGACGCCCTGGGCTTTTGAGTAGGCGGGCAGCGCGCCATAAGCCGGCGAAGCCTGACGCGGCTCGTTATAGAGAGCCGCGGCGCCCTGCTGGCGGCGCATCAAGAGTTCGATAAACCCGCCGCCGTAGGCGCCTGGCGGCTGTGCGGCCTGATCGGCCCGGCTCAGCGAAACGCTCAGCGCCAGCCCCGAACAGGCGAGGCCCGATGCCAAAATCATCGCGTGTCCGCGTCGCATAAAGCCACCCTCGCGTAATCGCATGCCGGCGGAAACCCCAGCTCCAGAAGGGTCAATCATACGCTAAAGCGGAGTCGGGAGAATTGGATTCCCTTGCAATGGTTATTCAATCATAAGCGGCGCGGCGCGCCAGCATGCCGCGAAATCCAGCAAGATCGAAGGCGAAGGCGAGACCGCCGTAGATGGCGACGCCAAGCAACGTCTGATCAATGAGCGTCGCCGCGCCCGGGCTGTGAGAGCGTAACGGGGCAAGCACGACGACCATCGCCAGCGTCGCAAACCCGCTGACCACCAGATCGCGCGGGCGCGGCCACTCTGGCCTCGCCGCGAAGGCATACAGCAACGCCACGCCGAGACCGGCCAGACCGGCGCATGATTGCGCCAGCGCCAGCCAGAGCGCGTCGGCGCCCCTCGGCGCGAACGCCACGACAAGCGCATCGACCGCGCATGCCGCCAGCGCCGCGACAATCATCGGGCGCGTGCGTTTCGCGATCTGAAAGATTGGCGCGATGGAATAAGTCATCAAGCCGAAAGCCAGCAGGCCCGGCAGCATCGCCGTGAGATAAAGCGCGAACGGCCCGCGAAACGCCTGCGGCACGATCAGCGCCTCGAAACTTGGCAGAGTGAGACAGACGCCCGCCGCCGTCGGCGCCAGCACGGCAAACTGGATCGTCATGTTCCGCGCAAGTTGAGCCCGCGCCGCCCCAAATCCATGCGCCTCGTCCGCCCGCACCGCGAGCTGAAACAGCAGCACGTCCATCGCCGAAGCAATCGCCGCGAAGATGCGAATGCCCATGTCATTGGCGAGCGAGAACTGCCCGGTTTCGTCGAAGCCATAGAGCGCGCTGACCAAACTGCGATTGGCCAGCGGGATCAACTGGAACAACACGGATCCCGCGATAAGCGGCAAGCCGTAGGCGGCGAACGATCGCGCCAGCGCCGCGCGCCCCAGGCCCGCGCCGGGCTCATCGCGCAAACTGCGCCACGTCGCTGTGAGCGCGCCAGCGACGCTGAGGATTATGCCGGCCAGCGCAAAGGCCGCCGATTGCGTCCACCATGCGCCGCCGACGATCAGCGCCAGACCCAGCACATTCTTGACGACAACGATGCGCAGATACGCGCCATCGAGAAAGCACGCCCGCGCCAGCGCCGTGCGGTAGTCATAGATGCCGTTGGCGATGCCGCTGAGACCGGCCATGACGATGAGGCCGGGCGTCAATGGCAGATCGAGCCCGGAGAACGTGACCACCGCGACGACGAGACCGACCGCCGCCACGCCAGCGCCAATACAGGCGTCAAGCGCCGCGCGCACTTCCGGTCGCTCGATCCGCGCGCGTGCCGAATAGAAGCGCACCGCCGAAAGACGAATCCAGTCGAAGCCCGCGGTGTTGATGATGACGGCGCTGGCCGAGGCGATCGCGAACCGCCCGAACTCGGCGGGACCGAGAAATTTGGCGACCAGCAGGCCGATCAGAAAATTGAGCAGCGCGTTCGCCGCGAAGGCAATCCCGACAATCATCGCGCCAATCCCCTGGCCCGTGAGTCACTGCGGGCGCCGATTCGAAAATCGGAATCGGCCAGGGAGTTTATGTGCCGAGTGAATAAGGAAGCGTTGCCAGAACTCTTGCTCGGAGGCCAAGTGAAAACGGGTCGCTCGAATGCAGTAATCGGAATGCGCGCGCGTTCGCGACAAGCTAAATCAGTCCCGAATGGAGGAAGCCATGACTTTTCAAATCTCCGGTCTCGATCATCGCCCGTTCGCGCGTTATTTCGACATGTCCGGCGCCGAGCTTGCCGCGAATCTCGCCCGACGCAATGTTGCGAGCGCGAAACCCGGATTTCCCTGCCGGGTAAGCCTCGCCGACGTGGAGGTCGGCGAGGAAGTGATCCTGGTGAACTACGCGCATCAGGACGCGGCATCGCCGTATCGCGCGGCGCACGCGATCTATGTCCGCAAGGGCGTCGAGCAAGCACGCCTTGCCGCTGGCGAGACGCCGGAATTGTTCAAATCGCGCATGCTGTCGCTGCGCGCTTTCGATACGAATGGGATGATCGTCGCGGCGGATCTCGTCGAGGACGCCAACCTCGCCCCGGCGCTCGAAAGGCTCTTTGCTGAGCCGGCCGTGGACTACGTTCATATCCACTTTGCCAAGTATGGCTGCTACGCGGCGCGGGCGGATCGGGCTTGAGATGCAAGAGCGCCGCAGTCAGGCCGGCTATTGCGCCGCGGCGCCGGCCCCGCTCAGCACGTTCGCCTCATCCCATCCATAGGTTAGCGTCTCGAACCGCATGGCCCGCGTATCCACCAGCAGCAGCTTTCCCAGAAGCCCCGTGTCGCCTTCGAAGAAGCCGCCGACGATCTCGCGGATAACCTCAAGCGCCATCAGCGAGCCGATCGCCCCCGCCATCGCGCCGAGCACCCCAGCTTCGGCGCATGTCGGCACGGTTCCCGCCGGCGGCGGTTCCGGGAACAGGCAGCGGTAGGTCGGGTTGAGGACGCCCTCTGCATTGCGCGCGAACGGTTTCAGCGTCGTCAGCGACCCGTCGAACTCGCCGATCGCGCCCGTCACCAGCGTGACCTCTTCAAAATAGCAGGCGTCGGAGACCGCGTAGCGCGTCGCGAAATTGTCGGAACCGTCGATCACGACATCGTAGCCGGCAATAATATCGCGGGCGTTCTCGACGCTCAGACGGCGATTGATGCGCTCGACGCGCACATGCGGATTGAGCCGCGCCAGCGCCGCGTCGGCGCTCTCCACCTTGAGCCGGCCTACATCATGCGTGCCATGCAGCACCTGACGATGCAGGTTCGACAACGCCACCACATCGTCGTCGACGATCGACAGGCGGCCAACGCCGGCGCCGGCGAGATATTGCAAAACCGGCGAGCCGAGGCCGCCCGCGCCGATGACCAGAACGCGAGCGCCCTTCAGCTTGTTCTGGCCGGGGCCGCCGATGCCATGCAGGACGATCTGACGGGAATAGCGCTCGATTTCTTCGCTTGAAAGTTTCATGCTGGGGACAATCTAGCGGTTAAGCTGCCCGGCAAGCAATCGGGGGCGAAGGAGAGTCCGGTGTCATCTGATCCTGTCGTCATCGTCAGCGCGGCGCGCACGCCAATGGGCGGCTTCCTTGGCGACTTCAAGGACACGCCGGCTCCCGAGCTTGGCGCGACCGCCATTCGCGCTGCGGTCGAGCGCGCCGGGCTCAAGCCTGAAGACATCGACGAAGTCCTGTTCGGCTGCGTTCTCGCCGCCGGTCAGGGGCAGGCGCCAGCGCGGCAGGCGGCGCTTGGCGCGGGCCTGCCGGTGAATGTCGGCTGCACGACGATCAACAAGATGTGCGGCTCGGGCATGAAGGCGGCGATGCTGGCGCATGACGCGCTGCTGGCCGGCGCGGCCGATATCGTCATCGCCGGCGGCATGGAAAGCATGAGCAACGCGCCCTATCTGGCCGAGCGCGCGCGCACGGGCTATCGCATGGGCCACGGTCGCTTGCTCGACCACATGTTTCTCGACGGCCTCGAGGACGCCTACGACAAGGGGCGCCTCATGGGGACGTTCGCCGAGGATTGCGCCGAGGCGTACCAGTTCACGCGCGAGGCGCAGGACAAGTTCGCCATCGCTTCGCTGGAGCGGGCGCAGCGCGCCATGCGCAGCGGCGGATTTGCTGCAGAAATCGCGCCGCTCAATGTGCGCAACGGCAAGGAAGAGCGCCGCATCGAGCATGACGAGCAGCCGCCCAAGGCGCGGCTCGACAAAATTCCGACGTTGAAGCCGGCGTTCCGCAAGGACGGCACGGTAACCGCCGCCAATTCGAGCTCGATCTCCGATGGCGCGGCGGCGTTGCTCCTGATGCGTCGCTCGACTGCGGAAAAGCGCGGCTTGACGCCGCTCGCGACGCTCGTCGCGCATACGTCGCACGCCGGCGCGCCCGCGAAATTCCCGACGGCGCCGATCGGCGCGATGGAGAAACTGTTCGCCAGGACAGGTTGGTCGAAGGACTCAATCGACCTGTTCGAGATCAACGAGGCGTTTGCAGTCGTGCCGATGGCGGCGATGCGCGAACTGGCGCTGCCGCATGAGAAAGTCAACGTCAACGGCGGGGCCTGTGCGCTTGGCCACCCCATCGGCGCATCGGGGGCGCGGATCATTGTGACGCTGCTGTCGGCGCTCGCCGCGCGCGGCCTCGGGCGCGGCGTCGCGGCGGTCTGTATCGGCGGCGGCGAGGCGACCGCAGTGGCGGTGGAGCGGGCTTAGTCCAGTCCCCTACTTCTACTGAGTCGCGATTTTCGTAGATTCGCGCGGCTTTGAGATTTGCTATTTTTGCGATTCGGCTAACTGGCAAATGGCGGCGAAGATGGAGCACGAGGCGCAATCGAGTGAAGCGCGTTTTGTGGAATATGTCGATTCCTTGGCGCAAGTTCTGGGTCGTGAAGACCGGGCGCGGTCGCTTAAGGATTATTGCACGGGCCTGTTGATGCCTGGCGAGCGCAAGAGCGTCGAGCCGATGGCGGCGATCGTCGCGCCGGCGCGGGTATCGGCGAAACATCAATCGCTGTTGCATCTGGTGGGCCAAGCGGCTTGGTCGGACGAGGCCTTGTTGGGCAAGGTGCGCGAACTCGTCCTGCCGGCGATCGAGGCGCAAGGCAAGATCGAGGCTTGGATTGTCGACGACACAGGCTTTGCCAAGAAGGGCGTTCACTCGGTGGGCGTTGCGCGGCAATACTGCGGCCGGCTCGGCAAGACCGACAATTGTCAAATCGCGGTGACGCTCTCGATCGCCAATCATGCGGCAAGCCTGCCGATCGCCTATCGGCTGTATCTGACGGAAGATTGGGCGGCCGATGAAACGCGACGCAAGAAAGCCCATGTTCCGGACAATGTGGTCTTCAAGACCAAACCCGAGATCGCGCTCGATCAAATCAGGGCCGCGCTTGCGGCTGGCGTCGCGCCCGGGGTGTTGCTGGTCGACGCCGGCTACGGGGTTGACGGCAAGTTGCGCTCCGACATCACGGCCATGGGCTTGACCTATGTGATGGGCGTGCAACCGACGCTCAGCGTCTGGCCTGTCGACGCGGGACGACTGCCGCCCAAACCCTGGAGTGGACGCGGGCGCAAGCCATCGCGCGTTCGGCGCGATGACCAACATGCGCCGGTTTCCGCCAGGAAGCTGGCGGCGGGGCTTCCCAAGGAGGCCTGGCGCAACGTGTCATGGCGAGAGGGCTCCAACGAAACCTTGTCCTCGCGCTTCGCCGCCGTGCGGATAAGGCCGGCTTCGCGGGACTGGAAAATTTCGACGCTCCATCCGCTCGAATAACTTCTCATCGAATGGCCGGAGGGCGAAAAAGAGCCGGCGATATACTGGCTTTCGACCTTGCCCGAAGACACACCCATCGACGTTCCCGTCGACACCGCCAAACTGCGCTGGCGCATCGAGCGCGACTACGAAGAATTGAAGAGCGAACTCGGCCTCGCCCATTTCGAGGGGCGAGGATGGCGCGGCTTCCATCACCACGCAACGCTTTGCATCTCAAGGCGATTGCATAGCAATCGTCCGGGCCGCCTATGGTTTCCTGATCCGCCAACGAGCGGCGATTCCCCCCTCAGGCCCCCGGCGGCGCCAAACATCTCGCGTATCCACCCGTCCAAGACCCCGAGGCGCCGCCGATCCGACCAGAGCGGCGCATCAAAAACTCGATCGCGACAATCCGAAAACAACTCACCGTCGCCCTCGCCCGGACCCTCATGCGCTGCCCGTGTTGTCAAACCTTGCAACCAAAAACGCCTTATCGGGAATCATCGTGACGCAGTAGAAGTAACATTACAGTTGCGTATCGCGTCGATCTCTGAATCCATTTGTCACCATGATTCGGAGATCATGGATGACGGGAGCATCGATCGAGACGACGCTTGAGCTTTGGGCGTCGTCGCTGCGAGACGTGAAGGGTCGGATGCGGCCTTTGTTAACGCAAGAGCGGGTGGCGGCGTCGGCAGGGCAGTTCCTTGACGGGCTTCTGGGCGCTGAGCGGCGCAAGACCGGTTGGATGCGGGCGGAAGCGGCCGGCGATCCCGGTCCATGGTGCCAGCAGGCCATTTTGGGCCGAGGTCGATGGGACGCCGATGCGCTGCGCGACATTGTGCGCGATTATGCGCTGGAGACCTTGGCCGATCCGGGCGCCGTGTTGGTTCTTGACGAGACGGGCTTTCTCAAGCAAGGCAAATCGTCCTGCGGGGTCGGGCGTCAATACACAGGGTCGGCTGGCAAGATCACGAATTGCCAGATCGGCGTATTCGCCGCCTATGTGTCGCGCCATGGCCATGCCTTCATCGACCGGGCGCTGTATCTGCCCAAGGCCTGGACGGACGATCCGGCCCGGATGGCGGCGACCCACGTGGCGGCAGGGACCGGCTTTGCGACCAAGCCTCGCCTTGCCCTTGCGATGATCGCCCGAGCGATTGCTGCGGGCGCGCCATTCGCCTGGGTCGCGGCCGACACCGTCTACGGGGTTGGCGAGATCGAGAAGGCGCTCCGGCGCGCCGGCAAGGGCTACGTGCTTGGCGTGCCGGGCAACCACTTGTTCCGATCATGCCGCAAACCGCCGCCGATCGCCGGAACGGCGTCGCAAATCGCGCAGGCGCTCGATCCCTCGTCATGGAAACGTCTATCGGCGGGCGAGGGAACCAAAGGCGCAAGGCTCCACGACTGGGCCTATTGCGAACTGGCCGATCTCGACGCGGCCGAGTATGACGACGAACGAACCGGCCTGTGGACCCGCGGGCTGCTGATCCGCCGCAACATCGCCGATGGGGATATGGCCTTCTTCTCCACTTGGTGTCCGGCGGCAACCAGCATCGAAACCCTGGTCAAGGTCGAAGGACATCGCTGGGCGATCGAGGACAGCTTTGAGACGGCCAAGAATGAACTGGGCCTCGACCACAACGAGACCCGATCCTGGCAAGGCTGGCATCGCCACGTCTCGCTCGTCATGCTCGCCTTCGCCATGATGGCCGCCATCCGTCACCGTGCGAATGCCGCGCCGCCCCCAAAAACAAACCACCGGACGACGAAGCCGAAAGCCAAAAGGCCTCATCAACACTGATCCGCCGGTCGGTGCAAGAAATCTGGCGTATCGCCAGCAATTCTAAATCCCGCGCCCGCGCCATTTTCACGCTGTGATTTGTTTTCCGATTTCGGGGGGCGGTTTGGAGTCGATGAGGGTTTGCATGAGGG
>JAYUFK010000268.1:0-11215 GCA_043739325.1 Methylocapsa sp. | reverse complement strand
AGCCAAGGCGCCCTCACGTCTGGCAAACCGGACAATAGAAGGTGGAGCGGCCGCCCTGGACGGTTCGGGCGATCACGCCGCGGCAGCGGGGCGTGTGGCAGGCATCGCCCTCGCGGCCATAGGCCTCGAAGCTGTGCTGGAAATAGCCCAGGGCCCCGTCAGCACCGGCGTAGTCGCGCAGGGTGGAGCCGCCGGCCTCGATCGCTTCCTGCAGGATCTCGCGGATGGCGGCCACCAGGGCGGCGATCTTGCGCGGCTTGATGGCGCCGGCCGGATTCAGCGGCGAGATGCGGGCGCGGTGCAGCGCCTCGCAGACATAGATGTTGCCAAGTCCGGCAATCAACTTCTGATCGAGCAGCGCTGCCTTCAACGGCGCCGCCTTGCCTTCGAACAGACGCGCCAGAACGGCGGCGTCGAACGCGTCGCCAAGCGGCTCGACGCCGACCTCGGCCAACAACGGATGCGTCGCCAGATCGGCTGTCGTCGCCAGCGTCATGAAGCCGAAGCGCCGCGGATCATTGTAGGTGATGCGCCGCTCGCCCGTCAGATGCAGCACGACATGATCGTGCGCCGCGAGTTTGGAGCGCTGGCGATGGAACGCGCCGGGGCTTGTCTCGCTGAAATCCTCGACGCGAAAAGAGCCGGACATGCCCAGATGCATAACCAGCGTTTCGCCGGAGTCGAGGCCCGCGAGAATATACTTGGCGCGCCGCGTCAGGGTCAGCACGCGCTTCTTCTCGAGACGCTCGACGAAGCTCTCGGGAAACGCGAAGCGCAGGTTTGCCCTGCGCAGTTCGACGCGCTCGATCCGCGCGCCCAGCAGCGCCGGGGCGAGGCCCTGCCTGACGGTCTCGACCTCGGGTAATTCAGGCATCGGAATGTCCGGCAATCACATTGAGAAACGCGCGGCCGTATTTCTGCAACTTGGCCGCGCCGACGCCGTGAACCTCCGCCAGTTCGTCCATCGTGCCCGGCTTGCGCTCGGCCATTTCGATCAGGCTGCGATCGGGAAACACCACATAGGCCGGCTGCTTCTGCTTGCGCGCCAGCTCGCCGCGCAGCTCCTTCAGCGCCGCCAGCAGATCGGAATTGGGGTCGCTCGGCAGCGCCGGCGCTTTCCTTGCGCCGCGTGATTTCGTCGTGACGACATCCTCGCGCAGGGCGAACTCGCCCTCGCCGCGCAGCACCGTGCGGCCCGCCTCAGTGACGACAAGCCGGTCGCGATCGCCTCGATCATGCTCGACCAGCCGCGCGGAAATCAATTGCCGCAACACGCCGCGCCAGTCGGCGGGCGAGCGCTCCTTGCCGACGCCGAAGGTCTTCAGCTTGTTGTGCTCGAATCTTTGAACCGCCTCGGTCTCCTTGCCCGCCAGAATATTGGCGAGATGGCCGATGAAGAAGCGCCCCGAAGTGCGCAGCACCGCCGACATCGCCTTTTGCGCATCGAGCCGCCCGTCGATGAGCCGCACCGCGCCGTTGCAAACATCGCAATGGCCGCACGGCGCCGACTGCTCGCCAAAGAACCCAAGCAGGACCTGGCGCCGGCATTGCGCGGTTTCGCAAAGCGTCACGAGGTCCTCGAGTTTGCGCTGCTCGATGCGTTTACGCTCGTCAGGCGCCGCGCCCTCGGCGATCTGCCGGCGGCGCAGCTCGATGTCTCCCGCGCCATAGAGCGTGAAGGTCTGCGCCGGCAACCCATCGCGCCCGGCGCGGCCGATCTCCTGATAATACGACTCGATCGAGCCCGGCATATCCGCGTGAAAGACGAAGCGCACGTCTGGCTTGTCGATGCCCATGCCGAACGCCACGGTCGCGCAGACGATCACGCCGTCGTTCTGCAAGAAAGTGTCCTGATTGTGCGAGCGCATCGCGTGGTCGAGCCCCGCATGATAGGGGTAAGCGCGCCGCCCTTGGGCGCTCAGTTCGCTCGCCAGTTCCTCGGTCCGGCGGCGCGAGGCGCAATAAATAATGCCGCTGTCGCCGCGATGCGCGTCAAGACGCTCCAGCAATTGCCGCGTCGCGTTGGCCTTCGGCCGCATGGCCAGAAACAGGTTGGGCCGGTCGAAGGAACGCACGAAGATGCGGGGTTTACGAATAAACAACCGCTCGACAATGTCGGCGCGGGTCGGCTCGTCCGCTGTCGCGGTCACCGCGATTGTCTGCACGCCGCCCAGAGCCTGCGCGAGATCGCGCAAGCGCAGATACTCCGGTCGAAAATCGTGACCCCATTGCGAGACGCAATGCGCCTCGTCGATCGCCAGAAGATCGATTCCCGCGTCGCGCAGCATCGCCAGCGTGTCATCGCGCGCCAGACGCTCGGGCGCGATGTAGAGCAGGCGCAGCGAGCGGCCGCGCAGGGCCGCCTCGATGCGCTGGCGTTCCGGTCCGTCCGACGACGAATTCAGCGCGGCGGCGTTGACGCCAAGCTCGCGCATTTGGGCGACCTGATCGCGCATCAGCGCGATCAGCGGCGAAACGACCAGCGTCAGACCCTGCCGCGCCAGCGCTGGCAATTGATAGCAAAGCGACTTGCCGCTGCCTGTCGGCATGACCGCCAGTACATCCTCGCCGCGCAACGCCGCGCCGATGACCTCCTCCTGGCCCGGCCGGAACTCCGGGAAACCGAAAACGCGGTGAAGTTCGGAACGCGCGGTTTCAAGCAGCGCTGCGTGCGCGTTCATGCGGGCGACCCCTTGGCAGGATCGAACACCGGCGTCCACTGAACGTCCTCGATGCGCTTGGCGCCACAGGCGAGCATGGCGAGGCGGTCAAAGCCCAGCGCCGCGCCGCTGGCTTCCGGCATGTGCTCGAGAGCGGCCAGAAAGTCCTCATCGAGCGGATAGGCGTGCCCGTAAACCCGCTGCTTCTCAGCCATCTCGCCCTCAAAGCGGCGGCGCTGCTCGGCGGCGTCGGTCAATTCGCCAAACGCGTTGGCGAGTTCAACGCCGCAGGCATAAAGTTCGAACCGCTCTGCGACACGCGGATCGCGGGCGTTGACCCGCGCCAGCGCTGCTTCGCTGACGGGGTATTCGTACAGCAACGTTGCGCGGCCAAGACCAAGCTGCGGTTCGACCTTCTCGCTGAGAATGCGGCTGAAGATATCGGACCAGCCATCGTCAGCCGCGACACGGACGCCGATGTTGGCGGCCTGCGCGGCGAGCCGGGCGCGATCTGGCGTCCCGCGCCGATCGGCCGGCAAGCTGGCGAAAAGATCGATCCCGGCGTGCTGTTGAAAGGCGTCGCGAACGCTCAAGCGCTCGGGCGGGGCAAGCGGGTTGCAGCGACGGCCGCGGAATTCAAACCGCTCCGCGCCGGCGGTCCGGGCGGCCAGCGCAAGGATTTCCGCGCAATCGTGCATCAGCGCTTCGTAAGGCGCGCCGACGCGATACCATTCCAGCATGGTGAATTCCGGCGCATGCAACGCGCCGCGCTCGCGGTTGCGAAAAACGCGGGAGAAAGCGTAGATCCGCTCTTCCCCCGCCGCCAGCAGCTTCTTCATCGCAAATTCCGGAGAAGTATGAAGATAGGCTCGGCGCGCGACCGCGTCGGTTCCGATCAGTTCTGCTTCGAACCCATGCAAGTGGGCCTCATTTCCGGGCGAGGCCTGAAGGATCGCCGGCTCAACCTCGATGAGCCCCGCCGCTTCGAAATGCGCCCGTAACGCAGCCATGATCCGGCCCCGCGCGACCAGCCGTGGGCGACGGTCGGCATGGCGGGATTTTGACCAGAAAGGCGACGCAGGCCGGGAAAAAACGGTTTCGGACAATAAAGCTCCAGGGGCGGCGGCCCGACAAACACGTCTGGCCTTTGACGGCGAAATCGGTATGTTGCGCGCCGCAAGAGCGCAAGGGCGCGTTTTGCAGGCCAAGCCGCCAATTCTTTTGGCCGGACAATTTTGAGGACGTTTTTCGTGAAAGTTATCGCCAGCTCGATTCGTAAAGGCAACATCATCGAGCGAGAGGACGGCAATCTCTGCGTGGTCCTCTCCGCCGAAAGTTTCCACCCCGGCAAAGGTACGCCGACGACCCAGATTGACATGCGCCGCCTTGCGGATGGGGTCAAGATCACCGATCGCTTTAAGACGACCGAACAGGTTGAGCGGGCCTTCGTCGAAGATAAGAACTACAACTATCTGTATTCCGATGGCGACGGTCACCACTTCATGAATGCCGAGACCTACGATCAGGTTCAGGTCTCCAACGATGTCATCGGCGATCAGAAGCAATGGCTGCAAGAAGGCATGAAAGTCCTGCTTTCGATGTTCAATGAAAATGCCGTTGCCATCCAATTGCCGCCGCGCGTGACGCTGGACATCGTCGAAACCGAGCCGGCGATGAAGGGGCAGACCGCATCTTCGTCATATAAGCCCGCCAAGCTTTCGAACGGCGCGCGCATTATGGTGCCTCCGCACATTTCAGCGGGAACACGAATCGTCATCCAGACCGAAGACGGCTCCTACGTAGAGCGCGCTAAGGACTGACGCAGCATCGGGACCATCGCCAGTCCAGGGGGGGTGAATATGCAGCTCGGAATGATCGGGTTGGGGCGGATGGGCGGGAATATCGTGCGCCGTCTTATGCTGAGTGGCCACGAATGCTTCGTCTATGACCGCGATCCGGCGCCGGGCGCCGCGCTTGTCAAAGAAGGGGCCGCCGCCGAGGATTCGCTATCGAGCCTCGTCAAGGCGATGGCGGCCCCGCGCGCGATCTGGGTGATGCTGCCCGCTGGTGCGGCGACAGAGCAGACGATCGAGACGTTGTCCACGCTTCTGGAGAAAGGCGACGTCATTATCGATGGCGGCAACAGCTTCTGGCAGGACGATATCCGGCGCGGCAAGTCTCTGGCGGCGAATGGCCTGCATTATGTTGACGTCGGCACCAGTGGCGGCGTCTGGGGGCTGGAGCGCGGCTACTGCATGATGATTGGCGGCGACGCCGCGGTTATCGAACGCCTCGACCCGATTTTCCGGGCGCTGGCGCCCGGCCGGGGCGGCGTCCCGCAAACGCCAAATCGGGATAAGTACGATCCACGCGCCGAAGAAGGCTATTTGCGCGTCGGCCCGTGTGGCGCGGGACATTTCGTCAAGATGGTGCACAACGGCATCGAATACGGTCTGATGCAAGCCTACGCCGAGGGCTTTGACATTCTGCGCAATGCCGACAGCGAGCAACTCCCGGAAGCTAATCGCCTCTCGCTCAACCTCGCTGATATCTCCGAAGTGTGGCGGCGCGGCAGCGTGATCACCTCTTGGCTGCTGGATCTGACCGCCACGGCGCTGGCGCACGAGGATACGCTCGAATCCTACTCCGGCTTTATCGAGGATTCTGGTGAAGGCCGCTGGACCTTGATGGCGGCGATCGAGGAAGCGGTTCCGGCGGAAGTGCTCTCCGCAGCGCTCTATACAAGATTTCGATCTCGCCAGACGCATACCTTCGCCGAAAAGATCATCTCGGCGATGCGGAAGGGCTTTGGCGGGCACGTCGAGCCCAAAGCGCCGAAAGCGTAGTTTTCCGACGGCGAGCTTAGTAGAAGCTTATCGGGAAGTGCTTGAGGAATATCTCACGGTAGGTTCCGCGCGACCAAAGCCGCGCCAGGGCCCAGTCGAGGGCATGCCGTAGTTCCGCATCTTCCTTGCGAACCGCGATCCCAACGCCCTCGCCAAAATACTTGCTCTCTGTGTAAGGACCGCCTGTGAAATTACAGCAATCGGCGGAAGACGCGCCGAACAAGATCGACAAGGCGAGCCCGTCGGCGAACAGCGCGTCGACTTCCTTATTCCGCAAAGCGTCGTGCAGGGCGCTCGCATCGGAAAAAGCGACGGCCGTGGCAAGCGGAAAGAAAGTCTCAATGAACGCGCGATGGGCCGAGCCCGCAATGACGCCAATCTTCTTGCCTGTCAGTCCTTTCGGCGTGACGTCCAACAACGGCGCATCGCGCCTTACCGCAAATCGCGCCGGGGTTTGGTAATACGGCAGGCTGAAGTCGAGTTTCGCGCGAGCGGCGGGACCTGCCGCTATTGACGCAATTATCGCGTCGCCCTTGCCGGTCAAAAGCGAGTCCGCCATCGTGTCCCAACGGCGCGCCTGAATTGTGCACGCCACCTGCAACTCCTCGCAAATCGCCCGCGCCATATCCGCATTGAAACCAGCGATAGAGCCGTCGGCCAAAGCGAAATTCAGCGGAGGATTGTCGTCCTCGGTCAGGAACCGGATCGCGCGCAGCCCGGACAGTTCGGGTCGATCCAGATGCAAGTTGGGATCCCAGAAACCCGGCATCGCGGCGCTCCGGTCTTCCGCAAACAGAAACGACGGCCCCAGACAGCCCAAGGCCCGCGCGAAACAAAATAAAGAAACAATAAACAGTCGAATCATGATGACATTCGCATTTTACTGTTATTGAATAGGATCTGGTGCCGAGAAATTTTTCCGCTTACCGTGATTATAAAGCCTTCCGGTTCGCGGTGGAACCGGCGCCAGCGGGTTTGCGGTTTCTTATCTCGAGTCGCGTTCTTCTGCTGTGCATTGGTTGGCGTAGCGTGTCAGATTACGTTCACAAGCTGTCACTGCACGATCCGCACTTGCGGCCACAAAGCTCGCGTGAGCGTCGAGAACCTGTCTCGATCGGTTCGCTCGCCTCCGCCAACGTCTTCGCTCCGCAAATTGCGTTCCTTTCCAGCTACGGCGCAAGCACAGAAATGTTACTTGCGGCAACGAAGGCAGCGCGTTGCGGCGTCAGCAGCGAACAGGCGCTGTTGGGTGAAGGCCTGATGAGCGAAGAGGATTTTTACCGCGCGCTCGCCCGCCATCTGCGTGCGCCGTACTTTTGCGGTGAGCTCGCCATTAGTCCAAATACTGTGCCGGCCAAGGCCGTGGCCAGCGGCATAGCGCCGCTCGCCCCCAACAAACTTGGATTGCGCGTCGTCCTTGCGCCGCGGGGCGAGGCGATAGGCCTACTGCTGATGGCCGCCGAGCAGCGCAGGTTGCCGTCTACATTTGCCATTTGCTCGCCACAACGGATGGCGGCGATATTGCGCGCGCGCATGGGCGAGGCCCTGTCCCACGAAGCGGCAAACGGTCTTGATCTGGTTGATCCAACGCTGAGCGCGCGCACCGGCGCCAGTGGCGGGCAATTGGCTTTCGCCATCGGCGCGCTGGGGGTCGCGGCGCTGATCGCTTCGACGCTGCCGCATGTCCTGACGCTGCTCGTATCCGTTGTTCTCTGGCTCATTTTTGCCGCTGCGGTCGCAATCAGGTTGACCGCCATGGCTGCCAACAGGGCGCCGATTCCTGCCCCGCCCCTCGCCGAGACGGATCTGCCGATTTATTCGATCATCGTTCCGCTTTACGAAGAGGCCGGCGGCGTTCCGCGGCTCATCGCGGCGCTCGATGCGATCGACTATCCCGGTATTATGGCGCAGACGCCACAAGAAATCCATCGCCTCGCCGCCTAGATTTGGCGCATGGCCGAGATACGCACAGTCACAACGCTTCGCTCAAAGCGCGCCGAGATTCAGGCGTCAATCACGCTTTACGAAAAGCGCATCGCGCAAGCCCGCGCCGATCTTTCGCATGTGACCGCCTGCATTGCGATCTTTGAGGCGAGCGGCGATGGCGAGGACTTGTCATCTTATGTCGATACGCACCGCATGTTCGCCAGAGGCGAGATAATCACGCTTTGCAAGGAAGCCCTCGCCAGCGGGCCAAAGACGACCAAAGAACTAGCCTTGCACGTCATGGCGGCAAAGGGCTTGGATACCGGCGACAAGGTTCTAGCGCACGCTATGGCGCAGCGGATGATACACGCGCTGCGCCAGCAATGGCGACGCGGGTTGATCGAAGGTGAAGGGAAGATCAAAGGTGCGCGGGTTTGGGCGATGTCGTCGAAGAGTGACTGATTCGACCAGCAAGTGGCGTCGTGGTTTGATCCCTCAAAAATGATGGAGGGAGCCAATGGCGACTGTGTTCATTGAGGCCTTTGACCGTGATATGTCCACAAACAACGTGATCGGCGTTACGTTGCGGATTCAGTATGGAACAAAGAATTCTGAGATAACAATGCTGGGAATTCCGCCGCTATCCGCTCAAGACACAGACGCCGGGCTTCGGGCTGAAATTCTCGCGCTTGGTCAGGCACTAATGCAAGCGGCACAAACCCCTCAAGCGATACACGGATACCCGCAGCCTCGATCCCAATCGTGAGCTTCTTAAATGTAACGGTAGGTGCATCTCGGTTTGACATTGAACAAAGCGCTCCACGCGCGATCTTGGGATAGCGGCTTGAGGCGCTGTGAATGTCGATCAAGAGGGGACTGCCATCCCCTTACCATCACTCACCAAGAATTACACCCGCACACAATCGTAGACGGCGCGGTATGGCTCCATTCGGCTAAACCGCGCTAATTTACCAAATGTGCCGCAGTGTTTCTCTGCGAGCGGCAGGCCATCCATCTCATTCCAGACATTTGAGACAGTCACATAAGCCTCGTTCCCTACTACCCGTTGGCCGAAAGGACTACCGTAGACATTGGCGTCATTGCCGGCATAGCTTGTAACGCACCCCGTCAAAACAGCGAAAAATAGGCAAATCCAAATAACGCGCATGATCCTTACCCCACCGAAGCATAACAGCAGATTGAGACGATTGCTAGTTAGCCGCCAAGTGCCTCTGCCAGTATCCGACGAAATCGGGCGACGTGCGTTTGCCCAAGGCCAACCCGGCAATGCGCGTGACTTGATCCCCGTTCGGCATGCGGCGGTGATCCTCGCGCCATGAACTCTCTTGGGCGTAGCGCAGGAGATACGATCCTGCGATATGATGATGAATGCCGATTTCGGCGCGGCGCAAACGGCTGAAATATTCTTCCGCCCAATTCGTGCAAGCGCCGTCGAAGCTGTAGGCTTCCTCGTGATTGATGCGCTTCAATTCGAATGCGCCGTGAAGATTATCCCAAGAGGTTGCTTCGTCGGCATTGACGACGGTTCCCTTGGCGATGCGCGCCTTGATCCATGATTGCGCTTGGCCTTCCGTGCGAAACACCGCCGGGACTGAATTGCCGTTACGCTCGCGAACGATGACGACAACCTTGCGCTTGCCGGTCTGGTTGCGGGCCAAGCGGCGATCGACGCGGTTTTCGCGGTGATTGGCGGGCTTGAGATAGCCGCCGAAATAACCGCCGTCGACTTCCGCGATCTTGCCTTCGCCGCCGACGACGCGGCCCTTCATTTCTTCCGCCATCGCCTCGCGCAGTTTGTGGAGCAAGACGAACGCCGCCTTGTAGGAAACGCCCAGATCGCGAGAGAGCGCCAAGGCGGACTTGCCTTTGACTTCATTGCAGAACACCGCGATTGCCGCGAGATAGGCGCGCAGGGGCAGTTTGTGCGAAGCGAACAGCGTTCCCGACGTGACGGTGAAGTCGCCCCGGCAGTCGCGGCAGCGATAGCGCATTGAGCCGTTCTGGCGCTTGCATTCGTAGGCGCCAAGCGTCCCGCAAGTCGGGCAGACCGGAGCGCCATCCGTCGCCGCCCAGCGAATGTTGCGGAAGGTGCCATCGACCTCGGCGTCCGACATGCGGAAGACCTTAGCGAGGCTAAGGCTCTTGGCGGGACGGGAAAGGAGGAAATGCTGCGACAAGGCTCTTATATCCGCGAGTGACATCGCGAATATGAGAGTTTATGTAGGCCTTGTCAAGAGGAAAATCGCGAATATGATAGGTCTCTCTTCTTTTCGCGAGGATCGAATGGCAGGCATCATCGAAACGGAACTGGAATGGATCAATCGGGCGAAGCGGCTGCTCAAGGCGGAATTGAAACGCGCGGATGTTAGCTACGAAGAACTGGCGAAGCGTCTGACTGAAATGGGGTTGCCGGAAACAACTTCCTCCGTGACGAACAAGCTCAGTCGCGGCAGCTTTCCCGCAACGTTCTTGCTTGCTACGCTCAAGGCTATTGGAAAACAGAATCTTAGCATCGAGGATATTTAGCGCCAGCGGATCGGCTTAGGGGCAATATAAAAAACGAAACCCGAAGCAGCGTTTCTTATCATGTTCTCCAACTGCATTATCTTATTTTGGTTGCCTATCTCTTTAATTTGCGGATGCATATTAGCTATTTCCAAAGCCTCTCTAAATTGTTCCGCCGCAGGCGGGATTTTCTCTAGCGAAGCCACGTATATTATAAACCCTACGTCATCTGGTCCGCTTGGCACTAAACCGCACTGACTCCACACTACGCCGCTTCTATTCAGAAGTACAAAAAACTGTTGTCGTAGCACCAAAGATTCTTGGTCGGATTCTGTAGTACACACATTCAGAATGGGTAGAGAATCTCTTATTTTGTTAAATTCTACCATCAATATTCTGAATTGATCTGGCTGTATCGACCTATCGCCAGTTTCTAGCGGAATTTGTGGTCTGTTCGGGTTGTTCTCGTCTGGTGTGTTTCTGGGAATTCCGACGATACCCTTGGCTATTTCCTTTCGGATAAACAATTCATTCGCGCCGTAGATAACCACGGACACCATAGATGCGACTGAGAAAGCAAAAATTGCCCATCCCACATACGGCCACCAATGGTGCCGTTGGACGCCCTTTTCTGGCTCGCCGACAAGAACGATGTAGCCGATACCGGCTACTACAAGCGCGACGCTGGTCCATGTTGAGGAAAGAACGCTAGCAATCATCGCCGGCGTCCCGCCCATGGCCTCAACAACTCTCTGAGCCATGTCAAAATGACCGAGTATATCGAGGCCCTTCCAACCAAGGCCGAGCACCCATAGGGCGTGGCCCGGAAGCTTTCTCCACGTAAATAAAGACCGCCAGTTCCCCATGCCGCTACTCCTGACTCCGCGCGGAAGATTCCGCAACGGGCGCCAGGAGTTCGGCTAGTGGAAAGTGTGAATCGCCGGGCAGCGCTCATTGCGCTGGCCTTGTGGCGTCTGCGCCATAATACCGGACTATCCCCGCGGCAAGCTCGACATCAAGCTTGTCGTCGAAAAGCGCGACACCGCGACACTAACGGCGATCGCCCGCATGCGCTTGCCGGCGCGCTATGACGTGATCGTCGCGCCGCCAGGAGAACCTTCGACCAAGCCGCGCGCGCTGAATGTGGCCCTCCCGTTCGTACGCGGCCAGTACGTTGTCGTCTACGATGCGGAAGATTCCCCCGCTCCCAATCAGTTGCGCGACGCAGCGGCGCGGTTTGCCGCCGATTCCGGGATC
>JAYUFK010000267.1:0-29127 GCA_043739325.1 Methylocapsa sp. | reverse complement strand
CGGCGCGGCTGGGGTTCCATCCCTTGCGTTCGCGTTTGAGAACTGAGGCCAAAATGTCCACTCCGATCGCCAAAAGTCCCAGTAGCGTTGTTTCGATGGCCCGGCCGGTTCCGATCGTCGCGGCGCCTGGCGAAAGCCGCAAGCCGCGCCTGCTGATTGTTGATGACATCGCCGACAATCGCATCATCCTGGCGCGTCGCTTTCAGCGTCGCAATTTCGATGTCGTCGAAGCCGATTGTGGCGCGAGGGCGCTAGAAATCATCAATTCTGAAGCCTTCGACGTTGTGCTGTTGGACGTCATCATGCCCGATATGAGCGGCCTTGAAGTGCTTCGCAAGATTCGTGCAACGCGATCGGGCGCTTCGCTGCCCGTCATCATGGTCACGGCCAACAACACCAGCACCGATATCGTCGGCGCCCTCGAAATTGGCGCCAACGACTATGTCGCCAAACCTGTGGACTTCGCGGTCGCATTGGCGCGCGTCAACGTGCAAGTCGAACGTAAACTCGCGACCGAAGCGCTGGCTTCGGCCTACGAAGCTTTGAACCAAACCAACGAGCGCCTTGAGCAGCGCGTCATCGAGCGTACGGCACGGCTCTCCGAAATCAATCAACAGTTGAAGAGCGAAATCGCCAACCGCGAAATCTCGGAAGCGCGCTCGCAATATCTCGCCTATCACGACGCCCTGACTGGCCTCGGCAACCGGATGTTGTTTCGCGAAGAGTTGCAGAACGCCCTGAAGGTTTCGCAACTGACGCATGAGCGCCTGGCGATTCTTTTTATCGACCTCGACGGCTTCAAGAACGTCAACGATACGCTCGGCCATTCGATCGGCGACGCCTTGCTGAAAGTCCTTTCGGTGCGCATGCGCGACAATCTGCCCGAGAATGTGCTGATTGCGCGCCTTGGCGGCGACGAGTTCGCCATCATGCAGACGCCAAGTAACACGCCGGACCAGGCAATTTCACTGGCTAACAAGATCGTCGAGATCGTCAACGAACCGTGCCGCATCGATAACCATAATCTGCTTGTCAGCGCGAGTATCGGAATCGCCGTCAGCAACGGCGACGACGACAGCGTCGAGAACCTGCTGAAATGCGCCGATCTGGCGATGTATCGCTCTAAGGCGGACGGACGCGGCTCCGCGGCGCCGGGTGCGTTCCGTATGTTCGATCCTGAGATGGATATCACCGCGCAAGCGGCGTTGCGGCTCAAGAGCGAGATGCGGCACACCCTGATGACCGGCGGTTTCGCACTGCACTACCAACCGCTTGTGTCGATGGAAACGCGGCACGTGACGGGCTTTGAGGCGCTGCTGCGCTGGCCGCATGCCGAGCGCGGAATGATTCCGCCCGCCGAATTCATTCCTGTCGCCGAAGATACTGGCCTGATCATTCAGTTGGGCGAGTGGGTTCTGCGCGAAGCCTGCGCGGAGGCGATGAAGTGGCCAGCGCACATTCGTATCGCCGTAAACCTCTCGCCGGTGCAGTTTCAGCGCGGCAATCTGGTGGCCGTCGTTGTCAGCGCGCTCGCAACTTCCGGCTTGGCGCCCTCGCGTCTCGAGCTTGAGATTACCGAAGCTGTGCTGCTCGACCGGACCGATCGCAATGTGCAGGTGCTGCAGCAGTTGCGTGAGCTCGGCGTGAGGATCTCGATGGACGATTTCGGCACCGGCTTTTCGAGCTTGAGCTATTTGAGAAGCTTTCCTTTCGACAAGATCAAGATCGATCAATCGTTCATCCAGAATCTCTCCAACGACGGGCGCAGCCAGACCATTGTGAGCGCTATAACCGGGCTTGGTCTGAGTTTCGGCATGTCGACCGCCGCGGAGGGCGTGGAGACCGAAGAACAGATCGAATGCCTGGTCGTCAAGGGATGCACGGAAGTGCAGGGTCGGTTCTTCTCGATGCCGGTGCCTGCCTCGCAAGTGTCCGCGCTGCTCAATCGAATCGACGAACTTTAAGTCAGGCGCGCACGCCGGCTCGAGCTTTCGAAACCGGCGTCTTTGAGGCGCGCCGGGCCGCTCGCCAGGAATTCAAATTCTGCAATTGTCGGAACCGGTTCTCGTGGCATTTGGCGCCCGGACTAGCGCGACAGCGGAATTATCGGCGCCAAATCCTACTGCAGTTTTACTCTCAATTATCGTTCTGCTTGATTGCTTGGTAACTACGGAAATACGAATTGTTTCGGTATGAACGTTTGACGGCCCGATCGGAGTGAGCGGCAAAAGTTTGTTAAATCGCCGGGGCCAAACCTGATCTCGACAAAATTCAAAAAAAAGCAATTTGTCGGGAAGCAGGAGCAGTCATGTCGGAGCAAGTTTACAATACGGTCCCCGCCGCAGCGTTGAGCGGCAGCATGCGGGATTTTAGGGTTCCCAAGGGAACAGATTTGTTGTCCCGCGTCAGCGGTTTCTATCAATGGCAGGACTTGCGCCGCCAAAATGGCGTTTGGCCATTTTCGCGTTCGACGCAGGCGGGCCCGACGGCCTATTGCGCGGCGCAGGACGATCGCGGCATGGCGATGAACGGGGTCAATTTCGCCTCCCAGGATTATCTCAGCCTTTCGTCAAGCGAGGCGATCAAGGCGACCGCTGTCGACGCGGTGCAGCGGTACGGCGTTCACAGCGCGGGATCGGCCGCGCTGGTTGGCAACACCGCGCATTCTGTCCTGCTCGAGCGTCGCATCGCCGACTTCCTCAACATGGAGGAAGCGGTGTTGTTTCCGACGGGTTGGGCGGCTGGCTACGGCGCTATTCGCGGTTTGGTTCGCTCCGCCGACCACATCGTGATCGACGCCCTCGCGCACACATGCTTGCAGGAAGGCGCAAACGCAGCGACGCGCAACATCTATATGCACCGCCATCTCGACGTCGATCACTGCCGCCACTGGCTGCGGACGATCCGCTCCAAGGACGCCGAAAACGGCATCATGGTCGTCACCGAAGGCCTGTTCTCGATGGACTCGGATACGCCGAACATCATGGCGTTGCAGGAGCTTTGCCACGAATACAACGCGACGCTGCTTGTCGACGTGGCGCACGATCTGGGCGCCCTCGGCGAGGATGGCCGCGGCCACATCGGCATGCAGGACATGCTTGGCAAGGTCGATCTGGTGATGGGCAGTTTCTCCAAAACTTTCGCTTCGAATGGCGGGTTTGTCGCTTGCCGCAGCCGCGCGGTGAAGGAGTATCTTCGCTTCTACAGCCCGCCAGCGACGTTCTCGAACGCGCTGTCGCAAGTGCAGGCCGCCGTCGTGCTCAAGGCCTTCGAAATTGTCGATTCGGCGGAAGGCAAAACGCGGCGCGCCGAATTGATGTCGAACATTCTGGAACTTCACAGCGCGCTGAAGGCCAAGGGAATGGATTACTATGGCGACCCGTCGGCGATCGTCGCGGTCAAGATGGGCACGGAGAGCCTCGCCCGTCTCGCCAGTCGTCGTCTGCCCGAGCTTGGCTTGCTGTCAAACCTGGTCGAATATCCTGCCGTTTCGAAGGGCGCCGCGAGGTTCCGCATGCAGGTGATGGCCAAGCATACCAAGCAGAACATCGCCGACGCCGCGACGCGGCTCAACGCGGCGTTTAATCTGGCGCGGATCGAACAAGCCACCTCGACCGAAATGCCGCTCAGCGCTGTAGCGTGATAGCGCGCGCCCTGCCTCCGCGATTCGCGGGGGCGGGGCGCCGGCGTCGTCGATCAATTGCCACCGCTGTCAACGCTGGCGCGCCACGGCCCGTCGACAAAGATCGCTTCATCCGCGCCAGGCCACGGCGGCATCGTGACGGCGACAAAAGCAAGCTGCTCGTCGCCGTCCGCCTCGTATTGAAATGCGACGCCAAGGGGAAACGTCAGGCAATCGCCGCTTGCGATGGCGACGACGCTTTCCTGATGAGCGCTTTTGCGCCAGATGCGGCCTTTGCCACTCTGGATGAACCAGATTTCCTCGACGCTGCGATGCTTCACCGCCCGCGATATCGCGCCTGCGGGCAATTCGAAATGCGCGAAACTGCCGCCGCCGAGCGCCGCAAGCAGGCGCACACGCGCCCCGTCGGGCGCAATCGCATCGGGGTTCTCGGGCAGATGCGCAGTTTCGAAATTCGGCATCGAAGCCCTCGTGTCAGTTCGCTTTCAATCTGTTTGCTGTGAAAACCTCGGCGCGGTCAAAGGCTTTAGCGTTGGCGCGAGCCCTGCTATGACGACGCATGGCCGAATCTCATACCCTGACCCAAACCCAAGTCCTGGACGAATTTCGCAGCGCGGGCGCGTTGCTGGAGGGGCATTTTATCCTCTCTTCGGGCCTGCGTTCGCCAGTCTTCCTGCAAAAAATGTTTGTCTTCCAGGATCCGGCGCGGACTGAAAAGCTGTGCCGGGCGCTTGCTCAACTGGCGCGCCAGGCTTTCGGCGAAATCGATGTCGTCGTTTCGCCAGCGCTTGGCGGCATTGTGCCGGGCTACGAGACCGCGCGCTGGCTTGGCGCCAAGGCGATTTTTGTCGAGCGCGAAGACGGGGTTTTCAAGTTGCGCCGGGGTTTCGCCATCGCGCCCGGCGCGCGCGTTCTGATGGTCGAGGACATCATCACGACGGGTCTTTCCTCGCGCGAATGCCTTGCGGCGATCGCCGAACATCCGGGAAAAATCGTCGGCGCGGCCTGCCTGATCGATCGCTCGGGCGGCAAGGCCGACATCGGCGTCAAACGCGTCGCGTTGGCGACGCTGGATATTCCGACTTATGCGCCCGACGCGCTGCCGCCCGAGCTTGCCGCGATCCCGCCGATCAAGCCGGGCAGCCGCGCCGCCGTCGGGTCGGCCTGATCTTTCGCACAAAGGAAACCGCCAATGGCCGGGTTGCGCCTCGGGGTAAATGTCGATCACGTCGCGACCATCCGCAACGCGCGGGGCGGGGCGGTTCCCGATCCGTTGCGCGCCGCGCTGCTGGCGATTGAGGCGGGCGCCGACGGCATTACCGCGCATTTGCGCGAGGACCGCCGCCATATCCACGACGACGATATGGCGCGGTTGAAACGCGATATTACCAAACCGCTCAATTTCGAAATGGCGGCGACCGAGCAGATGCTTGACATCGCCTTGCGCACCAAGCCGCACGCTTGCTGCCTCGTACCCGAAAAGCGCACCGAACGCACGACGGAAGGCGGTCTGAACGTCACTGGCGGCCACGACCATCTCAAGCCGTTCGTCGCTGAACTCATGCGCGCGGGAATCCGGGTTTCGTTGTTCATCGAGCCATCGGAGGAATCGTTGCGCGCCGCCGTTTCGCTGGGCGCGCCGGTCGTCGAGTTGCATACGGGCGCATGGTGCGACGCCGTCACGCAAGGCGAGAGCGAGCGTGCTAACCAGGAATTTGAGCGTCTTCGCGCCGCCGCGGCTTTGACCGCCGCCCTCGGCCTCGAATGTCACGCCGGTCACGGCCTCGATTACGCCACCGCCCGTACGATCGCCGCGCTGCCGCAGATCGTTGAACTGAACATCGGTCATTTCCTGATCGGCGAGGCGGTTTTTGTCGGGCTGGCGCACACCGTCAAGGCAATGCGCGCGGCAATGGACGAGGGGCGCCGGCAGGCGAAGTAACCGACAATGATTATTGGCATCGGCAGCGACCTTTGCGACATCACCCGCATTGAGGAGACGCTGGAACGGCACGGCGAGCGCTTCATCGCGCGTTGCTTCACCGAAATCGAACGGCGCCGGTCCGAGCGGCGGGCGGGGCGGGCCGCCTCCTACGCCAAGCGCTTCGCCGCCAAGGAAGCCTGCGCCAAGGCGCTCGGCACCGGCCTGCGCCATGGCGTGTTCTGGCGCGATATGGGCGTCGTGAACCTCCCCACCGGGCAGCCGACTATGCGCCTGACCAACGGCGCCGCGGCCAGATTGGCGGCGATCACGCCGCAGGGTTGCGAGGCCTTCATCCATCTCACGATTACCGACGAGCACCCATTTGCGCAGGCTTTTGTGGTGATCGAAGCCCGAATCGCGGAGCCGTCGAAGCGGGCGTAAAGGCGCGTTGGACGCCGATTCTCCCGCGTCGGAGGAGAAGCGAGCGCTAAATCAAGGCGATCAAACACCAAAAACCCACGAAAATTGGGTTCGTCCACGCGCATCTCGCACCTGCGAAACACGGTCGCAATTTGGCGCGGAAGCGCTTTGTTCAAACCTAAACTTGTTGTTTTAATACACTTATAAATCAATACGTTACGACAGGATTATCATATCGTTGACGATAAACCTTAAGAATTGAACCCGCGAATTGTTTCGTGACCTTTCTGCAACAGGGATTCACGAAAGGCGATTTGAGGCTGATTTCAGGCATTTGTTAGTTTGCGAACGGGCGCTTGCCGGGTATGTTGCGGAATGTGAACGGGGTCTTCCCGATCGCGCATCGGACTAGAAATGCTTTGGCTGGGGGAACCATATCAAAGCGGGGACAGTCCGGGTCAACGGGAATAGGGGCGCTCAATACCAGATGCTGCAGTGGGCCCTTAGGGGTCGGCGAGTTTCCGGTTCAAGGTATCAACCAACTCCCATACGGTTCAATCACTGGAGGTCATAATGACGCTCATTAAGAGCATTTTGCTCGGCTCGGCAGCAGGTATTGTTGCGGTCGCCGGCGCCCAGGCTGCCGATCTTCCCACGAAGAAGGCTGCACCCGCGGCGGACTATGTCAAGATTTGTAACGTCAACGGCACGGCCGGGTTTATCGTTCCTGGCTCCGACACCTGCTTGAAGCTGTTCGGCGACGTCAAGTTCGAAGTCATCGGCGGCTCGACGAACACGGGTTATACCTACGGTCGCCTGTATGGCACAACGCTCGGCGTTCCTAACCCGCGCAATACGACTTTCTTGACGCAGACGGTCAACCCGACGAATACCCGCGACAATCTCGAGCTCGGCGCTCGTGAAGATCTCGGGTTCACCGCCTCGTCCAACACCGCTTACGGGCCGTTGGTCGCCGAAGCGCAGTTCGAAGGCAACCAGCGCAATGCTGGCGGTGGCGGCGTAACGACGCTTCCCGGCACCTTCGGCGCCGGTTTCGCGATGGACCATGCGTTTATCAAGTGGGCGGGCATCACCGCTGGCGACGTCGGCAGTTATTATGACCTCGGCAACGGCCCCGGCGACCTCGATTACTTCTCGCCGGATCCTGGTACTGTCCCGACCCTCGCCTACACGGCGGCGTTCGGCGGCGGCTTCTCGGCCACCGTGTTCGTCCAGGATGGCGTTGGCAAGCGCACTAATGGTTCGTTCGTTTTGGCGCCCGACGCTACCGCGTTGGCCGCAAATCCGCTCGCGCCCTCTTTCACCTTCAACAACACCTATCACGGCGTTCAGTATCCGGACGTCGGCGCGGAGTTGGAAGTTGTGCAGGGTTGGGGCGCGGCGAAGATTGCCGCTATGGCTCATAACACCAACGTCATCGCTGGTGGCTATGGCGACAGCACGAACTTCTGGGGTTACGGCGTCAATGGCTTGCTGCAGATCAACCTCCCGGCTCTCGGGCCAAAGAGCGAGTTCACGGTTCAGGGCGCGTATAGCCACGGAGCGCTTGCTCTCGGTGGCGTGACGGCTCCGGGCGTGATTCCGTTCAACGGCAATGGCGCGAACTTCTTGTTCACCGATGCCTACGACACAGCGGGCGGCGGATTCATCGAGCCGACAAGCTGGTCGGTCGCCTCGCATCTGACCTGGGTGTTGAGCCCGCAGTTCTCGATCTCGCCGGAGATTTCTTATGGCCAGATCGATTACGGCTCCGGCGCGGCGTTTATCCCGCAGAAGCTGACCGCTTGGATGGGCGGCGCGATTGCTCACTGGGATCCCGTCACCAACCTGGATTTCCAGCTTGACGCGATCTACGTGAGCGCCAAGGAAACGCGGCCGACGGCCCTGCTTCCCGGCACTCCGTGGCAGACGAAATCGGACGGCTTCTTCGGCCGTCTCGCGATCGCCCGCACCTTCTGATCTTATCGATCGGTTGATAAAGAGAACCTCGAGGCGCAAGCCTCGAGGTTTTTTTGTGCGTGATTTTTGTGGTGAACAGGCAGTGATATCAAATGCGCCTGCGCAGTTCGTTCGGTGGAGTCCGCGCCACGATCGAGCCGAGCGCCGATCGCAAGTTGCGGACCATGCAAGCGATATAAAAAAACATATATAATATGTCTTATTAGATCCTGAAGTAACTGCCGCGCGCGGATGCGCGGAAAAATCGCACTCATCGCCCTAATTTCATTGAAAACCTTTCGCGGATTGTCGGCCCGATATGGTCGGTCAACCCTAGCGCCGCGCAACCGCCCTCGACCCGTCAACCGATCGGCTGAACGCTTGGGCCGGAACCCCTAGCCGACAATGTCCAGTCCGCCGAACAGCGCTTGACCGATGTCCTTTGCGCCTTGACTCGCTGCCGCCCTTCGCCGTTACGTCGCGCCAAACCGCATTGCGGATCGCGCGGCGACTCATGTCCGGCGACGCGAGAGCTATCGATTTCATCGGGGGCAAGACATGGCGCGGCAACCACAGCGATGGATCGTCGGTCTGGCGCCTCTGGCGATCATCTGGATTGCCGCCACCGCCTATGAGACCGGACCGGTCGAGGCCGATTTGACGGCGCGCGGCGCCGCAGCGCTCGGCCCGAAAATACTCGACGAACCGGGTATCGCTGTTTCCGGCCGCGACGTCTCGATAGCCGGTTCGGCGTTTGCCGAAAACGGCGAGCAAACCGCCCGCGATGCCGTCGGCGCGGTGCGGGGCGTCCGGCTCGTCAATATCGATTCGGTGAATTCAATTGTCGTGGCCAAGCATTATGTGTGGTCCGCTACCCGCGTAGGAACAAAAATAACCCTAGCCGGTATGACGCCCGACCCGGACGCGCGCGCGGCGACCATCGCCGCGGCCACGTTGGCGCCCGACGCGCTCGTGAGCGACGCCATGACCTACGCAAGAGGCGATACGGCAACCCTCGCCGCGAGCACCGTCTTCGCCTTGAACCAGCTTGCACTGGTTTCGCGAGGCTCGGCGCAATTCAGCGACGGCGCCTTGACGATTTCAGGCGAAGCGCCCGATTCTGCTTCCTACGAGAAGATTGCAGCGGCGCTGGCGAAGCTTCCGTCCGGAGTGAAGATAGCGAAAGCCGATATAGCGGCGCCGATTGCCTTGCCCTTCGTTTGGTCGGCGATGCGCGATGGCGACAGGCTGACGCTTTCGGGCGCCGCTCCCGATCCCGCCGCGCGGGCGGCGATCGTCGCCGCCGCCAAGGCAATCCCAGGGGCCGAGGTCAAAGACGCCATGAGTTATGCTCGAGGCGAATCGACCGCTCTTGCTGCGGGCAGCGCGTTCGCGCTGAGCCAGCTCGCCCTCCTGTCGAAAGGCTCAGCGACGATAAGCGACGGGGCGTTGACGATTTCCGGTGAGGCGCTGGACGCGGCGTCGTACGAGCGGGCGCTTGTCGCGATCGACAAAGCGCCAGCCGGCGTCAAACTCGCCGGTGTCGATATCGCGGCGCCGATCGCCATGCCATTTATCTTTAATGCGAGTGCTTTAGATGGTGTAGTTAAACTGGCTGGCCAAGCGCATTCCGTTGCCGCGCGAAGCGCCATTGAGGCGCGCGCCAAAGCTCTTTTCCCCGATAGCACAATCGACAATGGCCTGACCATCGCCGGCGGTGCGCCAGCAGGAGACTTTGGCGCCGCGGCCAATTTCGCGCTCGCCCAGCTCGCTGAACTCAAGGCCGGCTCCGCTGTCCTGACCGGCAACAATCTCGCCCTTGCCGGCGTCGCAAAGGCTCCTGGCGGGTGGGAAGCATTGGCGAAGGCGGGTGCGACGATGCCGGCAGGCTTCACAATGTCGAGCGCTGACGTGACGCCAGCCGCGGCGCAGCCGTTTGTTTTTGCAGCGACCAAAAACGCCGATGCCATTCACCTCACGGGCAGTGTTCCGAGTTCCGCCGAGCGAAGCGCCATCGAGAGCGCAGCGGCAGCCACCGCGCCCGGCCGCGCGGTGATCAATGAAACGACTTTGGCGAGCGGTCTGCCGCCCGGGATCGATTTCACCGCCGCCACAAACTTCCTTTTTGGGGAACTCAAGGGACTTACCAGCGGGGAGGCCTCGCTCAAGGACAGCAGCGTATCCGTCGCCGGGTCGGCGCCCGACGCGGAGCCTGGCGCTGCGATTGCCGTGCCGGCGGGATTGACGCTTGCCCTGCTGAAGATCGACCGGCCCGAGCCGTCCAAGCCCGCCAAGGCGCCTCAGCCGGCGACTGCGCCGGCGCCGCTTGCCGCCGCAGAATCGGCTCCGACGATCCCGGACATAGCGACCTGCCAGAACAGCTTGTCAGCCCAATTGAATGGTGAGCATATCGAGTTCGACTCGAGCCAGGCGACAATCGTCAAGACGTCCGAACCGTTGCTGAATGCCCTGGCGGCGGTCGCGTCGCGCTGCACGACAGGCCACATCGAAATCGATGGCCATACCGATTCGCATGGTCCCGACGATTTCAATCTCGCGCTGTCAAAGGCTCGGGCGGAGGCTGTCGTCGCCTACCTCGTCAAGGCGGGCGTCGACTCGGGCCGCCTTAGCGCGGTCGGCTTTGGAGCCTCGCGTCCGATTGCCCCGAATGACACGGAGGTCGGTCGCGCGCTGAACCGCCGCATTGAAATTTTAGTGAAAGAGTAAAGCGACGTTATTGCAGCGAAGAATTTATTAGCCTGCGCCGGTCTAGGCGCGAATTTTGGGGGCGCACGTGTTTTACGATTTTTCGCTTCTCTGGCTCTGGCTTACCCTCGCCTTGCTCCTTGGAACCATTGTCGGCTGGATGACATGGAAGCGTGGCGTTGAATCCTCGTGGTTTGCCGGTTGGTTTCGCTGGGCCCTGATCGCCTGGGTCGTCGGACTGGCGGTCGCCATTCTCCATCTGCTTCCCGGACGCGTCAGCTTCTGGCTTGAGACGGCGTTATTCTTCTTTGCGGCCTACGCGGCAGGTTGCCTTGTGGGCGGTTGGCTCCAGAGCGTCTTTGCCGCGCAGCCCACGGCGATTGCTATAACGCCGGTGAAGCCTGCCCCGCCAACGCCCGTCCGTCCGATCGCGAGCCCGCCGGCTCCAGCCGCCGCCCCGCCGCCGCCCGCTCCAGCCCGGGCGCCTTTGGCCGTCCCCGTCGCGCCGCCCGACCCTCCGCCCGCTGCCGCGGTTGCGGGCGAACATGATCACGCTGGCGTCAGGCCGCCGGGGTTTGCAACGCCACGCCAGGGCGGCGCCGACGATCTCAAGCGCATTCGCGGAATTGGCCCGCAGAACGAAGGCCGTCTGCACGCGCTCGGCATATGGCATTTCGCCCAGATCGCGGAGTGGACGCACGAAAACGTCTTGTGGGTTGGAAGCTATCTCGCGTTTCCCGGCCGTATCGACCGCGAGGAATGGCTGGCGCAGGCGAGGGTTCTGGCAGCGGGCGGCAATACCGCTTTCTCGGAGCGTGTCGAGCGCGGCCAGATCGCCTCAAAGCACGAGGACGGCACGCACTGCGAACACAATATCGCCGATCTCTCGCAGGCGCCGCCGCGCAAGTAGCATACGACGGCGCACCCGGTGTCATTGCGTTCGTCCGGTCCAATGGGCGGCTGACCGGATTGCCGCTGTTGGGTCCGCACTCGGCTGCCTCGGCGGATCGTCTACATCAATGCCGCCCGGCCGCGACACGTTCCCGTCGCCGCCATGTCCGCCAGGTCGTCGGGCCTTGTAACTTTCGTGCGATAAATCCATAACAACAATACATATCCGGGGGGATCAGGATGAGCGTCATGGCCAGCGCCGCGAGCGCGTCCAAACCGCTATACAAACAGCTCTATGTGCAGGTGCTTGCGGCGGTCGTGCTGGGCGCCTTGTTGGGATGGCTGGCGCCGGAAATAGCTAAGAATGAGTGGTTCAAGGCGCTCGGCGATGGGTTCGTCAAGCTCATCAAGATGGTCATCGCGCCGATCATTTTCTGCACCGTCGCGTCGGGAATTTCGCATATCCAGGACGCGCGTAAGGTCGGCCGCGTCGGCGTCAAGGCGCTCGTCTATTTCGAAATCGTCTCGACCTTCGCGCTGCTGATCGGCCTCATCGTCGCCAATGTCGCGCAGCCCGGCGTCGGCGTCGCGGGCAAGGCGGATGCGGGCGCTGTGGCGACCTATCTTGAAGCCGCCACTAAGACCAAGTCGGTCGATTTCATCCTCAACATTATCCCGGACTCAGTAGTCGGCGCCTTCGCCAGAGGCGACATCTTGCAGGTGTTGCTGTTCTCGATCTTGTTTGGCTTCGCCCTGATGTTCATGGGCGATCGCGCCAAGGGGCTTCGCGACGGTATCGACCAATTGACCCACGCAATATTCGGCGTGATCGCCATTGTGATGAAGGCCGCGCCAATCGGAGCATTTGGCGCGATGGCCTATACGGTCGGCTTTTACGGGCCGAAAGTCCTGGGCAATCTGGTCTTCTTGATCGGTTGCTTCTACCTCACCGCAATTTTGTTCATCATCATCGTGCTGGGAGCCATTGCGCGGGTCGCTGGCTTCAGCATTTTCAAGTTCATCGCCTATATCAAGGATGAGATCCTGCTGGTGGTCGGCACCAGTTCGTCGGAAAGCGCGCTGCCGCAATTGATGGCGAAGCTTGAGCATCTCGGCTGCTCGAAATCCGTCGTCGGCCTGGTGGTGCCGACAGGTTA
Source organism: Methylocapsa sp. (assembly GCA_043739325.1). Classification (GTDB taxonomy): domain Bacteria; phylum Pseudomonadota; class Alphaproteobacteria; order Rhizobiales; family Beijerinckiaceae; genus Roseiarcus. The sequence goes on along the minus strand of JAYUFK010000267.1, from coordinate 16,427 downwards.
TTCTTTCAACCTCGACGGCACCAACATCTACATGACGCTTGCTACGCTGTTCATCGCGCAGGCTCTTGGCGTCACCCTGTCGTGGGGCGAGCAAGTCACCATTCTGGGCGTCGCGATGCTGACTTCGAAGGGCGCGAGCGGCGTCACCGGGTCTGGCTTTATCACGCTGGCGGCGACGCTTGGCACGGTCAACCCCGCGCTGGTGCCGGGCATGGCGATGATATTCGGCATCGACAAGTTCATGAGCGAATGCCGTGCGCTGACCAATATCGTCGGCAATGGCGTCGCCACTGTCGTGGTGTCGGCCTGGGAGAATGAGCTCGATCGCTCCAAGCTCAACGCCGTCCTGTCGGGTTCTTACGATCCGAGCGATGTGCAGACCGCGCTGGCGCTGGAATAGCGAGCCCCGAGGAGTGACGCGCGAGCAGTTGCAGCGATCGATGGGCAATATGGTTGGGCTGAGGCCGAACTCGCGCTTGCACACCTTGTGCCGGGCACCGATACTGCGACAAGGGCGCGCGGCGAGCCGGCCCTTGCGAGGCCAACCCAAGCGATGATGCGGCAGTATGAACTGGTCGATCGGGTCCGAAAGTACAATCCGGACACGAACGAGGATTTGCTTAACCGCGCATACGTCTATGCAATGCAAGCGCATGGGGCGCAAAAGCGCGCGTCCGGCGATCCGTTCTTCTCGCATCCTCTCGAAGTCGCGGCGATTCTGACCGACCTCAAGCTCGACGATGCGACGATCGTCGCCGCCGTCCTGCACGACACGATTGAGGACACCGAGGCGACGCGCGAGGAAATCGACTCGATCTTTGGCAAGGAAATCGGCGCGCTTGTCGATGGCCTGACCAAGCTGAAAAAGCTCGATCTCGTCTCGAAACATGCCCAGCAGGCCGAGAATTTCCGCAAGTTGCTGCTTGCGATCGCGGACGATGTGCGCGTGCTGATGATCAAGCTCGCCGACCGCCTGCACAATATGCGGACGCTCAAATATATGCCGATGGAGAAACGTGACCGGATCGCGCAAGAGACGCTCGACATTTACGCGCCGCTTGCCGGGCGCATGGGCATGCAAGGCATGCGCAGCGAGCTCGAAGACCTGGCGTTTCGTCAATTGATGCCGGACGCGCACAAGCTGATTTTGACGCGCCTCGAGGACCTCAAGACAAAGAACGGCGCGCTGATCGCCCGCATTGAAATGGAGCTCAAGGACCAGTTCGACCGGCGTGGCATCAAGGTCGAGGTCAAGGGGCGGCAGAAACAAGCCTACTCTATCTGGCGCAAGATGGAGCGCCGGTCGATCGCCTTCGAGCAGCTTTCCGACATCTACGGCTTCCGCATCATCGTCGAATCAATTCCCGATTGCTACGCGGCGGTTGGCGTCGCCCATACGACATGGCCGACCGTACCGGGGCGTTTCAAGGACTATATCTCGACGCCAAAGCAGAACGACTACCGTTCGATCCACACGACGGTGATCGGGCCGGGCAGCCAGCGCGTCGAATTGCAGATTCGCACCCACGACATGCACGAGATCGCCGAATACGGCATCGCCGCGCACGCGCTTTACAAGGACACGTCGGGCGCGCCCGATTCCACCCATACCAGCGAGAGCCGGGCGTATCGCGGCTTGCGGCAGACGATCGAAGCGCTGGCGAGCGACGATTCGGAGAAGTTCCTTGAGCACACCAAGCTCGAGTTGTTTCAGGATCAGGTGTTCTGTTTCACGCCAAAGGGGCGGCTTATCGCCTTGCCGCGCGGCGCCACGGCGATCGATTTTGCCTTTGCCGTGCATACCGATGTCGGCAATTCCGCGGTTGGCGCCAAGATCAATGGCCGCATCGCGCCGTTGATCTCGACGCTGCATAACGGCGATGAAGTTGTCATCGCGCGCTCGGACAATCACACGCCGCCCGCGGCATGGGATTCGGTCGTCGTCACGGGCCGGGCTCGCGCCGCGATCCGGCGCGCCACGCGTGAAGCCGTCAAGGCCCAATATGCGGGCCTGGGGCGGCAGATTATCGAGGGCGCTTTCCAGCGCGCCGGGCGTAAATTCACGCTCGAAAAGCTGAAGGCGGCATTGCCGCGACTGGCGCGCGCTTCAATCGATGACGTGTTCGTCGGCGTCGGGCGCGGCGAGATGTTTTCAGCCGATGTCGTGCGCGCGATTCATCCCGACTTCAAAGAGGAGCGCAAGGCGGGCCCCGCGCCGGCGCAGAACGAAAGCGGCTGGTTCGGCCTGAACAGCGTCGCCAATCTCGTCTTCAAAGTACCCGAAGGCGGCGGGCCGGCGCCCGCCATGCCGCTGCGCGGCATCGAAGCCGACATGCCGGTTCGCTTCGCGCCCAAGGGCGGGGCTGTGCCGGGAGAGCGCATTGTCGGCATTCGAACCCCGGGGGAGGGGATCACCATCTATCCCATCCATTCGCCCGCGCTGATGGCCTACGACGACAAGCCGGAGCAATGGCTCGACGTGCGCTGGGACCTCGACCACGAACGCAAGGCGCTCTATCCCACGCAGATCGTCGTCACGGTCATCAACGAGCCGGGCGCGCTTGGCGTGGTTGCGACGACAATCGGCGAGGCGGGCGCCAATATCGACAATATTGTGCTCGTGCCGCGCGCCGCCGACTTTCGCGAGATGCGCATCGATCTGGAAGTCTGGGACATCAAACACCTCAACGCGGTCCTGTCGCAACTGCGCGGCAAGAGCGTGGTGAGCAAGGTGGAGCGCCTCAGCGGCTGAAGGCGCTCCAGTCTCGGCGTGTTACCGCGCCGGGCCGCTCTTGGCCTGATAGGCCGGCCTGGCGCGCTGGCCCTGGCGGGCGCGGTGCGGCTGGCCGGAACGCACGCCCGGCGTGCGCGGATCATTATGCGGCGTGTGATGCGGCCGGTCGGGCGCAGCAAGCGTCTCCGCCTTGCGAATCACCGGGGCGGGCGTCGGGCCGTTCACGCCGCGCCGATCGTGGGTGAAGATGCGCAGCCGGGTCAGGCGTTCGATGTTCTTCAACAAGTCGCGCTCGGTGCCGTCGACCAGCGAGATCGCGTTGCCCTCGTGGCCGGCGCGGGCGGTGCGCCCGATCCGGTGGACATAGGCTTCGGCGACTTCCGGCATTTCAAAGTTCACGACATGGGTGACCCCGTCGATATCGATACCGCGCGCGGCGATGTCGGTGGCGACCATGGCGCGGGCGCGCCCGCCGCGGAAGGCCGCAAGCGCGCGTTCGCGCTGGCCCTGGCTCTTGTTGCCGTGGATGGCGAGGGCGCCTATGCCGGCCTGATCCAGCGTCATCGCGACCTTGTCAGCGCCGCGCTTGGTGCGGGTGAAGACGATGACCTTGGACATTTCCGGGTCCTTGAACAATTCGACCAGCATGTCGCGCTTACGCGGCCCGTCGACGAAGATGACCTGCTGCTCCACCCGGTCCGCTGTCTTGGCGATCGGCGTGACCGCGACTTCGAGCGGATCGTGCAAAAGCTCGCCCGCCAGTTTACGGATATCGGTTGGCATGGTGGCGGAGAAGAACAGGTTCTGACGCTGCTTGGGCAGATCGCGCACGACGCGGCGGATCGACTTGACGAAGCCCAGATCGAGCATTTGATCGACTTCATCGAGCACGAAGAACTCGACGCCCCTGAGATGGCCGACGCGCGAGTCGAGATGGTCGACGAGACGGCCCGGGGTGGCGACAAGCACGTCGAGGCCCTTGGCCAAAGCCTTGATCTGCGCGCCATGCGGCACGCCGCCGAACACCACGGCGATCGAGAACGGCAGGCCGGCCGAGAGATCGCGAAAACTCTGGGCGATCTGGCTGGCGAGTTCGCGCGTCGGGCTGAGCACGAGCACGCGCATGCCGCCTTGCGGGGCTTGCTTGGGGTGTTTGAGGAGATGGTTGAGGATTGGCAGCGCGAAAGCGGCGGTCTTGCCGGTTCCGGTCTGGGCGATGCCAATCAGGTCGCGCCCCGCCATCAACGCGGGGATCGCCTGCGCCTGGATCGGGGTGGGGATGCTGTAACCCATTTTGGCCACAGCCGTAGTGAGCGGCGCGGCAAGGCCGAAGCCGGTGAAATTTTCCAATGTAAGTTCTTTCAGAGTGACGCGAGGGCGCGCGGAAAATCCCGGCGCTGCGGCGAGAGGTTTGTATTGGGGGACGCCCTGCGTGTCTGGGCCGTCGGGCTAATTACAAACAGGCGCTCGGCAGGGGGACGAAGTCCCTCACGCAACCGGCGCGCATCGACCGCCAATCGACGGTGGCGGACCTATGAATGATGCGGTGCAGCAAGTCAAGGGATTTCGGAACAGCGGAAAATTCGAGGCGCGGCGCCTGCGTCACGCTTGTAGACTAACTCATTTTTTTCAAGAAGTTAGATGTATGTTTTTGTCTCGTTTCGCTCGGGGCACGACAGAGAGCCAACTCACCCACGCTTCGCCTCCCCGATCCGAACATCGGGAACTCAGACCACTGAAAACAATTATCGCCGTGACTGAGCCAAAAGTCCATATATATTTTCGTCAAATCAATAATTATATCTATTTACCAATATGATACAATAACTTCTTCGTATATGACATTTGTTATGTCCGGCGTCGCACAAAAACCCGACGCTCATTGCCGTTCGCTCAAAGTCTTGGATAAGCAACGGATTCTATTGAAAAATTTGGCTATCTGCCTTGGCGGGAATGACACTCCTTCAGTCAGCTGCATCTCGTAGCCCGGCTCAACGCCTACCGGAATCGCCTGGAAATAGCGCTCTCGAACGGGAACATATGAAAATACGGTCGTGCCTGATCGATCACCCGCCTGAACGAGGGCCGCTCCGCCAACCGATCAAAATATGCCGCCAAATTTTTGTAATCACTTGGAAAAGGCTGGACAGTATTGGCGTAGAACAATGCCGGCGCGGCCGAGCAATCCGCCATACTGAACGCATCCCCCGCCGCCCAGATTCTCGACGCCATGCGCCGATCGATCATCGCGTAAGCTATTTCCAGCGTCGATCGGGCCGCTGCGACCGCGATTTCGTCCGCTTTACCGGGAGCGCGGATTCTATTGCTGACGATGGTTTGCATCGGCTCCTGAACGCAAAGATCGAAGATGCGGTCCCACAAACGCACATCGAGCGCTTTGTCCGGATCGCCGGGAATTAGCTTTGCAGCCCCCGGAAAATAATGATCGAGATATTCAATGATGATGGAAGTCTCGGGGATATTTCTTTTGCGATCGGAATCGCGAATGACCGGAAATTTCCTGAACGGCCAGATATCTGTCAGTTCCGCGGCGTCCGATTCATTCGATAAATCGATAACGCGCGCCTCAAAAGGCGTGTCGTTCTCGTAAAGAGCGAGCAACACTTTATGGCAGAACGATGCGAGCGGGTGATAATAAAGGGTCAGCGACATCGTAAAACTCCGTTTGCTCACCTGGCGCGCAGGCTGAGACCAAGCTCGGCAACGCCCGGCGCGCGCCGCCGTTCCGTCACGCGCGTCGAGGTTGAACGAATATCCAGTGGGAATGACGAGGCCGACGACATGCCGTTCGATAAGAACAATTCGCCCGTCAAGCGCGTTTAACAAACTCCATTCCACCATGCTTGTTGCACGCGCCAGGGAGAGTCCGACGAAAACAATGACCTGCAAACAGCGCGGCGGAAAGTGCGATCAGAAATTGTCAGCCGGTTCATGGGACGAAATGGTGAAGGCCATGACCAAACACGTCATGGAGAAACATCCGGACGTCGCGAAAGCAATGGAAAAGATGCACAAGGAGGATCCCAAGAAATGGGTCGGGAGATGAAACCGAAATGGGACGCGACTTCTGAAGATTAGCCTTGCATCGCCGGAGCGGATTCTCGGGACTACGTCGACTTGTCGTCCGACTTGACCAGCGAACACCCCGAGATCAGCCATGATCCATCCGGCTGGCGGGCGAGCTTGTACAGCGCCTTCCAAACCTGATTGTTCTCGTCGACGAAGGTCACAACCTGCGCCATGCTGTCCGTGTCGGCCTCCACCGGGCCGAATTCGACGCTGCGGTGGCGATAGACCGGCGTGTATTGCTGGCGGACCATCGACAGGAAGACGTTGGGATCGGCGAAGATCGATTTGATGGCCGGCGCGGCGATCGCATAAGCCGCCGGCCCGTCGTCGTGAGCGAAGGCGTCGAGCTGGCGCTCGATCAACGCGCGCGCCTCGGGCGAACCCTTCTTATCTTCGGCGACGCTGGCTCCCGACAACAGAAACGCCGTCAGGCCGATCGCCAGAAACCGCATTTGCAACGAGTTCGCCATGACCGCATGCTCCGTGGTGACAGAGAAGTTACGGCGGCGAAGCGAAAAGGTTTCGCTCAGGGCGAGCCTGCAATCGCCGCCCGACGACAGGCTAGCAAGGTATTGGCGCAAGGTCCCGGGAATTCGCCTCCACAACGCGCCGCCCAAGACCCGCTCGCCAACAGGACTAGCGCCCGTCCTTGCTAGCCGCGACCCCAGTAAAATCGTTCATTTGCGCGAGCCGCTCAATCGCGCCACGGATCGATCAAGACGACTTGAAGAGACTCGAAATCGCGGATGTTTCGCGTCGCCAGGGTCAGCGAGTGCGCCAGCGCGCTGGCCGCGATGAGGGCGTCCAGCGCAGATATCGTGTGCCCCTGGATCAAGGCCTGGCCGCGAGCGCGCCCGGCGGCGTGCGCGATCGCCTCATCGATGACGATCAGTCGGCCGTTGAATCGGGCGCGTATCGATTCGAGCCAGCTTGTCAGGCGATGACGGCGACCGGCCTCGACAATCCGCGCCGCGCCATACGCCAGTTCATGCAAGCTCACGACGCTGATCCATAAATCGCTCTCGCGGGCGAGAAACTTGAGAACGCGCTCGTCCGGCGTTGGCCGGACAATCTCGGACAGCACGTTTGTGTCGACAAGAAACGCCGTCAAGCAGGGCGCTCGCTATTGTCGGCGGCGAAGGGATCGCCGCGATCGTCCGAACGCGAGGGAAGCTCAAGATCGTAGCCGCGCGGCGCGCTCTCGATCAGGAATTTGCCCAGCGGCTCGGGCTGCCACATTTGCGCGAACTGTGCGGCGGAAATCACGACGCAGGGCTCTTCGCTGCCGATGGTTTGGGGTTTTCCGGCGCGCGCGAGACGGAGGATTTCGGAGAGTTTTGCCTTGGCGTCGGCGACCGACCAACGGGCCGCTTCCGGGCGAGTAACCTCGCCGCTCCGGTTTGGCTTTCGCGGCGGTCGCTGTCTAGCCAAAGTCGGACTCCAAGGATCAAATAGACTAGACTAGACTAGACTAGACTAGAGTATTATTCGCGCTTGGTCAAACCAATTTCACTCCAGCGCCTGCAGAAACGCCAGCACCCCCGCCTTATAGACCTTGTCCCCCACCGCCCGATTGTGATCGCGGCCGGGTATCTCCAGCGCCTCGCCGTGCGGAAACATCGCGGCGAGAACATGCGGGTCGCCGGCGACTTCATCCTTCGTGCCGATCGCCACCAGCGTCCGGCAGGCGATGCGCGCGACCTCTTCGCGGGTCAGCGTCTGGCGCGAGCCGCGGATGCAGGCGGCGAGCGCGACAAGATCGCTCTTGGTCTGCTCGGCGAAGGCGCGAAACATTTTTTGCATCGGGTCGGTCAGGGCGGCGGGGTCGGGCGCCTCCATCGCGTGCGCGATGCCGAGCGGCAGGCCGATTCCGTTGACCAGATGATCGCCAAGGCCGCCAAGGATAAGGCAGCGCACGCGCTCCGGATGCGCCAATGTCAGAAACCCGCCGATCCGCGCGCCCATCGAATAGCCCATCACGTCGGCCCGTTCGATGCGCAGATGATCGAGCAGCCGCCGCGCGTCCTCCGCCATGACCGCCGAGTGATAATCCTCCGGCCGGTACAGCTTTTCGCTCTTGCCGTGGCCGCGATTGTCGAACGCGATGACCCGCCGCCCGGCTTCCGTCAGCGTCGCCACCCAGCGCGGGTTGACCCAGTTGATGCGATGACTGGAGGCGAAGCCGTGAATCAGCAGGATCGGCGCGCGGCGATCCCGCGCCGTCGGCGGCTCGTCGATGAAGGCGATGCGGACGCCGTCGGAGAGGAATTCGCGCACGATGGCTCCGGGGGAATCGGGACTGCAAGCGTAACATGGCGTCCGCCCGAACAAGAAAATGAGATTTCGTACGCGAAGCTGGGGGCGAAAGACGACGCAAGGGGGGCGCCCAAAGCGCCGCCGCTTTGTTATAGAGAGAACGCGGCGCGAACAGCGGCAGACCTTTGCATTGACGAGGCCAACAATGACCGATCTCCATCCAGCCTATGAAAAGATGACCTATAGGCGCTGCGGGCGCTCGGGCCTGAAGCTGCCGCAGATATCGCTCGGCCTGTGGCACAATTTTGGCGCCGCTTCGGATCCCGAGAGCCGCCGGCAGATCGTGCGCACGGCATTTGAGCTCGGCGTCACGCATTTCGATCTCGCCAACAATTACGGCCCGCCGCCCGGCAGCGCCGAATATGCGTTTGGCGCAATTCTCAAATCCGATCTCGCCGCGCATCGCGACGAAATCATCATCTCCACCAAGGCTGGCTATCACATGTGGGATGGCCCCTACGGCGAGTGGGGAAGCCGCAAATACATGCTCGCGAGCCTCGATCAGAGCCTCAAGCGCATGGGCCTCGACTACGTCGATGTGTTCTATTCCCACCGCTTCGATCCCGACACCTTGCTTGACGAGACGATGGGCGCGCTCGACACCGCGGTGCGTCAGGGCAAGGCGCTGTATGCCGGCATCTCCTCCTACAGCGCGCGCGATGCGCGCCAGGCCGCGGGCATTCTGCGCCGGCTCGGCACGCCCTGCGTCATCCACCAACCGCAATATTCGATATTCAATCGCACGATCGAGGGCGATAATCTGTTCGATGCGCTGGAAACCGAGGGCATCGGTTCGATCGCGTTTTCGCCGCTGGCGCAGGGCATGTTGACCGGCAAATATCTCGACGGCATTCCCAAGGGCAGCCGCGCTTCAGAACCGGGTTTCTTTCCGCAACGCTTCCTTGGCGATGATGTTCTGCGCCGCGTGAAAGCGCTCAACGCAATCGCGCAGGCGCGCGGCCAATCGCTGGCGCAGATGGCGCTGGCCTGGGTGCTGCGGGGCAAGCTGACATCGGCCCTGATCGGCGCGAGCAGCGCGGAGCAAGTCAAGGAATGCGTCGGCGCGCTGGCCAAACTGAAATTCACGCCGGACGAACTCGAAGCGATCGATACGCATGCGGCGAAGGTTGGCGAGGCGCTGTAGAGTCACACGATGATCCCAAACACCAGCCGGCCGTTCAATTTCGATCTCGGCGAAAGCGCCGACATGATCCGCGTTGCGACGCGCGACTTCGCTACCGGCGAGATCGCGCCGCGCGCCGCGCAGATCGATCGCGACAATACGTTTCCTCGCGATCTCTGGCCGAAGATGGGCGCGTTGGGGCTGCACGGCATCACCGCGTCGCCCGAATATGGCGGGCTGGGCTTAGGCTATCTCGAACATTGCGTGGCGATCGAGGAAGTGTCGCGCGCTTCCGCTTCTGTTGGCCTGTCGTATGGCGCGCATTCGAACCTTTGCATCAACCAGATCATGCGCAACGGCAACGCGGCGCAGAAGCAGCGTTATCTGCCAAAATTGATTTCCGGCGAGCATGTCGGCGCATTGGCGATGTCGGAGCCGAACGCCGGTTCGGACGTCACCTCGATGACGACGCGCGCGGTGCGCCACGGCGACCGCTACGTGCTAAATGGCGCGAAGATGTGGATCACCAACGGTCCGCATGCCGATACGCTTGTTGTGTATGCGAAGACCGATCCGGCGGCCGGCGCGCGCGGCATCACCGCGTTCCTCATCGAGCGCGGCATGAAGGGGTTTTCGAACGGCGCCAAGCTCGACAAGATCGGCATGCGCGGCTCCGATACTTCGGAACTGATCTTCGGCGATTGCGAAGTGCCTGAAGAGAATGTGCTGGGCGAGGTCGGGCGCGGCGTCAATGTGCTGATGTCCGGCCTCGACTATGAGCGCGTCGTTCTCGCCGCCGGGCCGCTCGGTCTGATGCAGGCGGCGATGGACCTTGTGTTGCCCTATATTCACACGCGCAAACAGTTCGGCCAAGCCATCGGCGCGTTCCAGCTTGTGCAAGCCAAGATCGCCGACATGTACGTCGCGATGAACGCTTCGCGCGCCTATGTTTATGCTGTCGCCAAGGCCTGCGATCGCGGCGAGACGACGCGCGAGGATTCCGCCGGCGCGATCCTCTATGCCGCCGAACGCGCGACGCAGATGGCGCTCGATGCGATGCAATTGCTCGGGGGCAACGGCTACACCAACGACTATCCCGCCGGCCGCCTGCTGCGCGACGCCAAGCTGTATGAGATCGGCGCCGGCACGAGCGAGATCAGGCGCATGCTGATCGGGCGGGAATTGTTTGAGAAGAGCGCGGATTAGGCGGGAAAGATGCTTGAGCGATCGTCTCTCTCCGCCTCGATGCTTCCGGCTTCCAGCTCGCCCCCCGTCGAATGGGTCGTCGCTTCAGGCCTCATCGCCTATCCCGACGCGGTCGCCGAAATGGAATCGCGCGCCGAGGCCATCGCGGCGGGCGCTGCGAGCGAGCGCGTCTGGCTGGTCGAACATCCCGCGCTTTACACGGCGGGCACAAGCGCCAAGGACGCTGATCTCATCGACGCGCGCTTTCCGGTTTTTCGCGCTGGGCGCGGCGGGCAATACACCTACCACGGCCCCGGGCAGCGCGTCGCCTATGTCATGCTCAATCTCAAGCGCCGCCGCCCGGATGTGCGCGCCTTTGTCAGCGCGCTGGAAGGCTGGCTGATCGACACGCTGGCGGCGTTCGATGTTACTGGCGAGCGCCGCGAGACGCGCGTCGGCGTCTGGGTGCGCCGGCCCGACAAGCCCGCCGGCGTCGATGGTTCGATGGCGGAAGACAAGATCGCGGCGCTCGGTATTCGCGTGCGGCGTTGGGTGTCGTTCCACGGCGTCGCGCTCAACGTCGCGCCCGACCTCGCGCATTTCTCCGGCATCGTTCCCTGCGGCATTGGCGAAGCGCATTACGGCGTGACTAGCCTGCGCGGTCTTGGCCGCGCGGCGACGATGGGCGATGTGGATAGCGCGCTGCGCGCCGCGTTCGAGATGCGATTCGGCGCGACGACTGGTTAAACCTATCCCCGGTTCGGATCGAATGGCGTTGCATAGCGCGGCCGGACTTTGGGCGCGGCGGTTGGCGGCGGCGCGGCGCTCGCTGTTGGTCCCGACCGGAAATGCGCTAGCGCCGCCAGCGTCGCCTCGGGCAATCGCCAGTGCCGCGCGGCGGCGATGACAATCTCCAGATAATCCGTCTGCGCCACGCCCGGCCCGGAATTGGCGCCGAAATAAATCAGCGCTCGCCTGGCGCTATTCTCCGCCAGCACCGCTTGCAGCGCCTTCGTGTAGAGCCCATCGCCCAGCCCTTCGTGCCGATCCAGCGCGGGCACATCGGCGAGCGCGAGATCCCACAACACGCCATGAACCGTGGCGTTCGCATCGCGCACCGCGGTGAGCCAGCCCTCGCGCATAATCGTGAGGCGATGGCGCGCCAGACGCGCGACGCCGAGCGGTTTTGAGCGCGGGCAGCGCGTGGCCATCGCGGCGACGTCCATGTTCGAGCCATAGGAGAAATACAGCGGCATGGTCAGCCCAGCGAGTAGTCGATCACCGACCGTATCGATTTACCCTCATGCATCAGATCGAACGCGTGATTGATTTCGCCGAGCGGCATCGTGTGCGTGATGAGATCGTCGATGTTGATCTTGCCATCCATGTACCAGTCAACGATCTTTGGCACGTCGGTGCGGCCCCGCGCGCCGCCGAACGCCGTGCCTTTCCAGACGCGACCAGTGACGAGCTGGAACGGGCGGGTGGCGATTTCCTGTCCCGCAGCGGCGACGCCGACGATGATGCTGGTGCCCCAGCCGCGATGGCAGCATTCGAGCGCCTGCCGCATTGTGTGCGCATTGCCGATGCATTCGAATGAAAAATCCGCGCCGCCGCCAGTGAGATCGACGATCGCCTGCACGACTTTGTCGCGGCCGATCGCGTCGGGGTTGATGAAATGGGTCATGCCGAATTTGCGCGCCATCGCTTCGCGCGACGGGTTGAGATCGACGCCGATGATCTTGTCGGCGCCGACCATGCGCGCGCCCTGAATCACATTGAGGCCGATGCCGCCAAGGCCGAACACGACGACATTGGCGCCCGGCCAAACCTTCGCCGTCCACATCACCGCGCCGATGCCGGTGGTGACGCCGCAGCCGATATAGCAAATCTTGTCGAACGGCGCGTCCTCGCGCACTTTGGCGAGCGCAATTTCGGGCAGCACGGTGAAATTGGCGAAGGTCGAGCAGCCCATGTAATGCAACAGCGGCTGATCGCCTGTTGCTTCGCAGGCGAAGCGGCTCGTGCCGTCCGGCATTACGCCTTTCCCTTGCGTGGCGCGGATCGCGGTGCAGAGATTCGAGCGCTGCGAAAGGCAGGTTTTGCACTGCCGGCACTCGGGCGTGTAGAGCGGGATGACATGATCGCCGACTTTAAGCGAAGTGACGCCGGCGCCGACCTCGCGCACGATCCCGGCGCCTTCATGGCCCAGTATGGCGGGAAACAGACCTTCCGGATCGGCGCCCGAAAGCGTGTAGGCGTCGGTATGGCACACGCCGGTGGCCATGACCTCGACAAGCACTTCTCCGGCGCGAGGTCCGGAGACCTCAATGGTCTCGATCGTCAGCGGCTTCCCCGCTCCCCAGGCGACTGCGGCGCGCGTTTTCATCGGTTGATCTCCTGTTTGTTCAAATGCGATGCGATGTCCTAGCGGATCGCGCGCAAGAGTGGAACGAGCTTTGCATGGCGCATGGCAACAAAGTGGGGCGCGGGTCTTGTGCGGCGTCCCGCGTCTTGCGATCATCGTTTGGTTTGAAATGTTGCAGGTCTTCAAAATGTCTAGCGAATAGGACGCAATGGCTGAACCTCTCCCACAAACGCAATCGACCTGGTTCTATGATCCCCGGATACGGGGCTACGTCTGGCAGGCGTTGCTGGTCGCGGCGCTCGTGAGCCTCGTCTGGAGCGCCGCGCACAATGTATCGGTCAATCTGCAGGCCCGCGGCATTCCCATGGGCTTCGGCTTCTGGAACCAGACTGCCGGCTTCGATATCAACCAGCACCTGATCGACTATTCGTCGCTCTCGACGTACGGACGGGCGTTCTGGGTCGGCCTTCTCAACACTCTGCTGGTCTCGGCTATTGGCGTTGTCCTGGCGACGCCGTTGGGTTTCGCGTTGGGCATTGCCAGGCTTTCGCCCAACTGGATTCTCGCCAAGCTGGCTCTCGTCTATGTCGAGATCGCCCGCAACACGCCGCTGCTGCTGCAATTGTTCTTCTGGTACAATGCGGTGCTGAAAGCGCTGCCAAACCCGCGTCAATCGCTGAGCCTTGGCGGCTTTGTCCTCCTCAACAATCGCGGGCTTTATCTGCCGCGGCCGGAATTTTCGGATGGCGCTGTCTATGTCGCGGCGGCCTTGGTTATCGGGCTTGTCGCAGCGATCGGCTATGGCGTGCGGGCGCGGCGGCGCCAGGCGTTGACCGGAGAGCAATCGCCCGTTGGAATTGTCGCGGCGCTCCTCATCATCGGCCTGCCGGCGCTCGCGTATTTTATCGTCGGTCGTCCGATCGAATTCAGCTTTGCCCAGCTCAGCGGCTTCAATCTGCGCGGCGGCGTGCAGTTGTTTCCGGAATTTGCCGCGCTTGGGTTTGGTCTGACGACTTATACCGCCGGCTTTATCGCCGAAATCGTACGCTCGGGAATCATGGCCGTGTCGAAAGGCCAGACTGAAGCGGCGAGCGCGCTGGGCCTGCATCGCAGCCTGACGATGAAGCTCGTCGTCGTGCCGCAAGCGATGCGCCTGATCACGCCGCCGCTGACCAGCCAATATCTTAGCCTGACGAAAAATTCTTCGCTCGCGGTGTTCATCGGCTATCCCGATCTGGTGCAGATCTTCGCCGGCACGGTGCTCAACCAGACGCAGGCGGCGGTTCAGGTGATGGCGATCACCATGGGGGTTTATCTTGTCATTTCGCTGAGCGTCGCCGCGGTCCTCAACCTCTATAATGCGCGCAACGCGCTGAAGGAGCGTTGAAGTGGAGATCGCCGCCAGCCAGATCGCCTATGTGCGCGAGGCACCCGAGCCAAGCATGCCGCCGCCGATGCTGTCGCGCGGCGTCGCGGCGTGGCTGAGAACCAATCTAGTTTCAAGCTGGGCCAACACTCTCGTCACCGTCTTGATGCTCGCCTTCAGCCTCTGGACCATCGTGCCTTTGATTGAGTGGGCGACGATCAAGGCGATCTGGTCCGCTCCCGACGGCGCGTTGTGCCGGGCGCATCAGGACGGCGCGTGCTGGGCGTTCATCGCGCAGAAGTGGGATTACCTGCGCTACGGCTCCTATCCCGCGAGCGAGCGCTGGCGCGTCGATATCGTCGAGATTGTCGGCGCCGTGCTGATCGTCTGGCTGTTGTGGATCGGCGCGCCGCGACGTGGGCTCGCCGCGGCGCTGTTCTTTGTCGCGTTCCCGATCGTGACGTTCGTGCTGCTGCACGGCGCGCCGTCGCTTGGTCTGCCAATCGTCGACTCAGGCTCATGGGGCGGCATTTTTGTTTCCTTGCTGACGGCGCTGATCGGCATCGTGTTTTCGTTACCGCTCGGCGTGTTGCTGGCGCTGGGGCGGCGCTCGAAGCTGCCAATCGTCAAGCTCGCGAGCATCATCTTCATCGAGTTCGTGCGCGGCGTTCCGTTCATCACGATCCTCTTCATGGCCAACAATATGTTACCGCTGTTCCTGCCGGACAATTGGGCGCCCGATCGCTTGCTGCGCCCGCTCGTCGGCACAGCGCTGTTCGCTGCCGCTTATATGGCGGAAGAGGTGCGCGGCGGCCTGCAATCCATGCCCAAGAGCCAGTTCGAAGGCGCGCAGGCGCTGGGCCTGAACTTTCGATTGATGACGGCGCTGGTGATCCTGCCGCAAGCGCTGACTATGGTTATTCCCGGCATCGTCAACACATTCATCGGCCTGTTCAAGGACACAACGCTTGTATCCGTCGTTGGCGTGCTGGATTTTCTCGAGACGATGCAGAATGCGTTCAAGGATACGATCTGGTCCGGCCCGACGATTCAGGAGACCGGCTATGCTTTCGCCGCGATGTTCTATTTTGTCTTTTGCTACGCCATGGCCCGCTATTCCGCCGCGACCGAGCGAAGGTTGGCCACGGGCCGGCAACAATGACGAGTGTTGAGGGAATTATGTCGCTGGCGAGTCAGACAAACACGAATGCGGCGGCGGCCATCGAGATGGTCGGCGTGCACAAATGGTTCGGCGAATTTCATGTGCTGCGCAATATCAATCTCGGCGTCAGCCGCGGCGAACGCATCGTCGTTTGCGGCCCCTCGGGATCGGGCAAGTCGACGCTGATCCGCTGCATCAATCGGCTTGAGGAACATCAGCGCGGCACGATCCGCGTCGATGGCGTCGAACTGACGCAGGACATCCGGCGCATCGACGAAGTGCGCCGCGACGTCGGCATGGTGTTTCAGCAATTCAATCTGTTTCCGCATTTGACGATTCTCGAGAACTGCACGCTGGCGCCGATCTGGGTGAGGAAAATGCCCAAGCGTGAGGCTGAGGAACTCGCGATGCAATTGCTGACGCGGGTGAAAATTCCCGAACAGGCGAACAAATATCCCGGGCAATTGTCAGGCGGTCAGCAGCAGCGCGTCGCCATCGCGCGGGCGCTGTGCATGAAGCCTGAGATCATGCTGTTCGACGAGCCGACCTCGGCGCTGGATCCCGAAATGGTCAAGGAAGTGCTCGATACGATGACCGCGCTGGCGCAGGTCAAAATCCCCGAGCAGGCGGCAAAATATCCCGGCCAGCTGTCGGGCGGCCAACAGCAGCGCGTCGCCATCGCGCGGGCGCTGTGCATGAAGCCCAAGATCATGCTGTTCGACGAGCCGACCTCGGCGCTCGACCCCGAAATGGTCAAGGAGGTGCTCGACGCCATGGTGGCGCTGGCCAAGGACGGCATGACGATGATCGTCGTCACCCATGAAATGGGCTTCGCGCGGCAGGTCGCCGACCGGGTGGTGTTCATGGACAATGGCGAGATCGTCGAGATCAATGCGCCCACGGAGTTTTTCGGCGCGCCTCAGCACGAGCGGACCAAGCTGTTCTTGAGCCAGATATTGCGCTGAGGCCGAGGGCGCGCGGGGCCTTAGCGCCCGATGCGCTTCCAGCCGTCCATGCCGAGGCGCTCCTGCGGGAGATAATCGCCCTTATAGGCCATTTTGCGCGAGCCTTCGACCCAGTAGC
>JAYUFK010000266.1:0-29346 GCA_043739325.1 Methylocapsa sp. | reverse complement strand
CCCTTGAACTCGGGGTTTAGCAACTCGGCCCACGAGTTGATCGGGCGCTTGATAAGGTCGGGGCGGATGCCCAAAGTGTCGGCGTTGTAGACGGTCGGGATCAGCGTGACCCAGTCGGTCGGCGTCGCCGAGAACTTCGAGGAATGTTCGCCTTCGACGAACATCACCTTTTTGGGCGCCGTGCCCTGGTCGCCGATCACCTTGCCATTGGGCAACTGGCCCTTGGTGAAGACCGGCGTGATGTTGTCGAATTCCTTGATCTTCCTTGCGTCCATTCCAAGAATGTTGCCCGACGGCACGAGCTTCTTCAGGCTGAAATACTCGGTGTCGAGAATATCGAATGAGTTCGGCTGGGTAATGACCCGTTTGGTGACGTCGTCCGTCGTCGCCGAAATATACTCAAGCCTGATGCCGGTTTCTTGCATTACTTTTTTGGTTATGTCCTCGGACTGGTTCACCGCCGTGCCGAGATAGCGCAGCACTTTCTCTTCCGCCGCCCATACGGCGGGAAATCCGGTAATCGCGCCAGCGCCGGCCAGCGCTCCCGCTCCCTTCAACATCGCCCGGCGCGAAACGCCGGCAGCCTTCGATCCCTTACTCTTCGCCATGACCCTCTCCTTCTCCAGCCCGGCGCTACTGCGCCGGGGAAAGCGTGTGAACGTCTCCATCCGCCCAATGCATTGCGACAGCGTCGCCGGGCGCCAGGGGCGACACAGAATATGTGGCATCGCTGACGAGCGCGGTCAGGTCGCCGTTTTCCGGCTGACTAAGGGCGATCTGATAGTGGTTTCCCTGATATTCGATGCTGCTGACATTGGCATTCAGTTTTGCCGTCGCTTGACTGGTCTCGCCGCGCTGCAAGGTGACGCGATCGGCGCGAACCGCGATGAGGCCGACCGGCGTCTTGATGATATTGTGCCCTCCAAGAAACCGGGCGACAAATTCTGTCGCGGGCCGCTCGAATATGTCCCTCGGCGCGCCGGCTTGTTCGATGCGGCCCTTGTTCATCACAACAATCAGATCCGCCAGCGCGAGCGCCTCGTCCTGGCCGTGCGTGACGTGGACAAACGGAATCCCCAATTGCTTTTGCAGGCGCCGCAATTCGCTGCGCATGCGCACCCTGAGAAAGGGATCCAATGCCGAGAGCGGCTAATCGAGCAACAGGATTTGCGGCTCGGTGATGAGCGCCCGCGCCAAGGCTACGCGCTGTTGCTGACCGCCCGACAATTGCGCCGGCACGCGCGCGGAATAAGCGTCCATTGCGACGAGTTTGAGCGACTCCATCGCCTTCATGCGCCGCGTCGCCTTGTCGACGCCTTTCATCTTGAGCGAGAAGGCGACATTGTCGAGGCAGGTGAGGTGAGGGAAAAGCGCGTAACTCTGGAACATCATCGCTGTGCCGCGCCGGGCCGGTGGCAACATCGTCACATTCGCGGGGCCGATCAGGATGTCGCCGCCACTCGCGCTTTCATGCCCGGCAATCATCCGCAGCGTCGATGTCTTGCCGCATCCCGAGGGTCCCAGCAGGCAACAATAGGCATCGGCAGGCACGCGCAAGTTGGGGGCGTCAACGGCGGTCGTGGCGCCGTAGCGCTTGGTCAGTTGCACCAGTTAGAGATTTGCCGCTTCCCGCATAGCCCCGTGTCTTTGATGAGTCAGGCAGCAGGATCGCAAAGCGCGTGCCAACAGCCAGGTCCGGCGATGCGCGGCGCTTTTGCGGAAAAAGCAGCGAATTTGGCGCGCTCGCCCTCCAGCCCATCCCCGCGATGCCAAAAAACTAGGCGATCATGTCCACAATTTCGACTCGATTGTATACAAATCGCGCTCGCGACTTTCTCCGATTGACAGTAACGTTTGGCGCTGGGGGGAGAGGCTGGTCTTGGACATTCAGTCGCGGAACCATTTTCGTAGCGACCACAGTGCTCGACCGGCCCTTGAACCCGCCGTGCGCGGCGCGCGCGCCACGCAAATCTATCGCGTTATCCTCGAGGCGATCGTCGAACACCGCTTGCCGCCCGGCGCAAAACTCAGCGAAGAGGCGCTTGGAGAGATTTTTGGCGCCAGCCGCACCATCGTTCGCAGTGCGCTGCAAGCGCTGGCTCATAGTGAAATTGTCACGCTCGCGCGCAACCGCGGGGCGTTTGTCGCAGCGCCCAGCGTCGCCGAGGCGCGCGACGTATTTTCCGGACGCAAGCTTGTCGAAACGGCGATCGCCCGGGAGGTGGCCCGCATTATCGAGCCGCGGCAAACGCAGGCGCTCCACGCCCTGTTGCTGCAAGAGCACGCCGCGCTGACGAGCGGCGATCGTGGCGCCGCGATCCGGCTATCGGGGGATTTTCATCTCGCCGTGGCGCTGCTGCGCGACGACGGGGTCGTCACGGCGTTTCTCAAAAGCCTGATCTCGCGCACGTCATTGGTTATCGCGCTTTACGGGCGCGGCGTCGCCTCGACATGCGGACACGACGAGCACGCG
Organism: Methylocapsa sp.; assembly: GCA_043739325.1. Lineage (GTDB taxonomy): Bacteria > Pseudomonadota > Alphaproteobacteria > Rhizobiales > Beijerinckiaceae > Roseiarcus. Next base: position 26,873 of record JAYUFK010000266.1, on the reverse strand, counting down.
GAATTTGTCAATGCCCTCGCGGCGCATGATGGCGAACGCGCCGCGACGGTGATGATCGAGCACCTCGACCACATTTTCAGCGATCTCGATCTGCGCCCGCGCGACGATCAAACCGTCGATCTTGGCGCGGTTCTGCGCTCCGGACTGCAATGCAGCGATCAGCCCGATCGGTAGTTCCTAGCGGTCCGCGCCAGAACTTTAAACGCGCCATCAAGCAATGCCTTTTGGCTTGCTGGCGTCGAGCCGCGCCTTCAGATGGTCGGCGGCGAGGATCGGGGCGTAGCGGGGGCTCAGGCCTGTGGCGACGCAGCCCGGGATGGCGGCGACCAGCGCGTCCGGATTGGGATCGAGGAAAAACGCGATCGAATACCGCTCCGCGCCGCTGCGGTTGATGACGCGATGCGGCGTCGAGACATAGATATCGTGGGTCCAGCGCATCAGGCAGTCGCCGATGTTGACGATCAACGCGCCTGGCATGACCGGCGCGGCGATCCACGCGCCCGCGCGGGTGCGCACTTCCAGACCGCCGACGGCGTCGGTCGCCAGCAGCGTCAGATTTCCATAATCGGTGTGTTCGCCCGCCCCAATCGCTGGACCTGAAGCGTCAACAGATGCGGGATAATGCAACAGGCGCAGCGTCGCCATACGGCGCGTGAATTTATCGACGAAGAAATCCTTGGATAGACCAAGATCGGCGGCAAGCGCCCGATGCAGCGTTGCGCCGAGCGCGCGGCAGGCATCGAAATAGGCGAGCAGCGTCGATTTGAAACGCGGCTCGCCCGGCCAGACGTTCAGGCCGCGCGAGGGCGCATGGCCAGATATTTCCGGATCCCCGGGGTCAAGGTCCAGACCGATGTTGAACGCTTCTTTCATATCGGCCCCGCGTGTTGGATCGAGCGCTTCATGCATCAATCCGGAATAGCCGCGATTGCCGCCCACCTTCTCGATCGCCAGCGCCTGCTTCTTAATGAGCGGCAATGAAAAAAAACGCCGCGATTGCTCGAACGCGCCGCCTATCAGCACGGCGTCGACGCCATGATTGACGACGATGAAGAACCCGACGTCCCGGCAGGCGCGCCCGATCGCCGCAACCACTGCGGCGCCCCCTTCCGCCCCTTCATGGTCCAACGGCGCCACGTCGATCACCGGGATATGTTGCGCCATGTTCGCGTACTCCTGGCCAAACCGCGCTTGCAACAGCGCGCTAGCAACAGCCGAGCAATCCCCGATAGTGCTCAACCGCGAGTGGTTCGAGATGCGCGAATGCAGCGAGGAAAGGCTGGCGGGTCGACATTTTTCGGCGATACTCGTCGCGCAGACTGGTCTGCGCCGCCTCCAGATCGACCCGAACCAGGCGGCCGGCGCGCACGATTTCGCGGCCCGCGACAAACAGGCTTTCGATATGAGCCGATGTCGCGCGGGCAAACAGGAGATTGATCGGCGCGACAGGCAGGATGGCGTCGCGATCCAGCCGATCGAGGTCCAACACCAGCACGTCCGCCGGCTGGCCGACTTCGAGCAACCCGCCGCCCGGAGCGCCATTGGCGACGCGCCCGTGCGCAACCGTCCTTGTCAGCCAGTCGCGCCGCTCAATGACAGCGTCAAATCCCCAGCCGCCATGCAGGAAATGGCCAAGCCGCAGTTCGCGCAGGATGTCGTCGTCCTCATCCAGCGCCGATGCATCGACGCCCAGCGCCACCTGGCAGCCGCGCCGGAGCGCCTCCGCGATTGGCGCGACGCCAGAGCGCAAATGAAGATTGGAGCTCGGATTGGTGGCGACGATCACGCCCGATGCCGCGATCGCGTCGAGTTCCTCGGCGCGCGCGTGAACGCAATGCGCCAGCGTCAAGCGCGGCGATAACAGCCCCAAGGACTGCAATCTCGGCAGTAGGCCGTCGACATAGTTGCGATCGGCAAATGCGCGCTGATAGAGCGTTTCGAGCAAATGCATGTGCACGCGGCGCCCGGTTTGCGCGGAAGAGATGGCGATCGCGCCAAGCAAGCCGTCCGAGCACCATTGCGGCCCGCTTGGGCCAAACTGGACCGAAAACATCGGACTTTCGACAGCGGCGGCAATAGCCTCGACGCGGGAGATCTGTTCTCCCAGCGTCGGCATTGCACCGCAAAACTGCGCCTCGACAATGGCGCGGGACTCGGTCGGCAACGCGGCCAGCAGGGCCTGATCGGGCCCGTAGACCAGGGGATTGCGATCACGCATGGCGACCGCGAACGTCACGCGAATGCCGACATCGGCGCCGGCGCGCGCGACTTCGCGCGCCTCATCGAGCGCGGACATCGGGCCATGAAAGCGCGTGTAATGCGCCATCACCGAACCGGCGCCGCCGCGCGCCGCGCGCGCAAACGCCGCGAGAGCGCCGCGATAGGGATCGATCGCCGGCATGGCGCCCAGACGCAGTAGCCACGTCTCCAGCGGCTTGCCAGCCGCGCCGAAAGATGTCGGCGAAAGCGGTCGGGCGTGATCGTGCGCATTGACCAGCGCGGGCAACGCCAGCAAGCGCCGGTCCGGCGTGACGTCGCACAGCGTGATCGCGCCGATGCGCTCGCCGTCAAAGCGGATATCGACCGGGCGGTCAGAGTCCGCTCCCAGCAGTACTACGCCGGCGAGGACACCTGTCATACTTTGCGCTCGGGATCGTCGATGATGCTGACATGCGCCGCGACAATGCGCCAACCCTGGGGGAAGCGGACCCAGGTCTGCATCTGACGGCCAATCTTTCCCGGCGCGGAGGCGCGGCGAAACAGCGTCGATGCGACGGCGCAATCACGGCCATACGGGACGATGACCGTCTTTTCCAAAGTGCGCGCCAGTCCGGCCGGCGAACGAGCGGCGCGGAACGCCTTTATGGCGGCATGGCCGTAAAGGTTCTCCCCTACGCCGAACCGCACCGCGTCCTCGCTCGCCAGAAAGAACCGGTCGAGCGCTTCGACATCGTTGGCGACGAGCGCGCGCTCGTAGTCGGCGAATTGCGCCTCGACCTCGGCCTTGACGGCGGCATCGTCGATCGTCATCGGGGTTCTGGCGGAAATTTTGCGACGGGCGCGCTGACAACGCCTTCTTGCTCAAGACGCCGCGCGACGCGCAAAACAAGGTCTTCGCGCCACGGCGCGCCGATGATCTGGACACCGATCGGCAGCGTCTCGCCTGCGCTCCAGACCGGAACAGTTGCGACCGGCAGTCCAATAAATGAAATCGGCTGGGTAAACAGGCCGATGTTCGGCCGCACCAGCATTTCGCGCCCATCCAGCACCATCGTCTTTTGGCCGATCAACGGCGCGCGGCACGGGGTGGCGGGGGCGAGCAGAATATCGACGTCTCGCAACAGCTCAAGCGCTCGCGCGCGAAACCAGCGGCGGAATTTTTGCGCGCGCACCACCCACGAGCCTGGCAGCATCGATCCGGCGATCAGGCGATCGCGCACATCGGGATCGAAATCCGCCGCTCGATCGCGTAGGCGTTCGAGATGCAGGCTGGCGCCTTCGACCATGGTGATGAGGTAGCCCGCCGATCGGGCGCGCTCGGCTTGCGGCAGTTCAACAACCCGCGCCGCGCCAAGCGCCTTTGCGATGCGTTCGACCGCTTCAAACGCTTCGGGCTGCGCCGAGGCGGCGAAATAGCCGCCCAGCCGCGCGACGCGCAGACCGTCGGGACCTGCCTCAAGCGACGCGGTTACGGGCATCGGCGTCATGTCCGCTTGCGCCGGATCGGCAGCGTCGGCGCCGAGCATCGCATCATAGGCGAGCGCCAGATCCGTGATGCAGCGCGCCAGCGGTCCCAGATGATCGAAACTGCTGACGAATGGAAATGTGCCGGCGCGCGACAGGCGGCCAAAGGTCGGCTTGAGGCCAAACAGGCCGCAGAACGACGCGGGCACCCGGATCGATCCGTTGGTGTCCGACCCGAGCGCAATCGCCGCGAGCCCGCCAGCGAGCGCCGCCCCGGAGCCGCCCGACGATCCTCCGGTCATGTGGCGCGGATCGTGCGGATTGCGCGAGGGGCCGTCATGGGCGTTCTCGCCGGTGAAATCATAGGCGTATTCGCCCATATTCAGCGCGCCGAGCAACACAGCGCCGGCCGCCTCCATGCGGCTCACCAATGTCGCGTCGCGCTTTGCTGGCGGGTTGTCGCGATTGATCTTCGAGCCGGCGCGCGTCGCCAGGCCGGCGATATCGAAGAGATTTTTGGCGGCGAACGGCGCGCCCGCCAGTGACCCTAGCGCGACGCCGCTCGCGCGCGCGGCGTCAATTGCGTCGGCGCGCGCCAGAGCTCGTGCGCCGGTGATATCCGTGTATGCGCCCAGCGCGCCATTGCGCGCCTCGATTCGCGCCAACGCGGCCACCGCGATCTCGCGCGCGCTGACAACGCCGGACTGGACGGATCGGGCGATTGCGTAGGCGGGGCTGTCCAGGACTTCCGCGCTCACGGCGTGAACACCGGGGCGGGGTCTTCATGATCGTCCATCGGCGCGGCAAACAATTTTTCCGCGTGGCTCCAGGCGATATCGAGATGCACCACCACTTGCGCGCGCGATTCCGGCGTCAGCACTAGGCCAAGCGGCGGCGCCAAGGCCTCGATCAAAGCCTCAGCCTTGAAGAGTTTCTCACTCATGCCATTGCCCGCTTGAAAGCCGCGAGTTGCGTCGTCCAGCCAACGATGGCGCCTTGGGCGCTGATCATATCGAGCGTCGCCGCCTTGAATCGCGGAAAATAGCTCGCTGTCGCGTCTCCGATCAACAGGCCCTCGTAACCACGATCGTTGGCTTCGCGCATCGATGTTTGCACGCACACCTCAGTCGTAACTCCGGCAAACACGATATAAGTGACTTCCCGTTGCTTCAGGATCGCGTCAACCTCGGTCGCATAGAACATCCCCTTGCCGGGTTTGTCGATGACGATCTCGCCAGGCGCCGGCGCGCATTCCGCAACGATCGCGTTGCCGGGCTCGCCCTGGACGAGAATGCGGCCCATTGGCCCGTCTTCGCCAATGCGCAAGACAGGATTGCCGCGCAGGCGCTTGGCGGGCGGGCAATCGGAGAGATCCGGTTTGTGGCTTTCGCGCGTGTGCAGGATCGGCCAGTTCCTCGCGCGAAACAGGTTGATGAGCTCAGCGACAGCCGGCACGATCGCTCTGACTGGCGCGAGGTCATTGCCCAAAGCCTCGCCAAAGCCGCCCGGCTCCAGAAAGTCGCGCTGCATGTCGATAACCGCCAGCACGATATGGGCGGGATCGAAGCGGAATGCGAACGGGTTGGCGAACACTTCAATCATCGTTCAATGCCCCGCCACGTAACGGCCAATGGTGGTGCGGTCGGCGTCCGCCGCGGAAGTGAGATAGGAAACCCTGCCGCCAGACATGACCGCGATTCGATCCGACAATTCGAGAATCTCATCGAGATCCTCGGAAACGAGAAGCACGGCGGCGCCGCGATTGCGCTGCTCCATGATTTCCGCGCGAATGTCCGCCACCGAGGCGAAATCGAGGCCAAAGCACGGATTGGCGACGATGAGCACATCGACATCGACGGAAAGCTCGCGCGCCAGCACGGCCCTTTGCACATTACCGCCGGAGAAATCGCGAATGGCGGTCTCGGTCGAGGGTGTTTTAACATTATATCGGGCGATCAGATCGCGCGCCTTTGCCCGCATCGGCTCGTTGGACAGCCAATATCTCAGGCTGGCGATCGGAGCCTTGTCGAAGCTGCGGAACGCCATGTTTTCGGCGACCGACATTGTCGGAACGGTCGCGTTCTTCAGCGGCTCCTCCGGCAAGCCAAAAACCTTGAACCTGTCAAAATGGTCGCGCGTCGGTTCGAAATTCCTGTCGCGGATCAGCACCTGGCCAAGCCGGATCGGCCGCTGGCCGGAAAGCGCCTCGACAAGCTCGCTCTGGCCGTTGCCGAAGACGCCGGCGATGCCAACGATTTCGCCCGCTGCAACCTTGAGGTCGAAGCCGGCGACCGCATCGCGGCCCTCGTCGTTCTGCGCGAAAAGACCGGCGATTTCCAGCGCGGTTCCGCTTTTGGGCGCGGTTATGCGCGCTGCGGACGGGCGCACAACCGCGTCGCCGATCATCATGGACGCCATGTCGCGGGTCGAGACAACGCCCACCTTGCCGCCGCCGACCTTGACGCCGCGCCTGAGGACGCTGAAATCGTCGCAAAACGCCTCGACCTCGCGAAATTTGTGGCTGATCATCGCGACGGTGATCTCGCCGCGATGCGCCATATCGCGCAACAGCCCCAGTATCTCGTCAGCTTCGCCTGGCGTCAGCACGGAAGTCGGTTCGTCGAGGATGAGAAAGCGCTGATCGAGATAAAGCAGTTTGAGAATCTCAAGTTTTTGTTTTTCGCCCGCCGCGAGGGACGACACCGGTCGGTCGAGCGGCACGCGGAACGGCATTGTATCGAGAAACGCCCCAAGCGCTTTGCGCTCTTTGCGCCAATCGATGAAAGCGGGCGCATCGGCTCGGCTTGCAACAAGATTCTCCGCGGCCGTCAGCGAGGGAACCAGGGTGAAATGCTGGTAGACCATGCCGACGCCCAGCGCCTGCGCATCGCGCGGATTGCGCACGCTCACCTGAGCGCCGTCGAGACGTAATTCGCCGCGATCGGGCACATAAAATCCCATGATGCACTTGACCAACGTCGATTTGCCCGCGCCGTTCTCGCCAAGCAACGCGTGAAACGAGCCAGCGGGGATTTTGACCGATACGTCATTCAGCGCGGTCAGCGAGCCAAAGACTTTTGTCATGCCGATCGTTTCGAGCGAGGGCGCACGAAGCGGCGCTGACGTCGCGGCGGCGCTCATGGCAAATTCGCCAGCAGGGCCGCCGAATGCGCCACCGCCCCGAAAACACCGCCCTGCATCTTGATCATCCTGATTGCCGCGACATGATTGTCTTGGTCTGTCGCGCCGCAACAATCCTCCAGCATCAAACACTCGAAGCCGCGATCGTTGGCTTCGCGCATCGTCGTGTGGACGCAGACATCCGTGGTGATGCCGGTCAGCACCAGATTGTCGATGCCCTTTGTGCGCAGGATCAATTCGAGATCGGTCGCGCAGAACGATCCTTTGCCGGGCTTGTCGATAATTGGTTCGCCGGGCAACGGCGCCAGTTCGGGAACAATCGCCCAGCCGGGTTCGCCGCGCACTAGGATTCTGCCGCACGGCCCGGCGTCGCCAATGCCCGCGCCGATGCGGCGCGAGCGCCACTGCTTGTTGGGTGGCAGGTCGGAGAGATCGGGGCGATGACCCTCGCGCGTATGAATGACGTGGTAGCGTTTGGCGCGTGCGCTTTCGAGCAATCGGCGTATCGGTTCGATCGGCGCGCGGGTCAGCGAGAGATCGTAGCCCATCGCATCGACATAGCCGCCAATTCCACAAAAATCGGTCTGCATGTCGATGACGACAATCGCCGTGTTGTCGGCGCGCAGGTCGCCGTTGTAAGGCCAGCGATACGGGTCGGCGGCGATGGTCGGCATCGGCTCTCCTATCGCGCCATCGACAGTTCGCCCGGCATATCGCGCGCCGAGCGCTTGGCGCTGGAGGTCGCGATCATGATGACGAGCGTCAGGATGTACGGGGCGGCGTTGAAGAAATAGTACCCTTGCGTGACGCCGATCGCTTGCAGCGACGGGCCGATAGCCCCCGCCCCGCCAAACAGCAACGCGGCGATGACGCAGCGCAAAGGGTCCCAGCGCGCGAAGATCACCAGCGCGACGGCCATCAGCCCCTGACCGGACGAAAGACCCTGGTTCCACGATCCGGGGTAAGACAAGGACAGGAACGCGCCACCGACGCCGGCAAGAAATCCGCCAACGGTGGTTGTCAGAAAGCGGACCCAATCGACCGAAATGCCCATCGCGCGCGCCGCCGGGGCGCTGTCGCCAACCGTGCGCACGGCGAGGCCCCAGCGCGTGTTCCGGAACGCCCAGGCCATTGCGATGGCGATGGCGATGCCGATAAAAAATAGAGGATTGACGTCGAGCGCGCTCTTCAAGCCAGGATTGTCGCTCCAGAAGCCCAGCGGGAGCGACGACAACCGTGGGGCCGTCGGCTGGATGTAAGGTTTACCAAAAAAGAAGGCGACGCCAACCCCGAACAGCATCATGGCGATGCCGACCGCCACATCGTTGACGCGTGGCAACCGGCAGATGGCGCCATGCATGGCGCCCAGCAGCGAGCCCGCGACGCCCGCCCCCAGCACGCCAAGCCAGGGCGATCCCGTGTGAAAAGATGTCGCGTAGGCGACCATGGCGCCGAGCACCAGCGTGCCCTCAAGGCCAAGATTCACCCGGCCCGATTTCTCGGTCAGACATTCGCCCAGCGCGACGAACATGAACGGCGTCGATACGCGCAGGGCGCCGCCCAACATCGCCACCAGCACGGTGAGGACAGAGTCGTTCATGCGCGATCCCTAGCCTTGCCCGGTTTGAAGATCGCGAAGCGCCCGTACAGCGTTTCGGAAATCAGCAGCACGATGAAAATCAGGCCCTGAAGCACAAGTACCGTGGCGTCGGGCAGATCCATCCGACGCTGGATGAGGCCGCCGGATGCAACCAGCCCGCCGAACAGGATTGCGACGGGCGGAATGACCAAGGGATTGTGACGCGCCAGAAACGACACAAGAATGCCGGTGAAGCCGTAACCGGCCGCAAGCGAAGCGTTGGCGCGGCCCTGGATCGCCGCAACCTCAAAGAAGCCGGCAAGCCCGGCGCAGGCCCCCGCGATAGCGGCGCACGCGACAATGAGGCGCCCAACCGGCAGGCCCTGGGCGAGGGCGGCGCGCATGTTGCCGCCGGTGAGGCGGGCCGCAAAACCGAATGTCGTGCGCGCCATCAACACATAAAGCGCCACGCACAGCGCCACGCCGACCGCGAAGCCCCAGTGCACGTCCGTGCCGCGCATCTTGCCAATCATGTAAGCGTCGCCGATCGGTTTGGTCGAAGGCTTGTTTGGATTCGACAGATCGCGCAACGCGCCCTCGACAAAGAAATTCATGCCGGCAATGCCGATGTAGGTCAGCAGCAGCGACGAAATGGTTTCGTTGACGCCGCGCGCATAGCGCAAGAAGCCGCTGAGCCCAACCCAGACCGCCCCGACTCCCATCGCCGCGCCCGCCATCAGGATTAGCGTGAGCCATACCGGCGCAACGCCGACAAGGGGAACCGCGAGCGCGGCCGCGGCGAAACCGCCAACCACCAGCGCCCCCTCGCCGCCGATCATGATGAGGCCGATGCGCGCGGGAATCGCCACCGCGAGCGCCGACAGAATGAGCGGCGCCGAACGCTGCAACGAGTTCTGGAACGAAAATATTGTGCCGAATCCACCCCGCCAGACGAAGGCGCCGAAATCGACCGGTGATTTGCCGATCGCCGTGAGAAAAACCGCAAACAGCAGCGCCGCGATCAACAGGGCCAGTAACGGAATCGCCAGATATTCCGCATTAATCCTGAGCCTCACCGCCCAATCGGAGCGCGCCGCCAACGGCGCCATGCCGCTGGCGGAGACGGTCGGCATGGCGTTAGCGAGCGGAGCGTCCGACATGATGTCGTCCCGCGATCAGGTCGTCGAGCCCACGACGCCCTCGAGCAGATAATCCATTTTGTCGAGGAACGGGTCGAGATTGTCGTAAGACTTGTCGATGACGACCTTGCCCGTCTTGTTGTCCTTGAGCGGCCCGACATAAATCGGCTTCTTCGCCTTCAGGCCCTCGATCGCGGCCAGCGCGGCCTTCTTCGCCGGTTCGCTCGCGCCAGCGCCGAACGGCGTGTTTTGCACCATGTCCGCTTCGATTCCGCCCGCAGTGAAATTGGCGAGCTTTTCCCCCTTGTCCAGACCAGCCGCGTAGCCCTTGTAAATCGTCTCCCACTTATATTCGGCGCCGGTGATAAAGCCTTTGGGCGCCAGCGGCGCCTGGCTGGCGTTGTGGCCGCAACTCATGACGCCGCGCTTCTCGGCGGTTTCAACCACCACCTTCGGTCCATCGACATGACAGGTGATGACATCGCAGCCGGCATCGACCAAAGCGTTGGCCGCTTCCGCTTCGCGCACCGGCATCGACCAGTCGCCGGTGAAGATCACCTGCACGATTGCTTTCGGATTGACCGAGCGGGCGCCGAGCAGGAACGAATTGATGTTGCTGAGCACGCTGGCGATCGGCTTGGCGGCGACAAAGCCGAGCTTGCTCGTCTTGGTCGATAGCCCGGCGGCGACGCCATCGACATAATGACCCTGGTTCAGATACCCGAAATACGAGCCGGCATTGGCGGGGTCTTTGTCCTTGTTCCACAGCGGGGCGGCGTGGCGGAACTCGACCTTCGGATATTTCTTGGCCATATCGACGACGAACGGCGAGTAATAGCCGAACGAAGTCGCAAGAATGAGCCCGGCGCCGTCGAGGTTAATCATCGATTCCATCGATTTCGAGCAGGCGTCGGTTTCCGGGACGTTCTCTTCTTCGACGACTTTCACGCCGGGCACCGTTTTGAGCGCCTTGATCGCGACGGCATGCGCCTGATTCCAGCCGAAATCGTCGCGTGCGCCGACATAGACGATGCCAACCGTCAGGTCGGCGGCTAACGCGCGCTGGATCGCCGCAAGGTCCAACGCGCCGCCGGCAGCGCCCAGAACGGCGATTTTCAAAAGCGCGCGGCGAGAAATTTCCGAACCCGACATGGCGACATCCCCTTCACCGATGCGCGCGCCAGGGTCGGCGCGCGAAATGTGCATTCATCCGGGAGCAAGGTCCGTGCCGTCGCTTTCGCGCGGCGCGTGCGCGTCAAATGCCGTGAGTTTGAGCGCAACGCTGTAATATTGGGCGCCATTGTCGCTCGCTTCGCGAGGCGCGGTGGAAGGACAGATTAAAATGCGTGGGAAAGAGCTAGCCCGACCTTTGCATCGCGAGAGAGCGCGGTGGCCGACAATGATGCAGGAGGCCCGGGATGCAGGAGGCCCGGCGCGAGGAGACGTTTGAGATGAACGTGACGATTCAGGCCATTCTTGCGGCGCATGCTGCAGGACACGCGCTGACCCAAACCATCGAGGAAACTTACGCGCGCGTCGCGCGGCACAACGACCCCGCCCTGTTCATCAGTTTGCGCCCGAAATCGGCGGCGTTGGCGATCGCCGAAGCGCTCGAAAAGTCAGGCCCCGAGGGCAAAGCGCTTTATGGCGTGCCATTTGTGGTCAAGGACAATATCGACGTCGCCAGCCTCCCGACCACCGCCGGCTGTCCAGCCTTCGCCTACACTCCCGAACGTTCTGCCTTTGTCGTCGCACGGCTTGAGCGCGCGGGCGCCATTGTCATCGGCAAGACAAATCTCGATCAATTCGCAACCGGCCTGGTCGGGGTTCGCTCGCCTTATGGCGTGCCGCGCAACGCCCTGCGCGCCGACCTCATCCCGGGCGGCTCGAGCTCCGGATCGGCAACCGCCGTGGGCGCCGGACTTGTCCCGTTCTCGCTGGGCACCGACACCGCGGGCTCGGGCCGCGTTCCTGCCGCGCTGAACGGCATCGTCGGTCTCAAGCCGTCGCTGGGCGCGCTTTCGGCTAGCGGCGTTGTGCCGGCCTGCCGCACCCTCGATACGATCTCCATTTTCGCTCTCCATGTCGCGGATGCGTTCACCGCCTACCAGGCGGCCTGCGCCTATGACGAAAGCGATTTTGGTTCGCGCGGCTTTGCTACGCCCGCGCTGTCGAACTTTCCTCCGGCATTGCGCCTGGGCGCGCCGCGCCGGGACCAGCGCCGATTTTTTGGCGACGCGGCGAGCGAGGCCGCATTCGCGCGCGATCTTGAAGCGTTGTCGCGACTTGGCGCAACGATCGTCGAATTTGACATGGAGCCCTTCGACGCGGTCGCCCGGTTGCTCTATGAAGGTCCGTGGGTCGCCGAGCGCTATGCGGCGACCAAACCATTGATCGAGGCGAATCCCGCCGCGCTGCATCCAGTCACCCGCGCCATCATCGAGGGCGCACGAAAGTTCAATGCCGTCGCGGCCTTCGAGGCGGGGTATAAACTTGCGGCGCTCAAGCGTCAGACTCGCGGCGACTGGAGCCGCTTCGACGCGATGGTCGTCCCGACGCTGCCGCGCGCCTACACGATCGCCGAGGTTGAAGCTGACCCGCTTCAACTCAACGCCAATCTCGGAACCTACACAAATTTCGTCAACTTGCTCGATCTTTGCGCCATCGCCGCGCCATCTGGCGTGCGCGGCGACGGTTTGCCATCGAGCGTGACGTTGATCGGCCCGGCGGGCGCGGACGGTTGCCTTGCGGGCATCGCCGCGGCGATCCAGGCGCATTCGGGCGCGCCGATGGGCGCAACCGGCCTGCCGGCGCCCGCGGCCCCCGCCAGCCCCGTTCGCTCGGCAGGCAATCGTATCGAGCTGGCGGTTGTTGGCGCGCATCTCTCCGGCCTGCCGCTCAATCGCGAGCTCGTTGAACTCGGCGCGATTTTTCTGCGCGAGGTCGAGACGACGGCGGACTATCGGCTGTTCGTTCTGCCCGGCGCCAGCCCCGCCAAGCCCGGCCTGTTGCGCGTCGCCGACGGCGCTGGCGCGAAGATCAAGGCTGAAGTCTGGGCGCTCGATCCCGCAGGCTTTGGCGTCTTTATCGCAAAAATACCTGCGCCGCTCGGCATCGGGACGCTGCGCTGTGGCGATGGTTGCGGCGTGAAGGGATTCCTTGTCGAAGCCGAAGCCGTGAAGAGCGCGCGCGACATTTCGCATCTTGGCGGATGGCGCGCCTATTCGAGCGCGCCTTGATGCGCCCGACGGCAAGGCATGATCGGTACGATTATTCGCCGATCGACGGGCGGCGGGATTATGCCTGGCCCAACGGCGCCCGCCTGGCGGTTTACATCGCGGTCAATCTCGAATGCTTCAGTTTTGGCGAGGGCCTCGGCGCCGAACTCGCGCCTGGCGGGCCGCAGCCTGACGTTCTCAACTATGCCTGGCGCGACTATGGCAATCGTGTTGGCGCGTTTCGACTCGTCGAAATGCTCGACAAGTTCGCAATGCCGGCGTCGGTCCTGATCAACTCCGACATCTACCGCCAAGCGCCCGGTCTGGCCGAAGCGTTCCGGGCGCGCGGCGATGAATTTGTCGGCCACGGGCGCACCAACTCCGAACGTCAGGGAATTCTGGACGAGGCGGCGGAGCGCGCGCTGATCGCCGAAGCGACGGATAACCTGACGCGGTCGAAGGCGCACGCCCAAGGGGTTGGCTCAGCCCGTGGATTTCGCAAAGCCGCACGACGCCCGACCTGCTCGCGGAGCTGGGTTATTCCTACACGCTCGACTGGTGCATGGACGATCAATCCGTCTGGATGCGAACGCAGCATGGGCCGATATTGTCCGTTCCCTATCCGCAGGAAATCAACGACATTCCGGCGATCGTCGCGCGAAAAATGGAGGGGCCGGCGTTTGCCCGGATGATCATCGACAATTTTGACGAAATGCTCGAACAAAGCGCCAGCGCGCCTCTGGTGATGGGCATCGCGCTGCATCCCTATATTGTCGGGCAACCGCATCGTTTGCGCCATCTTCGCCGCGCCCTCGAACACATCAATCGACGGCGCGGCGCCATCTGGCTGACGACAGCCGGGGCAGTAGCCGAGCACATTGAGGCGCTGCGCGACGGCGAGGGCCTTTGAAAGTCGCGGCGCTCAATGCGGGCAATGTCCGCACGGTGGCTCCGTCGCCCTCCCCATACAAGCGCCGCCGATGAATCCGAAGGGCGCGGTTGAGTGAAACCGATGCCAGCTCGAAATGCATCGCCACACGCTGCGGCGGATTCTGGCCAAACGCGCGCCGCGATATCCGCCGGCGCCTAATCCTTGCGCTTGGCGCCCCTTCGGCGGGCGACCGCGCCGCTAATTCGTCACTTTGCGGCTTGCCGCCGGCCAAAGCCTTGGCATGGCGTTTGCGTCGAGCGTCCCGGCGCCCCAACGGGCGAACATACTGGGCCGGGCCTAAACCGGCGCATCGAAGACGGGGTGTTCCATGTCACTGACGAGACGATTCATGCTGCGCGCGACCGGCGCATTCATCGGCGGCGCGGTCGCGCTCGGCGCTTTTGCCGCAAGAGCCGAAGACACGATCAAAATAGGCATTCTGCATTCCTTATCCGGCACAATGGCGATCAGCGAGACGACGTTGAAAGACGTCATGCTGATGCTCATCGACGAGCAAAACAAGAAAGGCGGCGTTCTGGGGAAGAAGCTCGAAGCCGTCGTCGTCGATCCCGCCTCGAACTGGCCGCTGTTCGCCGAAAAGGCCAAGGAACTCATCGCCAAGGACAAAGTTTCGGTCGTATTCGGCTGCTGGACTTCGGTGTCGCGCAAATCGGTGCTGCCGGTGTTCCAGGAACTGAATTCGATCCTGTTCTATCCCGTGCAATATGAAGGCGAAGAATCGCAGCGCAACGTGTTCTACACAGGCGCAGCGCCCAACCAGCAGGCGATTCCGGCGGTTGACTATCTGATGAGCGCCGACGGCGGTTCCGTGAAGCGCTGGGTTCTCGAAGGCACTGACTATGTTTATCCCCGCACAACCAACAAGATTCTCGCCGCCTACCTGAAATCGAAGGGTGTTTCCGACGAAGACGTTCTCGTAAACTACACGCCGTTCGGCTTCTCTGACTGGCAGACGGAAGTCTCCAAGATCAAAGCGTTCGGTTCCGCCGGCAAGAAGACTGCGGTTGTATCGACGATCAACGGCGACGCCAACGTTCCCTTCTACAAGGAACTCGGCAATCAGGGCGTCAAGGCGACGGACATTCCTGTGGTGGCGTTCTCGGTCGGCGAGGAGGAACTCGCAGGGCTCGACACCAAGCCGCTGGTCGGCCACCTCGCCGCGTGGAACTATTTCCAGTCCATCGACACGCCTGAAAATAAGGCCTTCATCGAAAAGTGGCGCGCGTTCACCAAGAACCCGAAACGCACCTTCAATGATCCGATGGAAGCCCATGTCATAGGTTTCAACATGTGGGTCAAGGCCGTGGAAAAGGCCGGCACATTCGACACCGATCCGGTGATAGACGCGATGATCGGCGTGTCGACGCCGAACTTGACGGGCGGCCTGTCGACGATGATGCCGAACCACCACATCACCAAGCCCGTCTATATCGGCGAAATCCAGGCGGACGGCCAGCTCAATACAGTATGGCAGACGCCGGGCACCGTCGTCGCGCAGGAATGGTCGCCCTATCTCGAAGGATCGAAGGACCTGCTCGCCGATTGGCGTAAGCCCCTGTCCTGCGGCAATCTCAACGTCAAGACCGGCAAGTGCGGGAGTTAAAGCCGGAAAGCGAGGGATCGAGCATATGCCGGGTCCTTCCCTTGCCCGCTGTGGCGAGGGAAGGCCTCGCCGTCTCTGTCGGAAATAGCAGAAACCAAGGGATGATGATCGTAGTTCTCAGAGCCGCCCTGCTGGTTCTCGCCTGCCTCGTTGGCTCGTTCGCTCTGGCTCACGCGGACGCCCTCGACGATATATTGGCGCGATTTGTCGACGACAAGTTTTCGCAAACTGAAAAAGCAGTCGGCGAACTCGCGGCAAGCGACGCGACGAATGCGCCTTCGATCCTTCACGCCTTGGCCGAGGGGCGTCTGTTCGTCGATCCGGCCACTCACGCGATCGTTCTGCGCGACAGCTCCGGCGCTTTGCTTCTTGCCAAAACTGACGCGGCCGCCGTCGACATCAAAGCCGACGGTCTCAAGAAGGTGCGCGTCAACAATGGCGTGCGAACGGCGATCGAAGCGGCGCTCGGCTCGCTCGGCTTGTCTAACGCTGATCCGGCCAAGCGCCTCGCCGCAGCCGACGCTGTCTACAAGTCCCGCGATCCGAAAGCCTTGGCCGGGATCGAAACCGCGTTGGACAAAGAGCGCGACCCGCGCGTGACGCAAGAGCTGCGTCTGGCGCGGGCAGCAATATTGGCGCTTAAGGACGACAGCCCGCCGACCGCCCGGATCGCATCGATAGAGATACTCAAGGCCCGCGGCGATCAGGATGCGCAAGGCCTGCTCGATGAGGTCGCGCAGCACGTCGCCGACGGTCCGGTGAAGACAGCAGCGCAGGCGGCGCTCGCCTCGATCAAGACCCGCCTCGCGCTTTGGGAGGTTGTGCAAAATCTATGGTATGGACTTTCGGCGTCCTCGGTTCTCCTGCTCGTTGCGATTGGTCTTGCGATCACGTTTGGCGTCATGGGCGTCATCAACATGGCGCATGGCGAAATGGTGATGCTGGGCGCTTACACGACGTACGTCGTGCAGAATCTGATTCCACCGGCGCTGGCGCAATATTCCCTGGCAGTCGCCATTCCGTTGGCCTTCCTCGTCGCTGGCGCTTTTGGCATTTTGATCGAGCGGCTCGTGATCCGGTTTCTGTACGGACGACCGCTCGAGACATTGCTGGCGACGTGGGGCATTTCGCTCATTCTCCAGCAGCTTGTGCGCAGTGTATTTGGGGCGAACAACCGCCAGGTGAGCGCTCCCGCCTTTATGTCCGGGTCGATCGATGTCGGCGGCTTGTCGATCACGACCGGAAGGCTCTGGATCATCGTCCTCGCAATTGTCGTGTTCGCCGCTTTGCAACTGGTCCTGCGCGCGACGTCGTTCGGCTTGCAAATGCGCGCTGTAACCCAAAACCGCAAGATGGCTGCCTCGATGGGCATTTCCACCGGGCGCATCGACATGCTGGCGTTTGGTCTGGGATCCGGCATTGCGGGCATCGCAGGCGTGGCGCTCTCGCAGATTGACAATGTCTCGCCCAATCTTGGCCAGGGCTACATCATCGACAGCTTTATGGTCGTCGTTCTCGGCGGCGTTGGCAATTTGTGGGGCACGCTTCTCGCCGCCCTGACTTTGGGCGTAGCCAACAAATTGCTCGAACCGATCGTCGGCGCCGTCGTCGGCAAGATCATGCTGCTGGTATTCATCATCCTGTTTATCCAGAAGCGCCCACGCGGCTTGTTCGCGCTGAAGGGCCGGGCGGTGGAAGCATGATGCTGACGCGCCTTCTCAGCCAGATGGATCGCCTTGGTCTCGGTTTCGTCGCATTGATTATCGCGATTGCGGTTATCGTGCCCGTGCTGGCTCTCGATGTTCCGAGCGCCTCGGTATTCGCAATTCCGCCCTATCTGGTCGCCTTGCTTGGCAAGTATCTCTGCTACGCCATTCTGGCCCTGGCGCTTGATTTGGTCTGGGGCTATTGCGGGATGCTTTCTCTGGGCCACGGCGCCTTCTTTGCGTTGGGCGGTTACGCCATGGGCATGTACCTGATGCGGCAAATCGGCGCGCGCGGGGTCTATGCCAACCCGATCCTCCCAGATTTCATGGTCTTCCTGAATTGGCATGAACTCCCTGTCGCGTGGTGGGGATTCCATTCGTTCGCCTACGCGGGATTGATGGTGATGCTGGCTCCAGGGCTGCTGGCATTTGCCTTCGGCTGGTTCGCGTTCCGATCGCGCATCACCGGGGTCTATCTCTCGATCATCACGCAGGCGCTGACATACGCGCTCAAACTGGCATTCTTCCGCAATGATTTTGGGTTCGGCGGCAATAATGGCTTGACCGATTTCAAGGATATTGTCGGCTTCAACGTTCAGGCGGAAACGACTCGTGTGGCGCTGTTCTCGATCACGGCTCTTACGCTGGCGCTCGCCTTCATTCTTGCCAGGGCGATCGTTACTTCGAAATACGGCAAGGCGCTCGTCGCTGTGCGCGACGCCGAGAGCCGAGTACGCTTCCTTGGTTACCGGGTCGAGAACTACAAGCTGTTCGTCTTCGTCGTCTCGGCGGTGATGGCTGGCGTCGCAGGCGCGCTTTATGTCCCGCAGGTCGGCATCATAAACCCATCCGAATTCGACCCCGCCAATTCTATTGAAGCGGTGATCTGGGTCGCGGTCGGCGGTCGCGGCACTCTGATTGGGGCGGCGCTTGGCGCAGTTGTCATCAACTTTGCAAAATCCTATTTCACCGGCGCGTTCCCCGAATACTGGCTGTTTGGGCTTGGTGGATTGTTTGTCCTTTCCACGCTGTTTCTGCCCAAGGGCATCGTGGGATTGACGGCCAATCAACTTATCGCCGTTGGAGGAGCGGCTGTGGGCATAGGGCTCGGCATTGTCGCCGCAAACCTGTCGCAATCTTGGCTCAGTGGCGCTTTTTCCGAGTTTTGGCGGTTTGGGTTGGGCGCCCTGGTTGCCCTGATCACATTGTATCTGGTCAGGCGCATTCTAGAGCTGGTGACGAGCCAGCGGGCCGGCGATGGAGCCGCGAAATGAATGCGACGCGCGACCCGGCGCTGACCGGCGTCCTGCTCTACCTGGACGGCGTGAGCGTCTCCTTCGACGGATTTAAGGCGCTCCGCGGCCTTTCGATGACGCTGGCGCCGGGGGAAATGCGAGCGATAATTGGCCCCAATGGCGCGGGTAAAACAACGATGATGGACGTCATCACCGGCAAGACGCGCCCGGATGAAGGCGAGGTCCTGTTCGATGGCCGCCATGACCTGCGGAAGCTCGACGAGGCCGACATCGCCCAGCTTGGAATTGGGCGCAAGTTTCAAAGGCCGACCGTGTTCGAGAGCCATACCGTCGCCGACAACCTGCTGCTTGCCGCAAAGGCGCCGCGCGAAGTCTTCGCCACATTGTTCGGGCGCGCGCCCAAAAGCGAAGCGGAAAAAATAGACCGCCTGCTGGCGACAATCCGTCTTACCGAATCGCGGGCGCGGATGGCCGGCTCGCTATCGCACGGTCAGAAGCAGTGGCTTGAGATCGGCATGCTGCTGGCGCAGGACCCCAAACTGTTGCTGATCGATGAGCCGGTGGCCGGGATGACGGATGCGGAAACCGCCGCGACGGCGGAACTGCTTCGCGAAATAGCTCGCGATCATTCCGTCGTCGTCGTCGAGCACGACATGGCGTTCGTTCGCGACCTGGGGGTCAAGGTGACCGTGCTGCATGAAGGCTCGGTTCTGGCTGAGGGATCGCTCGATCAGGTTAGCGCCGACCAGCGCGTCGTCGAAGTCTATCTGGGCCGGTGAACCATGCTGAGTGTCGACAATATCGATCTCTATTACGGCGCCGCCCAAGCCCTGCGGTCAGTATCGCTAAAGGCGGAAATCGGACGCATCTGCTGCGTCCTGGGCCGCAACGGCGTGGGCAAATCCTCGCTGTTGCGCGCGATCGTCGGGCATCAGGCGGTCAGATCGGGCGCAATCAACTGGCAGGGACAGAACATCAGCGCGCTACCTGCGCACCAACGCGCTCGCCGCGGCATTGGCTATGTCCCGCAGGGCCGCGAAATATTCCCGCTGCTGACGGTGCGCGAAAATCTGATGACTGGCTTCGCCACGCAGACTCGCGCCAGGAGGAACATCGAGGACGAGATTTTTAGCCTGTTTCCGGTATTGGGGGAGATGATGGGTCGTCGCGGCGGCGATTTGTCGGGCGGGCAGCAGCAGCAGCTGGCGATTGGGCGCGCCCTTGTCACGCGCCCCAGTCTCCTGGTGCTTGACGAACCGACGGAAGGCATCCAGCCATCGATCATCAAGGATATTGGCCGCGCCTTGGTGTTCCTGCGTCAGAAGGGCGATATGGCGATCCTCGTTGTCGAGCAATATTTCGAATGGGCGCGCGACATTGCCGACGACTATGCCGTCATGGAGCGCGGCGCTATGGTGCTGGCGGGCGACCGCAAGGACATGGTCGAGGCCGAGGTGCGCCGCAGGCTGTCGGTGTAGCCTCGCCTCGCCTCGCCAAGCGAGGCGGTTGCGCCACGCCCCCGCCGAGGGGCCATATCCAAACGACAATCCGCGCCGGGTTTCCAATGAAATCAGACCGATAAGTGTGGTTTTTCCGCGCATCCGCATCCGCGCCAGTTCCTTCAGGATTTTATAACACGTATTACTAATGTTATATTGAAGCCATTTGCGTGATCCGCGCCGTGCAACCCGCGCTCCGTCCTTTCGAGCGCGGGCGCCTCCGGACGCACTGTTCAAACGGATTTCCTATCATTGCGGCAACGTAGCCCCCCATTGGCGCGATCGATTGGAGTGGCGCGGTTTTCTTGTCGCGGTGAACCCAGTCAGTCTGCGATCGCGCGAATGGGTTCTGGGACGCGCGCGTTCTCCACGGTCAACACGTTTGGTTTGATATCAATGATCGCCGAATAATCGCCCGCCCAAGCGAATCCAAAGAGCCCACACCGGCTAGAGGCCGAGCGGATCCTCTTGCCAAGCCCGTAGCGAGCGCGCGTGACGGCGCGGCGCATAGCCGAGGGCCGCGACGGCGTGGCGATGCCGCGACGCAACTTGCGCGGCGCGCACCGGCGCGGCGCCTGAGATCGAAATCGACGCGCCCTCCTTTTTCACCAGTTCGAACAGCCGGCTCGCATTGCCGGGCGCCAACCGGATGCAGCCATGCGAAGCGGGGCGGCCGAGCATGCTGACCGCGTTGCTGCCATGAATAGCGTAGCCGCCGCGAAAGAAAATCGAATGCGGCATCGGCGCGTTATCATACTTGATCGAGTGCACCATCGCGTACATGCGCTGCGGCCGATAGCGCCCGGTCGGAGTCCGATGGCCCGCCTTGCCCGAAGAAATCGGCCACGAATAGGTTTCACCGTTGTCGGCGGCGACGCGCATGGTCTCCGACGACAAATCGATATCGATGTTGACTCTGGCTTGCGCCAGCGGTTCGCACAGCACCAGCACGATGGCCGTGCAAAGGACTATCGCTAAACGATACATCTTACGCCCCCGGACTCTTCACGCCGCTCCAATGTCAAATTGCCACAGTTTCGCGCGAAGGACGAGTCGCCGAAAGCGCACGCAAGAAATCGGTCGAGGGCTATTTCGCCGCGCCGGCGATGGCGCAGGAATGGTCCTGCAGGTCCTCGCCGTGGCCGCCCGCGTCAAGCCCCGCCTGGTCGGCGAGGAGGATGAACCCTGGCGCGCCGGCGACGAACTCGGCGCCGACAGCGACAAGCGTCTGCATCGGCATCGCCGATTGTGCGCCCGGCAGGCTCTCCGCCAACAGGTGAAACGGCGAGACATCGGTTAAGTCGCTCGAATCGACGCGGCGCGCCCAGTAGCGCCGCCCGGCAAGCGCGAGCGGCAGGACATGCCAGTCCGCTGTTAACCTGTCGCGATAGGCTTGCAAGGCGGCGGCAACGTCCGGCGCGAGGCAATCGACGTGCAGGTGCAGTTGATCCTGACTGCGATGCAACGACGAATTGACCGCGATCGAAATGGCGCCGCGCGGCAGTTCGACGCCGAGGCGCGCGTTGACCAGCGCCCGCGCCTTCCAGGCTTCGCTCCATATCGGGGGCGCGTTCGGCGCGAGGAGGTCAGAGCTTTCGATGCCGCTGATGCGCCGCGTCGGTATCGCCAGAAACTGCGTTCTGCCGACGATGTCCTTCAGGATCGCGACGCCTCGGGATTCGCCGGCAGAAAGTTCGACGCGGGCGCAAGGATCGGGCGCCTTGCCGGCGATGAGATTGGCGACGCAGCGGTCGTGGACGATGTTCCACAGCGCGAGGCGGTCGGCGTGGGCGGCGGCGGGAAGACAGGCCAGAGTGGCTGCAACGAGCGCCGATCGGAACCCGTGCGCAGAGCGCAAACAACCCCGGCCCTCTCCCGCGAGCGGGAGAGGGGGCATTCGAGCGCGCCGCATCAACCCTCCAATTCGCCTCAAATATGGATCGAGCGTTTCGCCACGGCCATCGCCGCTTCCTTCACGGCTTCCGACATCGTGGGATGCGCGTGCGTCGTGCGCGCGAGGTCTTCGGCCGAGCCGCCAAACTCCATCAGCACGGTGGCCTCGTGGATCATCTCGCCAGCGCCAAAGCCGATGATGTGAACGCCCAGAACCTTGTCCGTCGCCGCATCGGCAAGGATTTTGACGAAGCCGTCGGTATGACGCATGGCGCGGGCGCGCCCGTTCGCGGTGAACGGGAACTTGCCGACACTGTAGGCGATGCCCGCCGCCTTAAGATCTTCCTCGCTCTTGCCGACGACGGCGACTTCCGGCGAGGTGTAAACGACGCCCGGGATCGCGTCGTAGTTCACATGCCCCACCTGGCCGACGAGAATCTCGGCGAGCGCGACGCCCTCGTCTTCGGCCTTGTGCGCCAGCATCGGGCCGCGCACAACATCGCCGATGGCGTAGATGCCGGGAATGCTGGTCTTGAAATGCGCGTCGATGACGACGGCGCCGCGCTCCATCGCAACGCCCAGCCCCTCCAGCCCCAAGCCTGCCGTGTAAGGCCGCCGGCCGGTCGCCACCAGCACGACATCCGCCTCGATCGTTTCGGTCGGGCCGCCAGCCGCTGGTTCAATGACCGCCTTGGCGCCCGGCATTCCCGTCGTGTCGCGGTCGACGCGCGCGACCTTATGCCCGAGATGAAACTTGAAGCCCTGCTTCTCCAGCATGCGCTGGAACTGCTTGGCGACCTCGGCATCCATGCCCGGCAGGATGCGGTCGAGATATTCGACCACAGTCACTTTCGAACCAAGCCGCGCCCAGACAGAGCCAAGCTCAAGCCCGATGACGCCGGCGCCCACAACCAGCAATCGCGCCGGAGGCTTTGCAAGTTCGAGGGCGCCGGTTGAGGAAACGATCACACGCTCGTCGATGTCGACGCCGGGCAGACGCGCGACATCGGAACCAGTTGCGATAACGACGGCCTTGGCCTCGAGCGTCTGGACGATCCCGTCGGCGGCTTTGACCTCGACTTTTCCGGGCGCGGCGATACGGCCCTCGCCGTAAAAGGCGTCGATCTTATTTTTCTTGAACAGGAACGCGACGCCGTTGACGTTGGCGGCGACCGTGTCGTCCTTGTGTTTCATCATCGCGGCCATGTCGAGCGTCGGCGCGTTGACGACCACGCCAAGCGCGCCAAGGCCATGCCCGGCTTCCTCGAACATTTCCGAAGCGTACAGCAGCGCCTTCGACGGAATGCAGCCGATGTTGAGGCAGGTTCCGCCGAGCGTCTTGCGCTTCTCGACGACTACCACCTTTAGCCCAAGCTGCGCCGCGCGGATGGCGCAGACATAACCGCCGGGGCCGGAGCCGATTACGATGAGATCATACGCCATGAAGCCTCGATAATTGATTGCAGGAAAGGACGTCATTGCGAGCAAGCGAAGCAATCAAGACCAAAGCCCCAAGGCGCCGTCCTGCCAGGAGTTCGTCATGTCGCCCAAGTCTGGATTGCTTCGCTTTGCTCGCACTGACGATTAGTGATTCAGCTCTCGAATATGTCCGATCAGTACCCCGCCACCCGCCCCAGCATCATCAGCAGCCCGATGAGCGAGATCACCCACAGCCCCGTGCGCACGTAGAGCGTGCCCATCAGATAGACCGGGAGATACACAATGCGCGCGAGGATCCAGATCGTCGCGCCGAGCCCGCCGGTGTGCTGGGTGGCGATGAGCGCCAGATCCATCGCGACGAACGGGACAAAGTTTTCGACATAGTTGGCGAGAGCCCGGCTTGCGCGGCCGCATTCAACGCCCTTGGGCTGCAACTGCGCATCGCGCGGCGTGAACAGATAGGCGTCGCCAAATTCGGCGCGCGCCGTCAGAGCCTGCGCCAGCACGTGCGCCACCCAAAGAAGTACGCTTAGTTCAAGGCATGTAAGTTCGCTCATCGTATTGCCCCCAGGTTTGCGCGGCTGTTTGCCGCGCCATTACAAATCCAGCACGAGCCGCGCCGGATCTTCTAACGCTTCCTTGACGCGCACGAGGAACGTCACGGCCTCCTTGCCGTCAACGACGCGGTGATCGTAGCTCAGCGCGAGATACATCATCGGGCGGATTTCCATCTTGCCGTTGATGACCATGACGCGATCCTGGATCTTGTGCATGCCCAGAATGCCCGACTGCGGCGCGTTGAGAATCGGCGTCGACATCAGCGAGCCATAGATGCCGCCGTTGGTGATGGTGAACGTGCCGCCCTGCATTTCGTCGATGCGCAACTGCCCGTCGCGGGCGCGCTTGCCCAGATCGGCTATCGACTTCTCGATGCCGGATATCGACAGACAATCGGCGTCGCGCACGACCGGCACGACGAGGCCCTTTTCGGTGCCGACAGCAATGCCGAGGTGATAGTAATTCTTGAAGACGAGATCGGCGCCGTCGATTTCGGCGTTCACCGCCGGCACGTCCTTCAGCGCCTGCACGCAGGCCTTGGCGAAGAAGCCCATGAAGCCGAGCTTGGCGCCATGCTTCTTCTCGAACGCTTCCTTGTAGCGCGTGCGCAGCGCCATCACTTCGCTCATGTCGACTTCGTTGAACGTCGTCAGTATCGCGGCGGTGTTTTGCGCGTCCTTGAGGCGGCGCGCGATGGTCTGGCGTAGCTTGGTCAGCCGCACGCGCTCCTCGCGCGACGCATCGTCGGGCGCCGATGGTGCGCGCGCGGCGACGGGAGCGGCGGGAGCAGACGCAAGCGCGACGACGGGAGCGGCTGGCGCGGCTGCAGGCGCGGCGCCGAGCACATCGCCCTTCAGCACCTGACCGCGCTTGCCGCTGCCGGCGATCTGGCTGAGATCGATATTGCCCTCGGCCGCCAATTTCGCCGCCGATGGCGCGGGCGGCATGGCGGTTTGCGACGCAGCAGCGGGAGCGGTTTTCGCCGCTGCCGGCGCCGCCGCTGGCTTGGCCGCCGCTGATGCGTTCACCGCGGCGCCGCCGATCGCGCCGAGCAGCGCGCCGACGGCGACAGTCTCGCCGGTCGCGGCGGAAATTTCCGCGAGCTGTCCCGAGGCGGGCGCGTTGACCTCGAGCGTCACCTTGTCGGTCTCGAGTTCAACCAGCGGCTCGTCGGCCTTGACGGCGTCGCCGGGCTGCTTGAACCACTTGCCGACCGTCGCTTCGCTGATCGACTCGCCAAGGGCGGGAACGCGGATTTCAGTCGCCATGATGCCTCGCGCCTTTTGAGGCGCTCCTTTTTGTTAGCTGGAAAAGTTGAAGCACTCGTCGAGGAACGCCTTGAGCTGCGCCAGATGCTTGGACATGAGGCCTGTCGCCGTCGCCGCCGAAGCTGGACGGCCGGCATAGCGCGCGCGCTTCGACTTGCCGCCAACTTGGCCAAGCACCCATTCGAGATAGGGTTCGACGAAGCTCCACGAACCCATGTTCTTGGGCTCTTCCTGGCACCAGACGATCTCCGCCTTCTTGAAGCGCGTGAGCGCTTTCACTAGCCCCTTGAGCGGGAACGGATAGATCTGCTCGACGCGCAGCAGATACACATCGTCAATGCCGCGCTTCTCGCGCTCTTCGTAAAGGTCGTAATAGACCTTGCCGGTGGAGATGACGACGCGGCGGATCTTGTCGTCCTTGGCCAGCTTGATCTTCTCGCCCTTCTTGTATTCGGCATCGTCCCAAAGCAGACGGTGGAACGAAGTGTCCGGGCCGATCTCGGCGAGCGCCGAAACCGCGCGCTTGTGGCGCAGCAGCGATTTCGGCGTCATAACAATCAGCGGCTTGCGGATTTCGCGCTTCAGCTGACGGCGAAGCGCGTGGAAATAGTTCGCCGGCGTCGTGACGTTGACGACCTGCATATTATCTTCCGCGCACATTAGCAGGAAGCGTTCGAGCCGCGCCGAGGAATGTTCCGGCCCCTGCCCTTCATAGCCATGCGGCAACAGGCAGACGAGACCCGACATGCGCAGCCACTTGCGCTCGCCCGACGAGATGAACTGGTCGAACACGACCTGCGCGCCGTTGGCAAAATCGCCAAACTGCGCTTCCCACATCGTCAGCGCCTTGGGTTCGGCGAGCGAATAGCCGTATTCGAAGCCCAGCACCGCTTCTTCCGACAGCATCGAGTTGATGACTTCGTAGCGCCCCTGCCCGTCGCGAATGTGATTGAGCGGGATGTAGCGCGCTTCGGTCTGCTGATCGATCAGCACGGAATGGCGCTGCGAGAACGTGCCGCGCTCGCTGTCCTGACCGGACAGGCGCACGGGATAACCTTCATCGAGCAATGTGGCGAAGGCCAACGCTTCCGCCGTCGCCCAATCCATGCCCTCGCCCGTCTCGATCGCCTGACGGCGGTTATCGAGGAAGCGCTGGATCGTCTTGTGGACGCTAAAACCTTCCGGCACAGCGGTGATCTTGGCGGCGATCTGCTTGATCCGCGCGAGGTCGACGCCGGTGTGGCCGCGCCGGTCGTCGTCGATCAATTCCTGCGACGCCTTGAGGCCGGCCCAGCGCCCGTCAAGCCAGTCGGCCTTGTTGGCCTTGTAGGCCTCGCCCGCCTCGAACTCGGCCTCCAGCCGGTGGCGCCAGTCGGCGCGCATCTTGTCGACCTCGCCTTCGGTGACGAGGCCTTCGGCGGTGAGTTTTCTGGCGTAGATCTCCAGCGTCGTCGGATGCGAGCGGATGATGCGATACATTAGCGGTTGCGTGAACGCCGGCTCGTCGCCTTCATTATGGCCGAAGCGGCGATAGCAGAACATGTCGATGACAACAGGCTTGTGGAAGCGCTGGCGATATTCGATGGCGATCTTGGCGACATAGACCACCGCCTCTGGATCGTCGCCGTTGACATGGAAGATCGGCGCCTCGACCAGCTTGGCGACGTCGGAGGGATACGGCGAGGAGCGCGAATAGCGCGGATACGTGGTGAAGCCGATCTGATTGTTGACGATGAAATGGATCGAGCCGCCGGTGCGGTAACCCTTGAGGTCCGACAGGCCGAAGCATTCCGACACCACGCCCTGGCCGGCGAATGCCGCATCGCCATGCACCAACACGGGCAACACCTGCAAGCCTTTCGGGTCGGCGCGGCGGTCCATGCGGGCGCGCACCGAGCCTTCAACCACCGGGTTGACGATCTCCAGGTGCGATGGGT
>JAYUFK010000265.1:0-11332 GCA_043739325.1 Methylocapsa sp. | reverse complement strand
TTCCCAAAAATTGGGCCGAGTTCTGCGACTCAGTCACAGACAACTTCCGCGTCATCAAACCTGGAGATTTTCGGGTTATGGCGTGAACCAAGTATACCTAAAGCTAGCTTCACTTTCCAGGGGTCTCGAGTGAGGAACCCTGCAGTGGCCGTCTGGAACGATGACCTCTACGGGCATTGCCGTGTTGAGAGAGGCGGCGATGACTTCATGCTAGTCACCGAGCGATCCCCGCAAAATCCGAACAGTGATCGGCTCGAAATGTCCTCGCCCGATGCAACAGCTTTACGAGCCTATGCGGAAGACGCGTTTGGCCTGCTGGTGCCAGTCTGGTAGAGCGCAAGTACGCCCTTTCCCGCGAGGGGAAAGGTGCTTCTCACCCCACCCCCGGCGCCTCATGTCCCGTGCGCGCGACATACTCCGTGTACCCCCCGCCGTACTGATGAATCCCCTCCGGCGTCAGCTCCAGCACGCGGTTGGACAGGGCGGCGAGGAAGTGGCGGTCGTGGGAGACGAACAGCATCGCGCCTTCGTATTGCGACAGCGCGCCGATCAGCATTTCCTTGGTCATCAGGTCGAGATGGTTTGTCGGCTCGTCGAGCACGAGGAAGTTCGGCGGGTCGTAGAGCATCTTCGCCATCACGAGCCGCGCTTTCTCGCCGCCCGACAGCACCCGGCATTTCTTCTCGACATCGTCGCCGGAAAAGCCAAAGCAGCCGGCGAGCGAGCGCAGCGCGCCTTGCGCGGCCTGCGGGAACGAATCCTCCAGCGACTGAAACAATGTGCGGTCGCCGTCGAGCAAATCCATCGCATGCTGCGCGAAATAGCCCATCTTAACGCTGGCCCCGACGGCGACGTCGCCCTCATCAGGCTGCGCGGCGCCGGCGATCAGTTTCAGCAGCGTCGATTTGCCTGCGCCGTTGACGCCCATCACGCACCAGCGCTCCTTGCGCCGCACCTGAAAATCCAACCCGTCATAAATGCTGCGCGAGCCATAGCGTTTGTGCACGCTCGTCAGGCTCGCGACATCCTCGCCCGAACGCGGCGCTGTGGGGAAATCGAAAGCGATCGACTGGCGGCGACGCGGCGGCTCGACGCGTTCGATCTTGTCGAGTTTTTTCACACGGCTCTGCACCTGCGCCGCATGCGAGGCGCGCGCCTTGAACCGCTCGATGAATTTGATTTCCTTGGCCAGCATCGCCTGCTGGCGCTCGAACTGCGCCTGCTGCTGCTTTTCGTTCTGCGCGCGTTGCTGCTCGTAGAATTCGTAGTCGCCCGAAAAAGTCGTTAACGAACCGCCGTCGATCTCGACGATTTTGTTGACGATGCGGTTCATGAACTCGCGATCGTGCGAGGTCATCAGCAGGCCGCCCTCATACCCCCTGAGAAACCCCTCCAGCCAGATCAGGCTTTCGAGATCGAGATGGTTGCTCGGCTCGTCGAGCAGCATCGCGTCGGGACGCATCAGCAGGATACGAGCCAGCGCGACGCGCATTTTCCAGCCGCCCGACAGCTTGCCAACATCGCCGTCCATCATCTCCTGCGTGAAGCTCAAGCCCGACAGCACTTCGCGCGCCCGTCCCTCGAGCGCATAACCGCCGAGCTCCTCGAAGCGGTGCTGCGCTTCGCCATAACGCTCGATGATTTGATCCATTGCGTCGGCCTGGTCCGGATCGGCCATCGCTGCCTCAAGCTCCGCCAACTCGCCCGAGACGACGCTCACCGGTCCCGCGCCGTCCATCACTTCGACGACCGCGCTGCGGCCCGCCATCTCGCCAACATCCTGGCTGAAATAGCCGATGGTGATGCCGCGCTCGACCAGCACCTCGCCCTCGTCGGGCGGCTCCTGCCCGGTGATCATGCGGAACAAAGTTGTTTTGCCGGCGCCGTTCGGGCCGACAAGGCCGATCTTCTCGCCCTTCTGCAACGCCGCTGAAGCCTCGATGAAAAGCAGTTGGTGGCCGTTTTGTTTGCTGATGTTATCGAGACGAATCATAAGCGCGGGGGACCTGAAAAAGTGTGTGCGGCGGCCTTATGGCATGGGTGGCGGCCGGGAAGGAACCCGCGAATTGCCCGGAAACTGGCGGGCCCCAAAACTGCGGCGACGCACGACCGGCTATCCTTTCGCTCCGGTTTACGTTAATTGGGCGTAAAGGCGGACGTTGTAATTTTATGGTGTAAGCGTAGCCAAGCGTTGCAGGGCGTGGGCAAATGACTCAGGGGATCGGCGCCGCCGCGGATTGCATTTTAGTCGACCGCGGTCGTTCGTCTCGTAAATTTTACTCGCTCGTCGTTCCGAGCGTTGCAATTGTCGTCCTGAGCGCATTGGCCTGCGTGTTGGCGTTACACAAGCCAACGGCCAGCGCGCCCGATGTCGCCAACGGTTCCGCTTCGGCGGTTACGATTGCCGCGAACCCCTATGGCTTGCTTGTCAATCCAGGGTTTTCGAGCGGCCCCGCACCAACGTCGCTAGCGCAAGGCGCCCCGCCTGAAACGCCGGTTATAGCGGCTTCGCCAAGTCTGCCGATTGCATCGAATCCGACTGCCGCCAAAGCCCCGACGGTCGCTTCAGCGCAGGCCTCAACGCCGTTCGGGAAGATCGTAGATTTCGGCTTTTCCTCGGGTTCGCCGCCGACCCTGCGCATGCCTAGCGAAGTCAGCACGGCCAGCTTGGCGCCGCTACCGCCGCAGCGTCCCGCTGAAATCGCGGCGATTGAGGTTGTCACGCCCGCGCCGCCGGCTCCGCGCGTTGGCCAGAGCGCGCCTTTGCCGCCGGCGCGTCCGGCGGAATTCGCGATACAGGCAAGCCTCCCGGCGCCAGCGCGCGTTGCAACGCGGCAGAACGCCAGGGTCGCCGTCGCCGCCCCGTCCGACAACCGCAATTTCCTCGAAAAGCTGTTTGGCGCCCAGCAACATTCCGGACCCGCCCAGGCCTACGCCGCGCCGGAAATCAGCGCCGTCGCCGCGACGCGTGCGAGCGCACCCGGAACCTCGCAGCGCTACGATCGGTGGACTGCGGTTTACGACGTCGCGGCGCATACGGTTTACCTGCCCGATGGCACGAAGCTGGAAGCGCATTCGGGCCTTGGCGACAGACTGGACGATCCGCGTCATTTCGAGGAACGGATGCACGGGGCGACGCCACCAGATCTTTATGAACTGGCGCTGCGCGAACAGTTATTCCACGGTGTGCAGGCGTTGCGGCTAAACCCCGTTGGCGACGGCAATGTCTTCGGTCGCGCGGGTCTGCTCGCGCATTCCTACATGCTCGGCCCGAACGGCGATTCCAACGGCTGTGTTTCGTTCAAGGACTACGACGCGTTCTTGCAGGCGTTTCATAACGGGCAGGTAAAACGCCTCGCCGTCGTCGCGCGGCTCAACTAAGCGCTGGCGAGACTCATGCCTGCAACACCACCACCGGCGCCCCAATCGGCACGCGGTTATAGAGGTCGATGACGTCGTGATTGAACAGGCGGATGCAGCCGCTCGAGACGGCGGTGCCGATGCTCTCGGGTTCCGCCGTTCCGTGCAGCCGGAAATGCGTGTCCTGATTGCCGCGATAGAGATACAGCGCCCGCGCGCCTAGCGGATTGTCGATGCCGCCCTCCATGCCGCCTGCGTAGTCGGCGTAACGCGGGATGCGCTCGATCATGCTGGCGGTGGGCGTCCAGCTCGGCCACTCGGCTTTCCTGCCGATTGCCGCCGAGCCGCGAAAATTCAGCGCTTCCTCTCGCCCCACGCCAACCGCGTATCGGAGCGCCATGCCTTCGGGCTGAACCAGATAGAGACGCCGCTCGGCGACGTTCACGACAATCGTTCCGGGGCGATAGGGTCCGCGGAAGGGCGTCTCCGAGCGCAGCAGATCGGGGTTCACATTGGCAAGGTCGAGCGCTGGCACTGGGAACCGGTCGTCCTCGATCGGGCCGTACGCCGAAGCAAATCCTTCGTTATCCAACGGCGGAATTTGCAATGCCGCCTGCTGCGTCCGATTGCATCCCGCCAGCAGCAGGCCAATCCCGCCAAGAAAGAAGCGGCGGTCGAGACGCGAGTCGCCGCGCGGGACACTCACCATTCGATAACTCCGATCGTGCACCAGGGAAGTTTGATGCGATTGCGCTAGATGTAAATTGGACATTGCGGACGCGCAATAGCGCTCGCGCTCGAGAGGGCATGTTCAGGCTGTCGCCGCCTTCACCCGCAGGCGCGCCTCAAACCCGTCTGCCCTCCCCGGCGCCGGCGAGAACAGCTCAAGCGTTCCCCCCGTCTGCGCGGTGATCGTCTCGACGATCGCCAACCCAAGCCCCGAACCGGCGCTGCGCGTCTCGCCGCGAATGAAGCGCTCTTTCAGTTTCGCCAGCGCGTCCGGCGGCACGATGGGGCCTTCGTTGACGATGCGGATGACGCCGCCGGGCGCGACCTGCACATCCACCCGACCTTCAGGCGCGCCGTGATTGACGGCGTTGTCGATGAGATTGCGCATGGCGATAGCGAACGCGTCGAGATCCATGCGTGCGACCAATATGGCGCCGGGCGGCTTAACGTATCGGATGCGGCCCGGCTCATCGACCCCCTTGGCGCAATCGGCGACGACGAGATCGAGCGCCGGAATGAGATCGACTTCGCCCTCGCCGAGGCTCAATCCAGCGTCGACGCGCGATATCTGCATCAGCTTTTCCGCGAGCGCCGAAAGACGCTTCAGCGTGCCTTCCATGTCGCGGGCGCGGCGGCGGTCTTTGGGATCGCTTGATTGCGCGATGAGGCGCTGCGTCTGCGCCAGCGCGCCGGCGATTGGCGTGCGCAATTCATGCGCGCTGTTGGCGGCGAAAGCCCGCTCGGCGTCGAGCGCCGCGCGCAGCCGCTCCATCAGCCGCGCGATTGCCTCGGCGATGGGGCGCAGTTCGCCGGGCTGGTCGGAAATATCCAGCGGCGCGAGATTGCTGGCGCCGCGTTCGGCAATATCGCGGCTGAGGCGGCGCACCGGCCGCATCGCGCTGCGAACGCCGAGCCAGATCGCCAGCACATTGAGCGGAATCAGCACGGCGAGCGGCCAGAGCATCGCCCGCGCGGCGGCCGCAACGGCCTCGCGGCGTCCGCGCGTCGTCTCCGCGACGGTGATCGTCAAGCCGCTCGCCTCGTCGGTGCTGGTGAACAGGCGATAGCGGCCCAGCGTCGCGAAACCAGGGCCTGGCGCGCCAATGAACGGCTCCAGCGGCGCGTCGTGGGCGCGCAGCACGACGCGCCCCGAAGCATCGCGCAACTGGTAGCTGAAGTATTCGCGGCTGCCATCGATGAAATGCTGGATCGCATGACCGTCGTCGGTTTCCTTTCCCAGCAGGTCGTCGGCGGCGAGCGGCGATATGCGGCGCGCCGCTTCTTCGAGCGCGCGGTCGAACGCTTCGTTCAACTCGTGATTGGAAGCATAGGTGGAATAGGCCGCCGCGGCGCACCACAGCACTGTCGTACCAAGCGTCAGCCCGACGATCAGGCGCGCGGTGATGGACGGGAGCAACCGCGAGGCATCGGCCATACTCAAGCGCTGATCTTGTAGCCGGCGCCGCGAATCGTCTTGATCGCCTCGCGCCCTAACTTCTTGCGCAAACGGCTGACGTAGACTTCCACAGTGTTGCTGTCGACTTCCGCGCCAAACTCATAGAGCGAGTCTTCGATGTCGGATTTGGCGATCATCGCGTTGGGGCGGCGCGCCAGCCGCTCGAACACCGCCCATTCGCGCGCCGTCAGATCGATGGGCTTGCCGGCGACGCTGACGAAGCGCTGCGCCAGATCCACATCGAGATCGCCAAGTTTGAGCAACGGGTTGGGATTGCCGCCATAGCGCCGCGCCACGGCGCCGACGCGCGCCGACAATTCGCTGAGGTCGAACGGCTTGACGAGATAATCGTCGGCCCCCGCGTTGAGGCCCGCGATGCGCTGGGCGATCTGGTCCTGCGCCGTCAGGATGATGACCGGCGTCGCCCCGCCCTCGCGCCGAAGCTCGCGCAGGAAATCTAGCCCGCGCCCATCGGGCAGATTGAGGTCAAGCAGCAGCAATTCGTACGCGGTCGTCGCCATCGCCTCGCGCGCGTCGGCGAGCCGTTTCATCCAATCAACGCCATAGCCGAGCGAGGCGACATGGTCGCGCACCGCCTCGCCCAGAACACGATCGTCTTCGATAAGCAGGACGCGCATGACCCGATTTCCTCTGCCACACTATAGCCACGAAAGCTGCAAGGAAACTGAACGCAAATCTTTCCCCCCTCTCCCGTTCGGGAGAGCGGCCGGGGGTGAGGGGACTGCGGCGCGCGATTCCACGCAATGGCACCCTCACCCTACCCTCTCCCGGAGGGAGAGGGTTCCGCAGCAGCGCTTTGCTCACGAAGTCGTGAGGCTCTTGTCCTACCTCATTCAGGTCGCTGTCAGGATGCGCGCTTACGGTATTCCCACGTTACGAAATCCGAGTCTTGCAAAAGGTGCAGTATGAAATTCTCCGCCCTTTACTCCTCGCTTGTCCTGTCCGTCGCCGCCGTTTCGGCGTTCGCCGGTCTCGGGGCGGTCAAGGCCGTTGAGAGCCTCGCGCCCAATCCGGCCGACGGGCAGACGGCGGGCGAAGCGACGCTGACTCCGGTCGCTGCGAACTGTCATTTCCATGACGGCGAATATACCGGCGGCGTTTTCGACGCGTATTACGGCGACGTGCAGGTCAAGGCGGTGGTGCGGCGCGGCTGCGTCGCATCGATCGACGTCGTGCAATATCCCAACGACCGGCGCACGAGCCGCCGCATCAACGATTCCGCGCTGCCGATGCTGCAATCCGAGGTCATCCGCGCCCAGAGCGGCAAGGTCGACATCATCACCGGCGCGACGCTCACGAGCCGCGCCTACATCCGCTCGCTGAAGGACGCATTGAGTCAGGCGGGTTCCTGACCATGACGCGCCAAACGAAATTGCTGATGGGCATGCCGATCACGGTCGAAATCGCAGACGATGTTTCGCCTGCGCTGTTCGACGCGGCGTTCGCCTATTTCGCCTCGGTCGACGAGCGCTTCAGCCTGTACAAGCCGGAAAGCGAAATCAGCGGGCTGAATTCCGGCGCCGTCGCGCAGGCTGACATCAGCGACGCCATGCGCGAGGTTCTCGATATCGGGGAGCAAACCCGCAAGGAGAGCCAGGGCTATTTTGATATCCGTCGTCCGCAAGGCGGCATCGATCCCTCCGGCATCGTCAAGGGCTGGGCGATCCGCAACGCCGCCAATTTGCTGCGCGATGCGGGCGCGCGCAATTTCTATGTCGACGCCGGCGGTGACATTCAAAGCCACGGCTTGAACACACGCGGCAAGGCATGGACAGTGGGCATACGCAACCCCTTCCAGCTCGGCGAAGTCATCAAGACCGTCGCGCCGCGCGGGCGCGGCGTGGCGACGTCGGGAACATCGGCGCGCGGCCAGCACGTCTACAACCCGCGCCAGCCTGCGCAGCCGATCGATGAAATCATGAGCCTGACGATCATCGGGCCCGACGTGCTGGAAGCGGATCGCTTCGCCACGGCGGCGTTTGCGATGGGCAAGGCGGGCATCTACTTCGTCGAGAAGCTCGACGGTCTTGAAGGCTACGTTGTCGACGCCAGCGGACTGGCGACCTGGACCAGCGGTTTTGGAGCTTTTGTAAGCCAATGATGAATTTCATCGATTCCGCGCTCAATCGCATCACGATGTATCGCCTCATGCTGTACTACGTCATCGGCCTTCTGGCGGCGGCGTTCGGCCTCGGGTTTTTCGGCCTCGTTCCGAATGATCCGACGGCCCTGACGTTCTCGACTTTCGTCATCCTTGCGGTTTGCTGGATCACAAATCGGCTGTTTGCCGCAGCTTTGAATGTGCCTGTGAATGCCGAGTCGGTTTACATCACCGCCTTTATTCTCGCACTCATCATGCCGTCGGTGACCGCGGCCAATCTGCCCGGTCTCGCCGGCCTGGTGCTCGTCTCATTCGTCGCGATCGCGTCGAAATTCGTGCTGGCGATCCATCACAAACACATTTTCAATCCGGTGGCGATCGGCGTCGCCGTCAGCGCATTGGCGCTCGATCAGCCCGCGACCTGGTGGGTCGGCGGCAATCTGCCGATGGCGCCGCTGGTGCTACTCGGCGGCCTCATCGTCCTGCGCAAGGTGCAGCGCTTCGACATGGTGGGCGTCTATCTCCTCGCCAATCTGGTCGTGACTTTGGCGACATCGTCACTCAGCCAATACGGCGAAACCCTCTCGCAATCCCTGCTCTACTCGCCGCTGCTCTTCGCCGGGTTCGCGATGTTGACCGAGCCGCTGACGGCCCCGCACGCCAAGCGCGCCCGCCTCGCCTACGGCGCGATCGTCGGCGCGCTCTCCTCGGCTAATGTCCACGTCATGAGCTTTTACTTCACGCCGGAAATCGCTTTTGTCGTCGGCAACATTTTCGCCTGGGTCGTCAGCCCCAAGGGGCGCTTCAAGCTGACGCTCGTCGGCGTCGAGCAAATGGCGGCGGGATGCTATGACTTCATCTTCGCGTCGAACCGCAAACTCGGCTTTCGCCCCGGCCAATATCTCGACTGGACGCTCGATGTCGCCAGCCCTGACAGCCGCGGCAACCGTCGCTCCTTCACCATTGCGTCGGCGCCGAGCGAAGATCAGGTGCGCCTTGGCGTGAAGTTCTATCCCGGCCCGAGCGCCTTCAAGCGCGCGCTGGCGAAAATGAGGCTCGGCGACGTGATCTATGGCTCGCAGCTCGCCGGCGAATTCACGCTGCCGAGCGACAACGACGCCAAGCTGGCTTTCATCGCCGGCGGCATCGGCGTCACGCCGTTCCGCAGCATGATGCAAGAACTGCTCGACAAGCAGACGCCACGACCTATCGTCATGTTGTACGGCAACAACAGCGGCGACGAGATCGCCTATGCCGACGTGTTCGACAAGGCCGAGCGCGAGCTTGGCATTAGGACGGTCTACGCGGTGGTTGGCGACGCGCCGGCGGATCGCGCCAACGTCCATCACGGATTCATCGATGTCGAGCTGATCCAGCGCGAACTGCCCGATTATGGCGATCGGACGTTCTACATCTCCGGTCCACGCGCCATGGTCGTGCAGTTCCAGAATCTGCTGAGCGATCTCGGCGTCGCCTCGTCGCGCATCAAGGTGGATTATTTTCCGGGATATGCGTGAGCGAGGGAAGAGGAAGCCGGTGACGTTCGGCGCGTACTGGGCGCCCCTACGCCACCCCTAGCTTTTTCTGCAAGCTCGTTGACGATGTCGTGTACTGGAACGTAAGTTTCTTATCGGGATAGACGTAACGGTGGACGCGCTGCGCCGCCAGAGTGCCCTCGTGGAAGCCTGACAGGATCAGCTTGAGCTTGCCTGGATACGCGTTGATATCGCCGACGGCGAAGATGCCGGGCACGTTTGTCTCAAATTTCGCGGTGTCCACCGGCACGAGGTTTTCATGCAGGTTGAGGCCCCAGTTGGCGATCGGGCCGAGCTTGATCGTCAGCCCGAAGAACGCCAGCATGTCGTCGCAGGGAATTTCGAACTCGCTCTGGTCTTCGCGACGCGCCGTCACCGAAGTCAGTTGGCCGTCCGCGCCCTTTATGCCGCAGGGCTGGCCGAGCACGAAATCCATGGCGCCAGCCGCAACCAGCTCGTGCATCTTGTTGACCGAATGCGGCGCGGCGCGAAACGCGTCGCGGCGGTGCATCAGCGTCACATGCTTGGCGATGGGGTGCAGGTTCAGAACCCAATCGAGGGCGGAATCGCCGCCGCCGACGATCAGCACGCGCTTGCCGCGAAAGTGCTCCATCTTGCGAACGGCGTAGTGTACGCTCTTGTTTTCATAAGCCTCGATGCCCGAAAGCATCGGCGGCTTCTTGGGCTGGAACGAGCCGCCGCCCGCCGCGACGACCACCGCCTTGCACTCGAACAGCTTGCCGCCGTCTGTCGATATCGTGAACGAAGGATGTTCCGCCGAGCCTGTGATTTCCAGACTCTCGACCATTTCATTAAAGTGAAATATCGGCCCGAACGGCTCGATCTGCTTGACGAGGTTATCGACGAGCCCCTGGCCGGAGATGACCGGAAAGCCGGGAATGTCGTAGATCGGTTTTTCCGGATAGAGCTCAGCGCACTGTCCGCCGACCTTCGGCAGGATGTCGATGAGATGCGCCTTGATGTCGAGCAGTCCCAGTTCGAACACCGTGAACAGCCCGACCGGCCCGGCGCCGATGATGACAACGTCCGTTTTGATGACTTCGCTCATGCCCTCAGCCCTGCTTTGCCGGCGTCGCCACCTGCAGGCCGTCTAGCGCCTCGGTGACCTTGATCTGGCACGACAAGCGCGAAGTGGGCCGCACGTCGAAGGCGAAATCCAGCATATCCTCTTCCATCTGCGAGGCCTTGCCGACGACATCGATCCAGTCCGGCGCGACATAGACGTGGCAGGTGGCGCAGGCACAGGCGCCGCCGCATTCGGCGTCGATGCCAGGAACGGAATTGCGCAACGCCGTCTCCATGACGGTTGAGCCCGCCTGCGCTTCGACCGGGCGGGCTTTTCCCGTAGCGTCGGTGTAGGTAATCTTGATCATAAGGCGATTTCTTCTCTTGAAGGGCCCGGGACGCAGTTGGTCGGAGGGCGGATTGCGGTCTACTTAGGGCCTGAGCCGCGCCAACGGAAGAGCCAGCCGTGGATGTCGACGCGGCCAGCGGCCAATTGCCGCTCGCCTGTCGAGGGGACGCTCGCAGGAGCCGTTTCGTTACATTTGCGAAGCGACTATTGCGTCAGGCGGTCGATTTCAGCCCGCGCCTCGGCGACCGCCTGCCCCAGGGCTTGCCGCAGGGGCGCCTGATCGGCGGCGCCTATGAGGCAGCTCTCTTCGAGCGCCCGCGCGGCGTTGGCGACGCGGCGCGCCCCTATAGCTAGCGCCGATCCACGCAGCTTATGCGCCAGATTGGCGTGGGATCGTGCGTCGCCTTGATCGTTTTCCATCAAGTCCGCGACGATCCGTTGGGACTGCCGATCAAACATTTCGAGCAGCTCGTTTTCCAGACCCGGATCGTCCATCGTCTGGCGCGCAAGGTGCACAAGATCGATTGCCGGCTCGAAATCGGCAGCCGCGCGCGTGGCGGTCGAGCGGGAGGAAATCGACTGTGTCGAAACAGGGTTCATGGCGAAATGCCCGAATGTTGAGTGTTCGATACAATAAAGCTGTGGGTCACAACAAAGTCTTAGAGCCTGACTCGAAATTCATGCCGCAGGCATTTTTAGTGAAATCGGCCCACAGCGTCGGCCCGAAATTGCTCAAACTGACCCGATCGTGGCCC
>JAYUFK010000264.1:0-11341 GCA_043739325.1 Methylocapsa sp. | reverse complement strand
GACGCCGCCGCGCCCGCGCAAATCCAGTTCGCTCGGCTCGGGCTTCGTCATCGATTCCACCGGCATCGTCATCACCAACAATCATGTCGTCGGCGACGCCAACGACATCATGGTGATTTTCACCGACGGGCGCAAACTTAAGGCCGAAGTGCTGGGCAAGGACCCGAAGGTCGATGTCGCGGTGCTGCGCGTGAAAAGCGACAAGCCGCTGAAGACCGTCAAGTTCGGCGACAGCGACAAGATGCGCGTCGGCGACGGCGTCATGGCTGTGGGAAATCCGTTCGGCCTCGGCGAAACCGTCACGGCGGGCATCATTTCGGCGCGCAACCGCAATATCGAGAGCGGCCCCTATGACGATTTCCTGCAGACCGACGCGGCGATCAACAAGGGCAATTCGGGCGGCCCGCTGTTCAACATGGCCGGCGAAGTCATCGGCATCAACACCGCGATACTCTCGCCGTCGGGCGGTTCGATCGGCATCGGTTTTGCGACGCCATCTTCGGCAGTGCAGCCGATCGTCGCGCAGCTCCCCGAATTCCACGAGACGCGGCGCGGCTGGCTCGGCCTGCGCATCCAGAACGTCGACGACACGATCGCCGAAAGCCTCGGCCTCGACAAGGCGCGCGGCGCGCTGATCGCCGGCATTGACGAAAAGGGACCGGCCAAGCCGGCCGGCCTGATGGCGGGCGATGTCATCGTCAAGTTCGATGGCAAGGACATCAAGGAATCGCGCGATCTGCCGCGCCTGGTCGCTTCCATGCCGGTCGGCCGGGATGTCGATCTGGTGATCTTCCGCAAGGGTCAGGAGCTGACCAGGACGGTCAAACTTGGACGCCTCGAGGATGGCGAAAAGGCCGCCGCTCTGGCCGCAACCGAAGAGCCGAAACCCGACGCCAATGCGAAGGCCATGTCGAAGGCGTTCGGCCTCGAATTGTCGGGCCTGTCGGAAGAAGCGCGCAAGACCTACAAGATCAAGGACGGCATCAAGGGCGTCGTCGTCACCTCGGTCGAGCCTAATTCGCCCGGCGCCGAAAAAGGCCTGGCGGCGGGCGACGTGATCGAGGAAGTCAATCAGCAGGCGGTGTCGCAGCCCGCCGACGTCAGCAAGGTGCTCGATACGATGAAGAAAGCCGGCAAGAAATCCGCGCTGCTGCTCGTCGCCAACGGCGTCGGCGATGTGCGGTTTGTGGCGCTGGCGCTGAACTGAGCGCTATCCCCCCTCCCGCTCGCGGGAGAGGGCCGGGGTGAGGGTTTTCGCCGAGAGCCCTCATCCGGCCCTGCTGCGCAGGTCCACCTTCTCCCGCAAGCGGGCGAAGGGTTTACCCCCTCACCTGCCCGTCGCCCCTGACCCGATACTTGAACGTGCAGAGCTGTTCGACGCCGACAGGCCCCCGCGCGTGCATGCGGCCGGTGGCGATGCCGATTTCGGCGCCAAAGCCGAACTCGCCGCCGTCGGCGAATTGCGTCGAGGCGTTGTGCAGCACGATGGCTGAATCCACCTCATCGAGAAAGCGCCGCGCCGCCGCTTCGTCTTGCGTGATGATGCAATCGGTGTGATGCGAGCCGTAGCGCGCGATATGTTCGATCGCCCCGTCCAGCCCGCCGACAACGCGCACGGCGATGATCGCGTCAAGAAATTCCTTGCCCCAGTCGTCGTCGCTCGCGGCGACCACGCGCGGATCGACACCTCGCGCCGCCGCGTCGCCGCGCACCGCGCAGCCGGCATCGAGCAAGGCCTTCACAAGCGGCGCGAGATGCGTCGCGGCGCAGGCCTCATCGACGAGCAGCGCCTCGGCGGCGCCGCAAATGCCGGTGCGCCGCATCTTCGAGTTGACGACCAGCCGCAGCGCTTTTTCGAGGTTCGCGGCCTTGTCGACGTAAATGTGCACGATGCCTTCGAGATGCGCGAACACCGGCACACGCGCCTCGCGCTGCACGCGCCCGACGAGGCTTTTGCCGCCGCGCGGCACGATCACATCGAGCGTTCCGCCCAGCCCTTCGAGCATTTCGCCGACGGCATCGCGCGAGGCGAATGGCGCGCGTGAAATCGCCGCCTCGGGCAGGCCAGCGGCCTTGAGGCCCTCAACGAGGCAGGCGTGAATCGCGGCGGAGGAATTAAAACTGTCGGAGCCGCCGCGCAGCACGACGGCATTGCCGCTCTTGAGGCATAACGCGCCCGCGTCCGCCGTGACGTTGGGCCGGCTTTCATAGATCACGCCGATGACGCCAAGCGGCGTCGCGACGCGCTCGATGTACAGGCCGTTCGGGCGCTCGAATGTCGCCAGCACGCGCCCGACCGGATCGGGCAGCGCGGCGATCGCTTCAACATCCCGCGCGATCGCCTCAACCCGCGCCGGATCGAGCCGCAGCCGGTCGATGAACGCCGCGTCGACGCCCCTGGCCTCAGCCGCCGCGACATCGATCGCGTTGGCGGCGAGGATTTCGGCCACATGGGCGCGCAGCGATTTGGCCGCCGCCAGCAACGCGGCGTTCTTGACGCTTGTCGGCGCGTTGGCGAGCGCGCGGGCGGCCTGTCTGGCCCTCGCGCCGATCTCGCGCATCGCCGCGCGGACATCGACGGCGGGGTCGGCGTGGTTGAGAGCCTGGTTCATCGAAGTCCTGTGGGCGAACAGAATTTGTTACTCCCCTAACATAATCGCAGCCCATCGTCGCGCCGCCGCGAACATGCTAAACGGCTGCCATGATCCACCGTCTCCTCAAC
Source organism: Methylocapsa sp. (assembly GCA_043739325.1). GTDB lineage: Bacteria > Pseudomonadota > Alphaproteobacteria > Rhizobiales > Beijerinckiaceae > Roseiarcus. Next base: position 8,619 of record JAYUFK010000264.1, on the reverse strand, counting down.
GGTATATTCAACGGCCCGGCGTGGCGCACGTTCCTGCTGATGGGAATCTTCGGCGGCCTGTTCGCCGTCACCTCATACAACCTGTTCATGCTTTTCATCGCCAACATCCGTCTGGTCGCCGCCTATGGCGTCATGGCGGCGGTGGACGGCGCCGTCTCGCAACTGCTTGAGCTGATCGTTTACGGCTATCTCAGCCTGGGGTTTTACATCCTGTTCAAGGGCTGCCTGAACGGAATCCTCGGGCGATACGGCAAGCACTAGCGAACTACCGCTCCGCCAGCGCCATATCGTCGCGGTGAATCATTTCGGCGCGGCCGGGCGTACCCAGCAAATGCGCGATGTCGCGCGAATTGCGGCCCCGGATCTGCTCGGCGTGCAGCGCGTCGTAAGCGATGAGGCCGCGGCCGACCTCCGCGCCGTCGGCGTCGCGGATGGCGACGCAATCGCCGCGCGAGAACGCGCCCTCGACGCGGGTGACGCCGGCCGGCAACAGGCTCTTGCCGCTCGCCAACGCCTTCGCCGCGCCCGCGTCGACATGCACGGCGCCCTTCAATTCAAGCGACCCGCCGATCCAGATTTTTCGCGCCGCGACGGGGTTGGAGGGCGTCAGGAACCAGGTGCAGGGCTCGCCCCTGCCGATGCGGGCGATCGGATGTTCGACGCGCCCGTCGGCGATGATCATATGCGTGCCCGCCGTCGTGGCGATGCGCGCCGCCTCGATTTTGGTGCGCATGCCGCCGCGCGAATGTTCCGACGCGGCGCCGCCCGCCATCGCCTCGATCCGCGGCGTGATGCGCTCGACGATCGGGATCAGTTTCGCATGAGGATTGTCGCCGGGCGGCGCGTCGTACAGGCCCGCGATATCGGAGAGCAGGATCAGCAGATCGGCGCTCGCCATCGTCGCGACGCGGGCGGCGAGCCGGTCGTTGTCGCCGTAACGGATTTCCGAGGTCGCCACCGTGTCGTTCTCGTTGATGACGGGCACGGCGCGCATCGCGCTGAGGCGGCCCAGCGTGGCGCGGGCGTTGAGATAGCGGCGGCGCTCTTCGGTGTCCTGCAGCGTCACCAGCACCTGACCGGCGGTGATGCCATGCGTCGCCAGCGCCGCGGACCACGCTCGGGCGAGGGCGATCTGGCCAATCGCGGCCGCCGCCTGACTGTCCTCCAGCTTCAGCGCGCCCTTGGGAAAGCCGCTAACCGTGCGGCCCAGCGCGATGGCGCCCGACGAGACCACCAGAATGTCGGCGCCGCGTTTGTGCAGGGCGGCGAGGTCGGCAACCAGCGCGTCGAGCCATTCCTGCTTCAACGCGCCGCGCGCGCGATCGACCAGCAGCGACGAGCCGACCTTGACGACAATGCGCGCGAAGCGGTCGAGGGTTGGGGTGGGTTTGTTGGCGGTGGGGGATTTCACGGGGCTGCTTCAGGGAGTTTCTGGCGACTTTCGCTTTACGCAGGCTGCGCGTTAGCCAAAGCCCCGGGACTTAGGCCATGACGCTGCAAAAGTTGAGTCGCTCGGAAAGCTGGTGGCGGGCTAGTTTGTCTTGGAGTCGTTCTATCAGTCTTGGAAGGGGATCGCCATCGCTTGAAACGCTATTGCGGCAAACCCGACGCTTGAAGGCCTCGCTTACTTGACCAGTCAGAAATGTTGTGTAATAATACACAAACAAAAATTGGGACGCCAGAATGGGTCGCAGCGACCACAGCAGCAGGCGCTCCGACATTGAGCAACGTCTGCGCACCGACGGTTGGTCGATTGTCCGCAAGGGGCCTGGCGACCATGTTCAATACACCCACCCGGACCGGCCCGGCCGGGTCACTATCGATGTCGGCGCGCGCGAAATACCGACGGACACGTTAAGGTCGATCTTTCGACAGACCGGATGGAAATGGTGAGCGCGTTCGATCCGTACGTCAAGGTTTGAGGAGACGGGTATGGCCTATGTCATTGCGACTATTCACGATGAGAATCGCGTTTTCGGCATCAGTTTTCCCGATTTCCCCGGGTGCGTGAGCACGGCGGCGTCGCTGGATGAGGTCCTCGTGCGCGGCGCGCAGGCGCTGGCGTTGCATGTCGAAGGCATGGTGGACGATGGGGAGCAATTGCCGGAACTTCGCGGTCTTGATCAATTGCGCGCTGCGGAGCCTGATTGGCTTAGCGGCGCAACGATGGTTGCAATGCCCGTCGATTTGCCCGCCAAGGCGGTGCGCCTCAACATTTCCCTCGATGCGAACCTGCTGACGCGTGTTGACCGGGCCGCGAAACTGTCCGGCCAAACGCGATCCGGCTTCATCGCTCACGCCGTGCGGCAGAAGATCGCCGCGAACGGATGAGAGCCAAAGCGCGAGACCCGGTTGCGTGACTCCTCGGGCATGTCTGGCTGGCCTCGCGGCTCGCCTTGACGCCCCCACGCACGACCCCTTAGAAACGTTCTAAACACTGCGCGCCCGTCGCCACCATTTCGACTTGCCGCGCAATCCCGACAATCCGCCCAGGCGCCCCATGACCGTCCGCAATTTCAACGACCTCTCCGAAAAAGAACTCCTCGCGCTGGCGATCAGCAATGAGGAAGAGGACAGCCGCATCTTCGCCGATTTCGCCGAAGGCCTGCGCGAAGACTATCCCGCCAGCGCGCGCGTTTTCACCGACATGGCGGCGGAGGAAAACGAGCATCGGCGCATGCTGCTCGATCTGTTCGTGCAGAAGTTTGGCGACCATATCCCGCTGGTGCGCCGCCAGGATGTGCGCGGCTGGGTGCAGCGCAAACCAATCTGGCAATTGCGCCCGCTCGGCGTCGAGGCGGTGCGCCGGCAAGCGCGCCAGATGGAAAACGACGCCGCCGACTTCTACCGCAAGGCCGCGACGCAGACCAGCGACGCCGCCATTCGCAAACTGATGGGCGATCTTGCCGCCGCCGAAGCCGCGCATGAGCAAACCGCCGCGCGGATCGAGGCGACGCATCTGCCCGCCGACGTGCGCGAGAGCGAGGACGAGCACGCGCAGAAGCGCTTCATCCTGCAGATCATCCAGCCCGGCCTCGTCGGCCTGATGGACGGCTCGGTGTCGACGCTGGCGCCGGTTTTCGCTGCCGCCTTCGCGACGCATAATTCCTGGAATGCTTTTCTTGTCGGCATGGCGGCCTCGCTCGGCGCGGGCATTTCGATGGGTTTCGCCGAAGCGTTGGCCGACGACGGCAAATTGTCCGGACGCGGCGCGCCACTATTGCGCGGTATCGTCTGCGGGTTGATGACGGTCGCTGGCGGCATCGGCCACACGCTGCCCTATCTGATCCCGGATTTTTTCACCGCGACGGCAATCGCTTGCGTCGTCGTTGTGTTCGAGCTCGCCATCATCGCCTGGATCCAATGGCGCTACATGAACACGCCGCCGCTTTCCGCCGCGGCCAAGGTGATGCTCGGCGGCGGCATCGTGCTGGCGACGGGGATATTGATCGGCAGCGCGTGACGGTGAAATTATCGCTGCAGCGCTTCCAGCACTTTCAGCGACGGCCTTCCATCCCGCGCCATGCCGTTCTTGCCCTCGAAATCGGCGATGGCGGCTTTAGTCTTCGTTCCGATCGCGCCATCCGGCTCGCCAATGTCATAGCCGTGCTTCGCCAACAGGCTCTGCAATTGCCGCCGCTGGGTGCGCGAAAGGCCGGGATCGTCGGTCGGCCAGGGCGTCGCGAACGGCCCGAGGCCGGCGAGCCGGTCGGCCAGCGAGGCGATCGCCAGCGAATAAGACTCTGCGGCGTTATACGAAAAGATTGCCTCGAAATTGCGCGTGACGAGGAAGGCCGGGCCATTCGCGCCGGCGGGCAACATCAGCCCGGCGGAGCCTTCGCCAAGCCCGCGCCCGTCGATCCGCGTGATTCCGCGCGCCGCCCAAGCCGACATCGGCTGTTTGTTCTTGCGCCCCGACGGGCCGGAATAGCCTGCGGGCAGCTTGACCTCGAAGCCCCACGGCAAGCCCGTCTGCCAGCCCGCCTTGGCGAGGAAATTGGCGGTCGAGCCCAGCGCGTCGGGAACCGAATCGACAATGTCGCGCCGCCCGTCGCCGTCGAGATCGACCGCGAGGCGCAGATAGGTCGAGGGCATGAACTGCGTCTGCCCAAATGCGCCGGCCCATGAGCCGCTCATGTGGTCGGCGGCAATGTCGCCGTGATAGATGATCTTCAAAGTCGCCATCAGCTCGCCGCGAAAGTAAGCGGCGCGCTCGCCAAAGCAGGCGAGCGTCGAGAGCGATTGCACCAGCGGCCGCTTGCCCATCTGGGAGCCGAAATTCGATTCGACGCCCCAGACCGCGGCGATGATATGGCGGTCGACGCCAAAACGCTCCTCGGCCTTGGCGAAGGCGCCCGAATATTTCGCCATCGCGGCGCGCCCGTCAGCGACGCGCTCGTCGTCGACGAGGGAGGCCAGATAATCCCAGATCGGCGTCTTGAATTCCGGCTGGTCTTTTTGAAAGTCGAGCACCTTCATGTCGGGCTGCAGGCCGGCGAACGCCGCGTCGAGCGTTGCGGCGGAAATGCCGTGGCCGGACGCCTCGCTGCGCAAGGATGCGACGCAGGAGGAGAAATCGGCGCGGGCGGATGAGGCGAGGGCGGCGAGGATCGGGATGGCGAGGAAGAGGCGCTTCATCGGCGTATCATCGGCGATTCGCGCGGAATGGTCGAGGCGGCAATAGCGTTCTCCCGCAAGCGGGAGAAGGTGGCGCGCAGCGCCGGATGAGGGTTCTTGGCGAAAACCCTCACCCCGGCCCTCTCCCGCACGCGGGAGAGGGGGCGCCTAAACCCACGGCCGCGCCGCCTTGGCCTTCTCCTACATCACCGCTAGTCGCGTTCGTGCTGCAAAACATATTCACGCAAGGCGCGATTGATGCTGGTTTGATAGCCCTCGTCTTGCTCCGGATGGCGGCGAAACCAATCGATCACATCGGCGTCAAGCCGCAACGTGATCTGCTGTTTCACGGGCCGGAAAAGCGCGCCGCGCCGCGCGCCGCTCCAGTCGCGCTGTTCGGGAATGTCTGTCGTATTGATCTGACCCTCCGGGAGGGCGGCCAGAGCGTCAATCTCCGTTTGCTGCGCGGGGGTCAAATGATTAGAAATCGCCTTCTTCATAGGCCCTCCTTTCATACGAGGTCGCCTTTCGAGCGCTGATGAGCCGCGCTATTTCCTTGTCCACGCCAACCACTGACTCCGGCCAAGTATGGACAACAAATACGGTCGCCGACCCGATTAAACCTACTGTCTGCCAACGGTCGCCATCAGGGTGCGGATCGAGCCTCGTCAATGCCAGGGGATCATCAAACACCAACCTGGCGGTCTCAAAACTGATGCCGTGATCGCGCTTGTTGGTTCGGTTCTTTGCGTCGGACCACGTCCAGCGCAAGCAGTCCCTCTTGTCGTTACATAATAGTAGCTACAGAATAATCCTGTCAACCAAGTCGGGATCATCCCTTCGTCCTGCGTGTGGGACGAAGGGTTAGACCCACGGCCTCGCCGCCTTCGCCTTTTCCTCGAATGAAGCAATCGCCGGCGCCTCGACCATGGTCAGGCCGATGTCGTCGAGCCCTTCGATCAGACAGTGCTTGCGGAACGCGTCGATCTCGAAATGCACCACGCCGCCGTCGGGGCCGCGGATTTCCTGGGCCGGCAGATCCACGCTGACCGTCGCGTTGGCGCCGCGGCGGGCATCATCCATCAGCTTTTCCAGATCCTCCGGCGTCACCTTGACCGGCAGAATGCCGTTCTTGAAGCAATTATTGTAGAAAATATCGGCGAAATCCGTGGAGATGACGCAGCGAATGCCAAAATCCAGCAGCGCCCAGGGCGCATGTTCGCGCGACGAGCCGCAGCCGAAATTGTCGCCGGCGACCAAAATCCGCGCTTTCGCGTAGGCCGGCTTGTTGAGCACGAAATCCGGGTTCGGCGCGCCATCGTCCTTGTAGCGCATCTCGGCGAACAGACCCGCGCCCAGCCCGGTGCGCTTGATGGTTTTGAGATATTGCTTGGGGATGATCATATCGGTATCGATATTGTCGATCTCCAGCGGCGCGGCGACGCCGGTGAGTGTCGTGAACTTGTCCATGGGCTCAAGCTTTCAAGCGATTGCCGGACGCGCCGGCAGGTCTGACCCGCGATCTAGCAAATGCCCGGGATGGGCGCAAACGCGACGGAGACGAGTTGTCCAAATTCTACGAAAACCTCGATGACAAGCTGATTGAATTCATCAAGGCGCAGCCGATGTTCTTCATCGCCAGCGCCGCGCCCGAGGGACGCATCAACCTGTCGCCAAAAGGCCTCGACGCGTTTCGCATCCTCTCGCCCAGCCGCTGCGCCTATCTCGACATCACCGGGTCGGGCAACGAGACCGCGGCGCATTCGAAAGCGGACGGCCGCGCGACGATCATGTTCTGCTCGTTTTCGCGCAATCCGCTGGTGCTGCGCCTGTACGGCCGCACCAGCGTCGGCGCGCCGGGCAGCGCGTTGTGGGCGGAATTGTCGGGGCTTTTCGAGGCCGTTCCAGGCGCCCGCCAGATCATCGCGCTGGACATCTCATCGGTGCAGACCGCCTGCGGCTTTGCCGTGCCCGAGATGACGCTGAAGCGCCACCGCCCGACGTTGGTCAAACACTGGGAAGTCAAGGGCGAGGAGGCGACCGCGAAATACCGGCAGAAGAAGAACAAGGTGTCGATCGACGGCCTGCCGACTGGGTGGGGCGAGGGAACTTAGGCGGCCTTGAACGACAATTTCAGCCCAAGCGATCTGGCGACGCCAAGCAGCGTCGTCAGCCGCGGATCGCCCGACTTGCTCAAGGAGCGATAAAGCGCTTGCCGCGTGACGCCAGCCTCCTCGGCTACTTTCGCCATCCCTCGGGCGCGCGCGATGGTTCCCAACGCCGTGGCGATATATTTGCTATCGCCGGTTTCGACGGCGTCGGCGAGCAACGCGATCTGTGTTTCCGTCGTGTCGAGAAATCTGGCGGGATCGAGCCGGTTCGTCTTGAGAGTCATCAATCGCATCCTGAAGAATTCGGGCCGATTTCGACCGCTTGTCACTTATAGACGACAGACTTTCGCTTGTCATCTATAAGTGACAAGCGACGTTGCCCGCGCCTCGCGCCCTGTTTGAAAATGTGCGCCGTTCGGCGCCCGAGGCATTGAAATCCTTCAATATCCGCCCAAAGTGCGGAATCCGAAGCTGCCGCCCGCGGCCGCGCCCAAAGTACCCCTACAGCGCCCGCACCTTCACCTTCGCCGCCTTGCCGACCGTCAGCCGGTTGCGCAAGGGCAGGCCGAAGGCTTCGGCTTCGATCTCGAAGACGTCGCCTTTCTCGGTCTTGACGCCGTCGCTGAACGACAGCGTCGCTGTGCCGAAGTAGTGGACATGCACGTCGCCGGGGCGGCGGAAGAGGTCGTACTTGAAATGGTGCGCCTCGAGATTGGCGATCGTGTGCGACATGTTCTGCTCGCCAGATATGAACGGCTTTTCCCACAGCACCTGCTTGCCGCGATAGATGCGCGAGGCGCCCTGGATGTCCAGAGGCAGATCGCCCACCAGCAGCTCCGGGCCGAACGACGAAGCGCGCAGCTTGGAGTGGGCGAGGAAGAGATAGTTCTGCCGCTCGGTGACGTGATCGGAAAACTCGTTGCCGAGGGCGAAGCCGACCCGCACCGGCATGCCGTTCGGGTCGATGATATAGAGCCCGACGATCTCCGGCTCCTCGCCGCCATCGAGCGCGAAGCTCGGCGAAACAAGTTCGCCGCCGGGCGGCGCGATTGTGGAGCCGTCGCCCTTGTAGAACCATTCCGGCTGCACGCCCTGCGCGCCGGCCTTTGGCTTGCCGCCTTCGAGGCCCATCTTGAACATGCGCATCGAGTCGGTCAGCGTCTCAGCATCCGCGAGGTTCTTGTGCATTTTGTCGCGACCCTCGGCCGAGCCAAGGTGCGTCAGGCCGGTGCCGGTGACGAGAAGATGCGCCGGGTCCTTGTGGTCGATCGGCGAGAGCACGCGCTTTTCCTTCAGCGCCGTCTTGAGATCGACCGGCTTGCCGATGCCGCGATCGGCGACGAGTTTTCGCAACGGCGCGCCTGCCGCGATCGCCTGCGACGCGAGTTCGTATGTCGTCTTCGCGCCCTTCACCAGCCGGCTTTCGCCGCGCGCCGTGACGACCAGCGCCCGCTTGCCGGCCTCGTCGATGATCTGCGCTAGTCTCATTTGCCTCTCCGCTTTGGGCCGTCGTTGCGAGGAGCGCAGCGACGCAGCAATCCATTTTCCGGCGCGCACAACGATGGATTGCTTCGCTGCGCCCGCAACGACGGCTATACGCGGCCTTGTTGCACGGATACTGCCGAACCGGTATTTTTAAGTATTGTGAGGCCAAATGTTTCCCGCCGCTGTCGCGGGGAACTATCGTGCCTTTCAAATTTCATCGCAAAGGCCGTCATCATATTCCCCGTCAGAAACACCGGATGACGAATTGGCGTGACTACGACGCGGCGCTTCGCAATCGCGGAAGTCTGACGGCACTGTCACATTGACGGTCTGATCATAGATTGCGGCTAATCTGTCGCGATGAATAACATCCCAAGTTCTATTTATCGCGGCCATCGTTTCCCTG
>JAYUFK010000263.1:0-4114 GCA_043739325.1 Methylocapsa sp. | reverse complement strand
AAGATAGGCGTCTCCACGGAGGCATGCGCCGGATGCGCGGTCTTCGAACTCACGTCGGAAAGAAATGTAGCCCCCAATGCGAACGCCTCTCGGACCAGTCCGGCTCGATCGCCCAGCAGGGGTGAATCATCGGGCATGCGCGGGGCGCTGGCGAGGATGCGCCCGTCGGGCGCGGCGACGATAAGCGTCGCCTCGGGCATCCCGCTCAGCAGACTTGCGGCCTGTGTTTCGAACCCGGCGAGATCGCCTTTCTGCAGCAGAACGGAATGCGCGAAAGCGTTGGACAGGACAAAATATTTATCAATCTGGCGTCCGACAACATCGCTCAAGGCATGCGCGCTGCTGACCAGAAACGCACGCTTGGCGTATCGATCATCATTGCTGACCAGCCAAACGAGAATGAAGGTTGCAATCATCAACGGCAGGGCTACGATCAAAGTGGTGATGCTTAAATAGCCGCTGAGCGAAATAGAGGGCGTTTTTGCCGCGCCGCCGAAAATTCGGCGAAGCCAGAAGGCGCGGCTTCCGGGTATTTTTTGCTCGTGGCCCCCCATCAACAACGTCCCGCACGGCGCGCGTCTGCTCGACGCCGGGCGTGATAGCACAAAAGCCGGGGCTCGATTGGCCTGTGTCTGGCAGATCGCGAGGATAGCATCCTATCTTCTCCTATTGCGCCTATTTCGATAAACGCGTTCGCCTGCTATGTGTTCCCAGTGAGGGTCAACCCAATTGGAGCACAATTTATGGTCCTTTTCGTCGAGCGGGGCGTGGGGCGGCAGCGGCATAGAAGCGCCATCGAGGGTCGGTGAAACCACGCCGCACTGACGCCGGTTGGGGTTTTCCACCTCGATTTCAATCGTGGCGCCTTCAAAGCGGACGCTTGCCTAAAAACCTGACCATTTAGAGGGAACACAGGGATTGATCGATAGCGATCGGACGGTCGCCGGAAACGCCGATTCGCCACAGATTGGATTGCGCGCCGGCGCCGCGCAGAATCGTGTCGGACGAGGGCAGCAAGCGCGGATCGCCTTACAGGATTGCGCCCGCCAAACGTTGGAAATGGGTCGCCTCGCTGGCCGCGACATTGAGGTAGAGCAACGCTACCTGCGCCTGCGTCGAGGCGTGGATTCTGGCACGATTGAAAGCGTCGGCGTCAAGGCGGGCATCGATAAGCGCCAAAAGCTCGTCGTGGGAGGAGGCGACGACGGTCCAGAAGGCGAAGCGGACGCTTCCCACCGGCGGCCCAAACACGCGCTGACGCAAGGCGAAGATCGGATCCAGCGTCGCGCCGAAAGGTTGGAGAGCGAGCCCGGATTGGCGATGGCGGCGGCGTCGGCGATGTCGCGTCCGCGGCCGATGAAAGTTCCGCGGTCCGTCTCAAAACTCGCTACCGCAATGGCGCGTCCTTCGACTATGGCGAAATGCGCCACACAGACCTCGGGGTCTTCATGCGATCGGCGCCGCCGCGTAGCTATGATGGCGCCGACTTCAGGGCGATGTTCGGTCTCGACAAACATTTTGGAAAAAGCCGGATGGGCGTCGTCAGCGCCGGGTTGCGCCAGCACAATTTCCGCAAAGGAGGTGAGCTTGATTTCGCGCAATTTGCCCCCGCCATTGGCCAGCGTCACCCGCCGGACCTCCAAATTGGCGTCAGCGGAGACGATGATCTCCAGGATGGTGGTCAACTGACCGTCGCGTCGCTTGAATTCGGCGCGATCTTCGCTGAACACGGCTTCGTGTCGCCATTGGCAACCCCAACGCCAAGCAATTGCTCGGCACAGACGTAAGGGTAAGCCTGTATTTCGATTTGCGCGGCCGCTCAGTTAAGCGTCACCTAACGGCGATGGCCTTATACAACGAGACTTGCTGAAGGGATTCGCGCGATACGCGCCGCCAGAACAGCTTCCATTGGAGCGGGCCGCATTTTTTCCAGCTCCTTAATTGCGGCGCGCTCGCCGCCAAGCTGACTAATTGGTCTTGCCGGGCGCTCCTGGCTTCGATTAGGGGCGAGCACTTTTGGACGGCCAGGGGACCGAATTATTGCATCGCCGGCAAGCTGAATCTGCGCGCGAGACTCATTGCGTTTTTAGTAGCGCTGCCGGCTGCTGTATTGTCGAAAATGCACCACACGCAAGCGCCGGCCGCCGCACGTTCGTTGAGGGTGCTTTCAATGCGCTTGAGAGCAGCGGCGCCATAGTCGGAATAGTATATGCGGGGCGAGCCGTGAAAGCGGTAGTAATTGAGGTCGCGTGCACCGCCGGGCTGGTCCGCCGACGGATATCTTCCCGGGTCGGCGGCGACTCTTGCGACCCCAGCGCCTGAAAGGCATGACTCAGCATCCTCCGTGAACCAGCTCATGTGTCTCGGCTCAACAACGATGTTTACCGGAATGCACTCACGAAGTTTTTGAAGAAATGTCCTTACTTTGCGCTCGCTAAAGGCGAGAGTAGGAGGCAACTGAACTAAAATGAGGTCTAGTTTCTTCCCCAATCCCTGCACCTGCTGAGAAAATCCGTCGATTAAGGCGTTCGCTTCTTCAAGTCCGCGTTCATGCGAAATACTCTTTGGCGCCTTGACGCAAAAACGAAAGTGGTCGGGGGTGCTGTGCGCCCAACCTTCGTAAGTCTGGCGTTGATGCGCGCGGTAAAACGATGTGTTGATCTCCACTGCATTGAAGATTGCTGAATATCTGGCGAGATGGCTCTTTCCCGCCGGCACTCCTCTAAGGGCAGCCGGGGCTTGCCAGCCAGCGACGCCAATAAAAACCTTTCCTCTTGCCATTGTGCGCGCTTATGACCAACTGCGAGATTGCGCTCGGTCGACTTGACGCTCGACTTGAGGCGCTCGAAACTCACTGTTTAAATGACCGATAGCGCCGAGGCGCCGACCAGCATTTATTTGGCCTTTTGCGCCTGGGCTGCTCTTTGTAAGTCTAGACGCACAGCTAAAAACCGCGTCATACATTGTGTCGACGCCATTGTCTCCTACCGCCATGCGGTACGGTTACATAAAACGGCGCCTGCGTCCCTGTGTGCTGGCGAGGCGCATGTCAGCGCGGCCAAAGGAGGCGGCCCTTGGCTGGCTATGCGGGATTATGCCGTGAGCTCGTGAATCGTCGCGACGAGCTTCTTGGGAGGGAACGGCTTGAGGAAGAACCGCCCGCGCTCGGCAAATTTCTCCCTGCCGGGAGGGGAAGTGCGGAGACGACGATGATTTCGATCGTCGGCCAGCGGCCTCTCACAGCGTGGGCTAGCTTAATCCCGTCCATCGAACCGGGCATATTGACGTCGGACACAAGAATTCGAATGTCATTGCGACTTTCCAGGACTACAATCGCTTTGTCGGCGTTAGCGGCTGACAACACATTATATCCCGACTCGCGGATCGTCTCGACTGCATCCAGCAGAATAAGCGGCTCGTCGTCGACTACCAGAACAGAAATCGGACGATTTGAACGCATGTCCGCTGCCTAGCGTTAGGCAGTTCGGCTACCTAACATTCTTCAACGCCCTACCTGCTGTCGAGTTCCCTACATTTCGAAAGGACATCTAAAAGCGCCTTTGCACAACGGACCCGAGGATTTTTCTATCTGAAGTGGCTGATTGCATTGACACTGTGGGAAAGCTTCACCGCTTACTCTCTCAATCGCCGTCTTGAGCCATCGTCCTGGCGAATTATTTGCAAGAGAATTGCGACCGACTGACGTCCTAAAATGCATGCCAACACACGCAAGCATAACTGCGCAACGCCACGCTCCGCGCATCCTTCGCCGGCTTGTCCTCGCGCAATCCGACGAACACCGCGTGTCTCAAAAACCTGTCTTTCGCCCAAGTCAGATAGCTAATCTCGCACACGAGTTCTCGCTTCATCCAATGGACCTTGGACAGGCGTTTCGGCGTCCTTGACCGCTTCATCGTAACCTTTTTGCGCGTCGATAGTCGCGGTGTGTAACGCTTTCAGCTTTTCGTTTGGCATTTCCAACTCCTTGCAACGGTAGGCGCCAGGTTCGGCGCCCCTGTAATTACCCACCCCTATTTTTGAGCGGCGATTTGCGCCGGTTTCAGGCCAGGACGCCGACGATGACGTCGAAGGGGTTCGCGCCCTTGAGCCGTGC
>JAYUFK010000262.1:0-4120 GCA_043739325.1 Methylocapsa sp. | reverse complement strand
TCACGTGAAAGAAAGCCGCCGCGAATCATCCCCCAAAACGAATCCAGAAATCAATCCGTGGCAAGAAAAATCTCGGCCTCTCAATGAGTCAGGGGATACCAGGAAAACGCGAGGGTGCCTGACAGCCACAGGAGCGCTGAAATCACGCTGCCGCTTGTAATCCATTTCCACTTTGCATTTCGTCGACTGGGCCCGTAGCGATAGAGTATGGCCAGCACCATGAGCACGACAAAAAAGAGCAGTGGCCAGCGAAGCAGAAACAGCGCTCGCTCACCATTTGTCGTCCAGCCGACGAAGCTGAAAAAGACGGGAACGATTACGATAGCCCCCAACGCCAACAGCAGAAACGCGATCGCGGCCAAAGTGAAACAAAGAGACCGAAGGTTGAGGGCGAGAAAACTCCGCTTCTCATCCTCCCCCTAGACTACATTCATTGCTTCGAAAAGGCCCTTCATCCCCGCGTTGGCCGTCCAAAGCGACACTGCGAGGCTACCGAAGAATGCAAAGCCGAGGCTGCTCTTTTGCCCCGCAATTCTCTCGACCTGGTCTCTTATGACGACGACGGCGCCATCGGGGAAAACCCCCGACAGCAGTCCAAGGTGTTCCCCCACGGTGGCGCGGTCGGCGAAGAAACCATAAAGCGAAACCAGAGCGGCCAGCGCGGGGAACAAGGCGAGGAGAACGTAGAATGTGACACCCGCCGCGACCGATAGCACCCGGTCTCTGTTAAATGCGTCCCACGTGCGCCAGAAGATATCTTTCCATCCCCGAATTGGTATCTCGATCGGCGCATTTGCTGATCGGCCCCGGCCGGGTTCCAATGCTCTTCGCGCCGATATCTCCAGTTCGGGCGAAGTCGGCGCGCGTGACACGGTGTCCTTTTCTGGATCGGGTGGAGCTTCGCTGGGACCGGTTTCCGACGGCCTTGATGTTAGGATCAATGCCAGTAACATGCCCCCCAAGACAATCGTCCAAAAGCCGGATCCTGACGTTGTGGAGTGTTCGGTTACGTCAACTGGCATGAATATTCGCACGCTTCCAGCCCGCCGCCTCGCGTTCCAGGTGGCGGCCGTGGTCGGCGACTAATTTCACCGCCCAACTCCAGTTGATGTCGTGGTAGGCGACAATACCGCGCTCAAGCAACATTTCCTCGACGAAGCGAAAGCGCAGCGGGAACCGGAAATACAGCCACACCGCAGTTCGAGAATCTAGGCGCTGGGGAATACTTGCATCAGAAAATATTCGATCTTTGCTGATGTCATCGAAGATTCGCCGATAAAGTCGCCGCAGGTCCCAGTGGATTAGTACGTTGCCTATGTCGAAGACAGCGATTGACGGCGAAATGTTGGTCTCTATTGCTGTTTTTCTTGTTTCGTCCATTGCCTTGAACCGTTCCGCCGAGCGTGGTCGCATTCTAGCATCCTAATTCGCCGACGTCGCCTCGCCGGCGCGGCGGCGCTCTGCGAGGCCAGAATGCCGAAGACGTCGACGACAAGTTAGGCTTTGACATCTTGGCGGCCGGTCGCTGTCCTATCGGAGAGTGAAAGTAACAAGAGCTCGAGGGGATGGTTGGCGTGCTGTCAAAGAATGGCAATGTCCAAGCAAGAAGATTGCGGCTCGCGGCCCAATCACTGTCGCGTGCGAATCTGGCGCTCGCCGCAGTCGCAATGGCGATTGCAGCGCCCGTTGGCGCGGCAAAGTGCGATGAGGCGCCGCGGCCGCCAATGCGAGACCTTCCTCCAGCGCCGCCGCCAAAGCCGACCACCCAGCCGCAGCCCGTTCCTAACGGGTCTGACCGTGAAGGCCCAACATGTCTGTCGAAATTGATCGCTAGCGGGGCACGCGCGGAAGTCGCGACGGTCCCGGCATCGACCGCCCAGGGCTGCGGGATAGCTTCTCCGGTCCGACTGTCATCCGTTGTGCTGGCGAGCGGCGACGTGGTCAGATTACCCGATCAGCCAATCCTCGAATGCGAATTCGCGCTTGTTTTGGTTGACTATGTCCGCCTGATTGTTGCGCCGTTGGGAGCGGCGACTCTCGGCTCGAGGGTCGCCTCAATCGAGACGGGCCCGGGCTTTGAGTGTCGTGATCGAAACCGCGTGGCGGGCGGCAAGATTAGCGCACATGGCAAAGGATTGGCCGTCGACATTGTCGCAGTAGCATTCGCGGACAAGCGGCGCGTCTCGGTTGAGCGTCAGGCCAGTGCGGCCGAGGCGTCCTATATCCATGCGGTGCGGTTGGCGGCCTGCGGGTGGTTTACAACCGTGCTTGGACCAGGAGCCGACGCGTTCCATGCCAACAATATGCATCTCGACATTGAACAACATGGCTCGAGCGGGAGCTATCGTATCTGTCAGTAGGGCTTTTGTTGGTTGAGCTGTGTGGGCGTTCTTCTCGTTTTCCCTGACCTATTTCGCTCGGTCAGCCGACTGCCTTATAGACGGCTTCAAACGAAAATTGGCTTAACCTCGTACGTTGCGAGAGCGCTGAATTTACAGATTGCTCGACCCGAGCTTTCGCTCGCAGGTAAATATGGATTAACGACCGCCTGGACGTCAGCGCGCTCGGCCCGTCAATTCGCCGCCCCACAACAACATCGCGCCCGTGGCGGCGATCCAGATCGGGAACGGATAAGCCGCGACGCGCTCGATGGCGCCGATGCCGAGGCCGAGGGACATATGCTGCGACAGCAGGATGACCCCGAGGAGACCCAACAGACCTGCGGCGATTGATATCAATCCGATCGCGCGCGTCTCGGGCCGCCATCGCAGCAGCGCGACGCCCATCGTCGCCATGCCAAGGTTGCACAGCGCGAGATTTTCGGCGGCGCCCAGATAGTGCGGTCCCGGCCATACATCCTCGGGCGCAAGCCCCACGACGAAGACGCCGATGCCTGAGGCGCCCACGAGAAATAGCGCCGCTCGCCAAAGCGTACCCGTGGGGAATAGCGGCCCTACGAGAATCGCGCCGCCGAGGATCAACAGGCCCTGCAAAAGAAATGACGCATTCATGACGGCGTTCAGTGGCGAGCATATGCCTCGTGCCGCGTCGCAGCCGACCGCGCCCAGGTCGCTGATGAAATTGTCGCTCAAACTGTATCGACCGGGCCAACCGCCGATAGCGATCGACTCGCCCGCGAAATATTGCAGGCACAAGATCCAGAACGCGGCGCCGAGGTCGGTTCGTTTCATCTTCCCATCCGGCGGCGGTGACACGGCAATGCGCCCGCCCGCTTCTATACGTCGGAATGCGGCCCGGGTTTCAACTGTCGCTCCGCCTTGTGGCGTTCCAGCGCCTGCGGCGAGCCAGAGGCGTCGACCAGACAAGCAAGCGTCGGCATCGGGTGCCAAAGAGGGAAATCTGAACCGAGACGCAGGGACAGCAACCGCTCTGCCACGGTTGCGCTTGCGAACGAGCAGGATCAATCAACATTTAATATCTCAAGAAGAAGCTCAAAGGGGCATCAATCTGATTCGATAACGGTGGCCGTTCTGATCAAACCGCAAAAAGAAACGTTTTGGCGACCCCGACCCGGGCCCACGTGGGGCGATCGCGTCGCCGAGAGTCCGGACCTTTCGGAAAACCGGAGCCAGGTGTGGGCCGCCGCCGACCTATTGCGGACGACGCTGTCGGATCGCAACGATAGTCAAACGCGTCGTCGAGGATGGGGCGCAGTTTTATTGCAACCTTCATCAAGACGAGTTCGGTCCGCGCGCGAACCACGGCGCAGCTCTGAATGCGCTCCCAAGATCGATTGACGTATAGCAGAGACAGCTCTCGAAGGGGCTCTGTCTTGTCTGGACAGCGCCCGCTGAACAAGGGTTATTTTCGGCGTTGCGCTGGTCGTGGGTGCGGTCATGTCTTCGGCCTTTGATGCAGACAGTTCGATCCGCTGGCCCTGATGTTGTCCGCTTGCTCCGTTGCCCCAATCAGACCATCGCGCTTGACTGCGCGGACACTGCCACGGGCTTCAGGATCAATCCGCTTTCCTGCGCATCACCTCTTGGTCACCCTCGACTCTTGTGCTGCCTTGGCTTGTCTTTAGCGTTGGCCGCGAACTCTACCGGCGCTCGTTACGCCGGAATTTCTCGATAGGTCGTCTTGCCGCGCAGGATCGCGA
>JAYUFK010000261.1:0-4135 GCA_043739325.1 Methylocapsa sp. | reverse complement strand
TTTTCCGATATCGTCTGAGGGCCCGAAGAAACTGGCGTTCGCATTGCGTCCAAGGGCCCCCGACGAAACGGCTTTTCGTCAGTCTATTACTTGACCTTCGGATTGAGCAAGGCGTTCTGCTTCTCGCCGCCCATATTCGCCTTGGTTATGAGGTTGGCGCCGGTATCGACGTTGGCCTCGACCTTCTCGCCCTTCGATGCGGCGAGCGCGGTCTTGATGCCGTCATAGCCCATGCGGAACGGATCCTGCACCACGAGCGCGTAGATCGTGCCGTCCTTGAGGAAGCCGACGAGCTTGTCGTCCGAGTCGAAACCAATCAGCTTGATCGCATCCGCCTTCTTGTTCTCGGCGATCGCTTGGCCGGCGCCCTGGGCCATGATGAGATTCGAGGCGAACACGCCGCGCAGGTTCGGGTTGGCGGTGATCAGGTCGGTCATGATGTTGAGGCCGGTCGTCGCTTGCCCGTCAGCGACCTTGTCGGCGACGAGCTTCAGGCCGGGGTACTTGGCCGCGAGCTGTTCCTTGAAGCCTTTGGCGCGCTGGTCGAGCGAACCCACGCCCGGCAGCGACGTGATGAGCGCGACATCGCCTTCCGCCTTGCCGTATTTGGCGATGATGCCCTCCGCCAGGCCGTCCGCGCCGATGCGCCCGCCCGCGACATTGTCGGTGGTCAGGAAGGACGTGAAGGCTTTGGAATCGGCGCCCGAGTCGATGCCGATGATCTTGACCTTCTTGGCCGCCTCGTCGATCGGCTTACCGAGCGCCTTGAATTCGGTCGGCGAAATCACGACGGCGGCGGGCTTGCCGGCGACGGCGTTTTCAAGAATGGAGATTTGGCCGTTGATGTCGGACTCGGACTGGGCGCCCAGTTCCGGCACGGTCACGCCGAGGTCCTTGCCAGCCTTGCGGGCGCCGGCGAGGACGATCTGCCAGTAGAACGAGGTCGTGTCCTTGACGATGATCGGAATGGTCGGCGCATCGGCGGCGAAAGTCGGCGCGCTGAGCGCGGCGATCGAAGCAATGGCGGTGGCGATAAGCAACTTCTTCATCTTCTACTCCTCCCAAAATTGGCCCTGAGCGGCGCCTGATTTTTATCAGTCGGAACGGCCGTCGACGCTAACATGTTAGCTGCGAGCGAGGCAAGCCGTTTCGTTGAACGGCCCTTCCGCGCCTTGGCAGTAACAGACCCGGACAGAATGGCAAGACGCCGAGGCGCCGCGCCTAGAGCGCGAACCCCCCGTCAGCCAAATGAATCTGTCCCGTCGTGTACGCACTTTCGTCCGACGCCAGATAGACCGCCAGCATGGCGATCTCGCGCGCCGTGCCCAGACGGCCCATCGGCTGGCGGTCGATGAAGGCTTGTTGAACGGCGGCGCGGCTTTGATCGCTTTGCTGCGCCAGCGTGTCGATTCGCTGTTCGAGCGACGGGCTCTCGATGGTGCCGGGGCAGATCGCGTTGCAGCGGATGCCGCGCTTGATGAAATCGGCGGCCACCGCCTTGGTCAGGCCGATGACGGCGGCCTTGGAGGCGCCGTAGACGTAGCGGTTGGGAATGCCGCGCACCGAAGACGCCGCTGACGCCACATTGACGATCGAGCCGCCGCCTTTCTCCAGCATCCCCGGCAGGAACGCGCGAATGGTGCGGTGCATCGATTTTACGTTGAGGTCGAACGAAAAGTCCCAGTCGGCGTCGGAACAGTCGAGCGCGCCGCCATGATGGACGAAGCCGGCGCAGTTGAACAGGACGTCGATGGCGCCAACTTCGCGCGCCATTGCCTCCACCGCCTGCGTCGAGCGGACATCGAGTTGGCGCAGTTCGCCGCTGAGGCCCTGCATCCCAGCAAGATTGATGTCGGTGGCGATGACGCGCGCGCCCTCCTGCGCGAACGCCTCGGCGGTCGCCCGGCCAATTCCCGCCGCGGCGGCGGTTAACACGGCAATCTTGCCGCTCAGGCGTCCCGCCATTTTCCCACTCCATGTCTTGCGTCAAAGATCACCATGAACGCCCCCAAGAGCATAAGCCAGGCGCCGCACGCAAATTCAGCTTGGCGCCTCAGACCCCGGCGCCCCGCCGATTTGCTATGCAGATTCAAACGTAAGGTTCGCGCGGCGAGGGCGGCGCCGAGAGCGGCGCATTGACATTGACGCCGCTGTCCAGCCCAATCGCGGGCGGTATGCGGCTTGCGTGCCTTCTGCCTGACCCCGAAACTCCGGAAGGCCCATTTTGGCAATTCTCGTCGGCCTCCAGCACATCACGCACTACACCTACGACCGACCCGTCGCGCTCGGTCCGCAGACGGTGCGCCTGCGTCCGGCGCCGCATTGCCGGACCAAGGTGACGAGCTATTCGCTGAAAATCACGCCCGCCAATCATTTCGTCAACTGGCAGCAGGACCCGCATGGCAATTGGCTGGCCCGGCTGGTGTTCCCCGAGAAGACCACCGAGTTCAAGGTCGAGGTCGATCTGAAGGCTGAGCTGGCGGTCATCAATCCCTTTGACTTCTTCGTCGAGCCGTATGCCGAAGAATTTCCCTTCGCCTATCCCGACGAGTTGAAAAACGAGCTCGCCGCCAATCTCGAGGCGGCGCCCGCCGGCCCGCACCTGGCAGCCTTCCTCGCCAGCCTCAAGGGAAGCGGCGAGCGCACGATCCCGTTTCTGGTCGCGCTGAACGCGCAAATCCAGGCGATGACGGCCTATGTCATCCGCATGGAAAGCGGCGTGCAGGACCCCGAGGAGACGCTGACGCTGCGCTCGGGCTCGTGCCGCGATTCCGCCTGGCTGCAAGTGCAGGTGCTGCGTCATCTGGGCCTCGCCGCGCGCTTTGTCTCGGGCTATCTGATCCAGCTCAAGGCGGACGTCGATCCGATCGAAGGGCCGATGGGCACCGATCGCGACTTCACCGATCTGCACGCCTGGGCGGAAGTCTATATCCCCGGCGCCGGCTGGATCGGCCTCGATGCGACATCCGGGCTGTTGTGCGGCGAAGGCCATTTGCCGCTCTGCGCGACCCCCGCGTTCCAGTCGGCGGCGCCGATCACCGGGCTGGTCGAGCCGGCGCAGGTGTCGTTTGGCTTCGACATGAAGATTTCGCGGCTGCGCGAGGCGCCGCGCGTCACCGCGCCGTTCTCCGAGGAAGCCTGGCGCAAGCTCGACGCGCTGGGCGATTTCGTCGATGCGGACCTCACGCGCCAGGACGTGCGCCTGACGATGGGCGGCGAGCCGACCTTCGTCTCCATCGACCACTACGATGCGGCCGAATGGAACACCGCCGCGGTCGGACCGACAAAACTGGCGATCGCCGACAATCTGATCCACCGATTGCGCGACCGGTTCGCGCCGCACGGCCTGCTGCATTTTGGCCAGGGCAAATGGTATCCCGGCGAAAGCCTGCCGCGCTTCGCCTACTCGCTGTACTGGCGCAAGGACGACAAACCAATCTGGAATGATCCCTCGTTGATCGCCGGCGCGTCCGAAGCGCTGCGCGCCAGCGATGCCGAGGCGGAGGGCCTGGCGCGCGAAGTCGCCGTGCAGCTTGGCATCGAGCCCGACAACGTCATCGCCGCCTATGAGGACGCCTCTTACTGGCTGCTCAAGGAGGCGGCGCTTCCCGTCAATGTCGATCCAGGCGATCCGAAAATCGACGATCCGGAAGAGCGCTCGCGCATGGTGCGCGCCTTCGACCATGGGTTGACGCGTCCAACCGGATTCGTGCTGCCAGTGCAGGTGTGGAACGCCGAGGCGAGGCCGCGCTGGAAGAGCGAGCGTTGGCCGCTGCGGCGCGGCAAGCTGTTTCTGATTCCCGGCGATTCGCCGGTCGGCTATCGCCTGCCGATCAAGTCGCTCCCCTTCGTCAAACCGTCGAAATTTCCGGTCATCCATCCGCAAGATCCGATGGAGGCGCGCGACGAATTGCCCGAGCCGCAGCGGTTTCACCAGGCGCAGGGCGAAGCGCAGCCCGATGTGCGCCAGGCATTGGAAGAGCAGGTGCTGGGCGATCCCGACGCTGACGACGGCGCCGTGCGCACCGCGCTGTCGATCGAGCCGCGCGACGGCGTGCTGTGCGTCTTCATGCCGCCGCTGCCAAAGCTGGAAGACTATTTCGAATTGCTCGAAGTGATCGAGGGCATCGCCCGC
>JAYUFK010000260.1:0-4179 GCA_043739325.1 Methylocapsa sp. | reverse complement strand
GACTTGAGTCCCGTATTCGGCGCGAGGTTTTGCACCGGGGCAAGCTTGTTGCCCGGGACGGGGGCGACGATCGGCGCGGCTGGAACCGGCAGGGGCTTGCCGACGGGCGCGACAGGCGCTCCTACCGGTAACTTCCCGGCAGCTGGCGGCGTCGCAACATTGTTCGGCGCCGCGCCAACGGGAGCGACAGGCGCTCCGGTCGGAGGCTTCCCGCCGACAGGGGCAACTGGCAGACCCATCTGCGGCTTCCCGGCCACCGGCGGCGTTACGACATTGTTCGGCGCCACGCCAACAGGCGCGACAGGCGCTCCCGTCGGAACCTTCCCGCCGACAGGGGCGACAACGGGTAGCCCCATCGGCGTCTTGCCAGCCGCCGGCGGTGTCGCAGCATTGATTGGAGCTACGCCGACAGGGGCGACGGGCGATCCGTTCGGAAGCTTCCCGTCGCCAGGAGCGACTGGCAACCCCACGGGTGGCTTCCCCGCCACTGGCGGCGCAACGCCAACAGGCGCGACAGCTGGACCGATCGGCGGCAGCGGCTTGACCGGCTTGCTGTCCGTCAAGCCGCCCAACGCGGGCGGCGGCGGGGCCACGGGCTTGATGTTCGGGGGCAACGGCGGCGGTGTGAACGGCGGCGGCGGCGGCGGCTGCATCCCGACAGGCGCAATACCGTTGTCATGAAAATGGTTGCGATAGGCGATCGCGCCTATGGCCAGCGGAATCGCTATGCCCAGCACCGGCAGCACGCCGATCTCCTGCGGCGGCGGGGGGGGCGGCAAATCGCGCCAGTCGTCATCTTCGATGTACACGAAGTAGACCGGGGGCGGCGGGGGCGGCGGGCCAAAATCGTCGAACGCGTAATAAGGCCGCTGTTCGTAAAAATCCTCGTCGGGCGGCGGCGGCGGCAGATCCTCGTAGATATCGGGTTGGAAATCCTGCGGCGGCTCGTAGCGGGCTGAAAGAATCGCCAGACGACGGCGCGCATCGGCCACATGCGGTCCCTTGGGATAACGGCGCACATAGGTCCAATAGGCGTGCGGCGTATTGGCGTTGACCGAGCGGCGCCAGAACGCCGCCTCGCGCCGCGCCGCCAGGATAGCGCGAACACGCCGCGCCTGATCCGAATCGGGATAGGCTTGCAGGAATTCCTCATAGCCCTGCATCGTGTCGCGTTGCAGGGCGGCATTATACGCATCGGCCGGCGGGAAACTGGCGATCGGCTCGCTCAATGTCTGCGTGATCGCCGCCGCAGCCGCGGGAGGCGGCGCGTCGGCGGCGCGTTCAAAGACGTAATAGGGCGCGCCGAGCTTGGAGACGCTCCACGGGATCAACGCGCCCTGGGTCTGCTGATTGACCTGCACGCGCGTCTGGTCGAACACGTCCTCGACGCTGACGCCGCCCTGACGCATCGCCCCCGCCAGCGTCTTGCCATAGACGCCGTAGGGTCCTTGTTCGTCGCCAGCCAACGTGCCAGGAGCGGCGTTATACGCAATCATTTCGCCCGGCTCTGGGTCGACCAACGCGAGGCCTGGCGCGAGCGGAGCGCCGCGCGTCGCATACGGATTGGCCCGCGCGGCATCGAGCACGACAATGCGCGCCTTGCCCGGCGTTGCCGCCAGCGCATGGGTGAAATCCGACATCCGTATCGCGTCAATCGGCACGTCGGCATCGCGATTGATGTGTGCGTCCACGGGCACGAAATAATTGTCGCCATTGTACTGCACGCCGCGGCCGGAGAGATAGACAAACGCCTGCATGTCGGGGCCTGCCGCGGCGGCCTTATCGAGAAAATCCCGCAACGCGGTGCGTAGCGACTTTTCGTCGAGATCCCTGGCGCCGATCACTTCGAATCCTGCCGCCTGAAGAGTCTGGGCGACAAGGCCCGCGTCATTGGCTGTCGTCGCCAATGCCTTGTCGACATAAGACGCGTTGCCGATGACGAGCGCGATGCGTGGATTTTGCGCCGCGTCCTGCGCGCTTGCCGCCAGCGGCGTCAGCGCCGTCGTCGACCAAAGCGCGAACAGCGCCGCGAGCTTCGTCTTGCTGGAAATCATTTCACCACCGGAGTTTATGGAATCGTCGAGACAGGAAGCGCCGAATATCGAGAAAATGCCCCTGGAATGGCCGAGTATCGCGCCATTGCATCTGAACTGTGGCTGAATACAATGCGACCGCAACATGGTCTAATCGCGGCTCGGGACGCCAAACTCGCATCACGCCTTGGCGCTCGGACGCGCCGCGAGCGCGCTATGCCAGCGGCGCAGATTGACAAGCTCGTCGGGTATCTGAATGCGCGCGACTTTCGTGAAGTCCAGCGCGACAAGGCCGGTGATATCGGCGACGCTGAAATGACCCCCGGCGATAAACGGGCGATCCGCCAGCGCCGCATCGATCACCCGCATCGACTCGACCGCCTTGGGTTTGCTCGACTGCGCGAGTTCGGCGATCTGCGGCTGCTCCATCGCCGCCATTTGCGGATGCGCGTGACGGAAGGCCTGCGCGACATGCAGCATGAGGTTGAGCTCCAGCCGGCGCTGCCACATTTCGACTGTCGCGCGTTCGAGCGCCCCCGTTCCGAACAGCGGCAGCTCGGGATGCAGTTCCTCAAAATAGCGGCATATGGCGATCGACTCGCTGATCAGCGTGCCGTCATCGAGTTCAAGCAAGGGCACGCGCTGGAACGGATTGAGCGCCGTGAACGTCGGCGAGAGATGTTCCAGCTTGGCCAGATCGATCGTCACGGTCTCGATTGCGATGCCCTTTTCCGCCAGATAGATCCGGACGCGGCGCGGATTGGGCGCGAAGGCGGAGGAATACAGTTTCATCGGCGGGCTCCGGGAATGCGATGCGGTCGGTGGCTGACGCAGCCTTTCCTCTTCGCTTTAAAGGCTCTGCGTCAACTCTTTCAACGCAATCTTTAGTGCGTTCTCGCGCCAAGGGCGGAAACGGGCAAGGAGACGCTCTTTCGTTTCATTGTAGAAGAACACAAATCCTTCCTCTGTGACAGGCACAAGCGCGGATCGAACTTGCCCTTCCTCGTCAGTATCTCGGAATTCAAGAAACGGTACGCAAATCAAACTTCCGTTGAAGGGCTTACCGATACCATGAATTGCAAAGACTAGGCGCGCGCGCCGAGACCAATTCATGTTGAGTGCAATCCAAGCCCGATACTCGCTAGTGTCGACAAAGTAGTGAAGATGCTGCTTCGCATTTTCGATAATTTGCGCACGAAAATAGTGGTCTGTTTCCTTCGTCGATTGTGTGACAAAGGCCGTTCCGGTATGCACCACTCGTTGCAGCGCACGAGCGATGTCGGGTGCAATTACGTCGAAGCGTGCGCCCAAGTCATCCAAGATCGCATCCGCAAGAGTGAACACGCCGCGAAGAGATTTCAGATTTTCGGCGGCGACTTTGTCGGCTGCCTTTAGGAGGCCGCCCAGAATAGCTTTGATGTCCGAATCTTGAGAAAGGATGGCCTCGGAGACAGCGGTGGCTTTCCTAAATTGGACGATCTGCAGCTTCGCAATTATATCGACCACCAGTTTTAAATTGCCGCGATCCGCCGCCTCGAGAGCGTCCAGGTATCTTGGCTTGTCATCGCGCGTAACAACTAGTGGAAATAGCCCATCTTTCACTAGGACAAGCGACGCGATAGCGCGCGCGACGCGGCCGTTTCCGTCCTGAAAGGGATGTATCTGGGTGAATCTATGGTGGAGCCAAGCAGCCTGCACTTCGGCGGGAACTGCCTTGGCGACGTGCCTTCCATGGATCGCAATAAGTCGATCCATCTCCGACGCGACGTGCTCCGGTGGGCAGTAAGGGTAGGTGACGCCGTCACGCACAGGAAAGTTAGCCTGCGTTTTCCAGTCCCCCTTGATTAAAGGAACCTTGACGAAATGTCCGTGTGAGTCGATACCTTCGGTTACGTCCTGACTTCGTAGCAATGCGGCGTGAAGCTCCTTAATATACGATGCCGACAACGCGCGCTTGCTACTGACAAAATCGAAGACACCGTCCAAAGCGTCTTTCTGATCCCGCAACAATTTCAGCACGTATTCCCGCGGACGATTCGTCGATCCGAGGCTAAGAGCCTGACTCGAAATTCATGCCGCAGGCATTTTTAGTGAAATCGGCCCACAGCGTCGGCCCGAAATTGCTCAAACTGACCCGATCGTGGCC
>JAYUFK010000259.1:0-4190 GCA_043739325.1 Methylocapsa sp. | reverse complement strand
GCCCTTGGGCTTGCCGCCTGCCAGAAGGGCCACAGCGTCGCCTTCGCGACGGCCGCCGCTCTCGTGCATGAACTCATGGAAGCGCGCGACGAACGCCGGCTGCGGGCTCTGCAAAAACACCTCAACACGGTCAAACTGCTGGTTGTCGATGCTTGAGCCGCGAAGCGGATCAAGGGATACGTGCCCTTCACCGCGGTCGGCTCAGAACTGCTCTTTGATGTTTTCAGCCAACGCTACGAACGCGGCGCCACGCTGGTGACCAGCAACCTGCCATTCGATGAATGGACCTCGGTCTTCGGATCGGAACGGCTCACTGGCGCGCTTCTCGATCGTCTCACCCATCATGTCCACATCCTGGAGATGAACGGCGAAAGCTTCCGGCTCGCAATGAGCAAGAAGACGCAGCGCCGACAAAGTCACACGCCGAACGCAACCGCGAAAGCAATCAGCGAAGGAGATGGCGACCAGGAAATCTAAATCGCCGCCGCGCGCATTGAGCCGCGCGTCGCTACGCTCCGCGCGCCACAATGCGCGCGGCAACACAACTCACCAGGGCTTTACCGCCCTTGTCTCCTAGCCCGACTGGTACACTTTCACGCCGCCATCTGGCACAATTTGTCTCCGCCGTTGACACTCCAAAATCAGTCCCGCCTACGGAGGTTCCAGGCGTATCACGTCGACCGTAGGTTGGGGCCAGATTTGCGAGGCACGCCTGTCGTGGTTTTGCGGTTAACCGCAATAATGACACCGCGTTCGGAGCATCGACCTCAGTCAACCACTTGCTGGGCGGCTTGCTCGGATGCTGCGAGGGCGGGTTTTGGACGGGACATGATCAGACACGATGTGTATCCGTTGACTGAAATCTTGATCGCGGTTTGGTACTGCCGGCGTAACGGTTCGCCGTTTCGGTCGAAATTTAGTGAGAAAATTGACGGCGATCTTTTCGCATCATCATCAGCGTCGGGCGTTCAGTCACGATCCGGGAGGCCTGGGAACTTCCAACATGTATCCCGAGCCTCCCAAATTCTCGCTTATTCCCCCACTACCATGGTCTGCGCCAACGGCTTCCCCATCCGCCCCCGCCGCCGCCAGAGACGACCCTCAGAACAATAAGCAGCACGATGGCGCCTATCGTCGCGTTGATGATGAGCGCAATCGTCCCGACGCCGAGGTGGATATTAAGTCGGGGCAGCAGCCAATCGCCGATAAACGCGCCAATAACGCCGACGATTAGGTCGCCAATGAGCCCGAAGCCGCCGCCCCGCACGATTTGTCCCGCCAACCATCCGGCGACGACGCCGACGATCACGATGACCAGAAGGCTCTCATTCGATAGATACATGGCGATCTCCTAAATGTTGAACTGCATCGAATTGGGAACCGCTAGCTGATTTCTGCCGGGCCGTCTCCCTCTGTCGGCTTTCTTCAAACACTAAGGACTCGGAAGGAAATAACCGAATCTGGTTGGACTCCCAAGACAAGGCGGTTGCACATGTTTTGGCCGGCCTGAGATCGCGATTAATTCCTGACGAGCCCTAAGACCGCTTCACCGTGCGCGCCTTAGGTCGCACTCGCCTGGCAGACATCAACCCACTGCGCCGCTACGATTTCCGCCATGCGTTGGGGAGAAATCCGAACCGCGCTGTGCGTTGAACCCGCGGCGGGAACGACTTCATCGAAGACCTTCAGCGAAACATCACAGTACACGTCCAGCGGAGTGGCTAATCCAAATGGACAAACACCGCCAACTGGATGCCCGGTGATCGCCAGCACTTCGTCCGGGTTCAGCATGCTGGCCTTGCCGCCAAACACGGCTTTGACTTTCTTGTTGTCGAGCCGGGCATCGCCTCTTGTAACGACGAGGAAACAGCGATCTCCCACCCTCAGTGACAGGGTCTTCGCGATCTGACCCAGTTCGATGCCATGGCCTTCGGCTGCCAGCGCCACGCTTGCCGTGCTGTTCTGCAACTCAATGATTTCGATGTCCGGGGCTCTGACGGCCAAGAAGGCGCGAACGGATTGAAGGCTCATATCCGAGTTTAACTCCGCGCAAAAAGAGTTGAAGATAGACGATATCTGCGATGGGAAATGTATGAAGAGAGGCCCGACAGCCCGCACGACTGCGCCGTTGCGGCAAGCTCGACGTTGTCACAGTATCAGATGATGGATTAGAGTCGCGCCAAATGTTCGCGTAACGAGTTCGTTCTATGCGTTTGCCTTTCAACCAGCGTCACCGCGATTGACACCCTGGGGAGTTCGCCGCGAAAGCGTCACTTTACGGCTGCACAATGTGAAGGCCATTGCCTTCGCGTGCCCAATGGTCCTGCGAGAGGAGTTAGCGATGCGAGTGCTTGGCGCCGCGGCAGTTGCTCTGTCACTTATGATTTCCGGCGCGGCCGCGGCAGGCCCGGACGCCCTCGACCAGCCCTTCAGTGGAGCTTTGAAAATTGGCAATACTACTATCACCGTGAACGGGATCGTTGCCCCCGACCAAACAATCGGCTTGACGGTCAATGGAATTATTGCCCCGGACCAGAGCTTTTCGTTTAAGGGAATAATTAGCCCCGATCACGGTTTCAGTTTCCGCGGCACAACACCTACCGGACAGACATTTAGCGGTTCATTCGGCGATTAGTGGGGTCGGCTCGATAGATCAGCCGCGACCACCCGTCAGCCTTGTCGAGTGGCTATCGCTTTTCGAGCAACATTGTGCCGCGTTGCTCGACGAATTTTCTGACCTTGCCGCCAAATGCGGAAAGAACTAGCGGAACTGTCCCCTCGACCCTGATCAACTCATCCTCGACGGCTATCGTTGCAGTGGCGGTTTGGCCGAGCGCTTTGACCGAAAGACTGACGCCATCGATTGTCCACGGGCTTTGCTCGATCTGGACCTTGCCGGCGAGCAATGCGACGACCTGATCCAATCCGTCGCGGACGCGTCGCGAAGCCTCCGCCTTACTGAGAGTGTGCGGAATGGTGACGGTGATCCCTTTGGCCATGGCGCGATCCTGCAATCGGTTAATTGCCCATCCCAACCTGTCCATCATAGGCTGCGATCCAATCGTTCGACGCTGATGCGCTTTGATCTTGTTCAAAATAGCGACGCGCGGTTAGTCCAATCCTTATTTGGCGTCTATTGGGGGCGCTTAATCTGGAGCGCGCTATGATCGAGAGAAGCCAATTCACGTTCGAGGGCAAGAAATTTGAAGTCCGAGCGATGGACATTCCGGCTGGAATTGTCGCCAAGGCATTTCGTGAACACGGCCAACCGGCAAGCGCCCCCTACATAATTCCAAGGGAGATAATCGGCGATGTTCTGACGGCTAAGTTGTCGCCTTCGCCGGCAGCCCTGACGCTTCGGCTCATGGGTATTGTCCAAGGCGACATCGAGAGCGGCATGGGGAAAGATATAGCTCAAGCAAGCGCGGCATTGAATAAGGCGTGAGATAGAAACCGCTGGCGGCGAGCAACGGCGAGTGCCCACCCGTTTGCAGTCAACGTCCGAAGCACTGCGGGAACAAGACAGCCGAGTGAAGGTGTGGACATTCTGATTTCGATTTTATCGAGGTCAGGGCGGCGGGTGTCAATGGCGAATGCTTGGCATGGCGCTTGAAGCAGCCCCGTAGAACGACATTCCATGCCCCACTTTGCAACAGAAATGGAGCGCCGTTGGCCAATGCCGGGAAAACATCGCCATGACGGATCACACAGCGCGCCTTGCCCCTAACTTCACATCGATTTACCGCGAAGGAAAATCGAGCACCGACATCCAGGCTCTTCGCCGCCTGAAAACGGCTGCTGGTGTCAACCGAAAACGCCGCAGAAATATGGCGCGCGTCGCTATTGATATTTTCGTTTCCGGTGCATTAGCATTTGCAGCAACCATCTCAACACTGCCGCGTGTTCGGCCAAAGTCTCCTCTCCATCGCGGATAAGATGGGGCGCGCGACGTTCATTCAATCGTAAGGAAAGACCGGCATCGTCATCTTGCGCAACCGCCTGTTCAAGTACCGCTGCGCGCGTTACGAGTAACAACTCCCTGCGGCGCTCCTTTACGGCGCCGCGGGGATTTTGTTCCACCCCAGCGATCGTCGCCCACAGGACCGCGCTTAGCCGGCATTTATGGCGTGCTATTGCCCCAATTCTGTGATTTTCGGATGAGCGTGCAGCAGGACTATGCCGAAGCCATC
>JAYUFK010000258.1:0-11630 GCA_043739325.1 Methylocapsa sp. | reverse complement strand
ATCGCGACGCCCATCGCCGTGCTTTCCCCTGTCGCGCTGATCGTCAGCGCCCAGGAGTTCGTCATGGGCGCCGTGGCGGCGCTGTTCTTACTACACTCATGGCGGACAAGTGATTTTGCCTGGGCAAAGCAGGGATGGTTTGTCTGTCTGCTCGCGCTCTGGGCCTTTTCGCTGGGCCGCACGTTGCTCGGACTTTCGCCGATCACCAGCGACCTGATCGCCCTGCACTGGATTCATTTTCCGATTTACGCCGCGGCGCTCGCGACCTGGATATTGCCGGACGAGAAATCTCGGCGCCTCTTGTTGGCGGCGACGATCGCGACGGTGGCGTTTTACACCGCCGATTGTCTGCTGCAGTTTTTCGTCGGCCGGGACATCATTGGTCGCCCGATGTACGGCGACCGGCTTACCGGGGTGTTCAAGAAGCCAGGCGTCGGAACCGAAATCGCGTGGCTTTTCCTGCCCGCCGTGCTGGGCCTGTGGCAGATGGGTCGAGGGATCGCCGCGGCCGCGCTGGCGGTCGCCTCGGTTCTCGTTGTCGTCCTGATCGGCGACCGCATGGGCATGTTGCTGGTCATCGCCGAAACGTTTCTTGTCGCCTTGATGATGCGCCGCTTGAGAAAGCCGGCGCTCATCGCGCTGCCGATTATCGCCTTGCTCGGCGGCGCGGCGATTTACGTGCGCCCTTCCATCTATCAGCGGCAAGTTGTTTCGACCTATGACGTGGTAATAGACGTCGTCAGCAATGCCGACCGTTCTCCATACGGCGTCGTTTTCGATAGCGCGTTCAAGATAGCCGGGGATCATTGGCTGCTCGGCGTCGGCGTTCACAATTACCAGGCAGCCTGCGTCGGTGAAAGATACGGCCCATACCTGGTCGGGCCGGATCAGCTCGAACGTTGCCAGGGCCATCCGCATAACAATTACCTGCAATGGCTCACTGAAAACGGCGCCATCGGGCTGGCGCTTTACTGCGCGTTTGCCGTCTTGATTCTCCGCAGGATTGCGCAGTCATTTCCTGGCAATCGCGACAATCTGATCTTCTGCGGGCTCGTCGCTTCGCTTGCAATGCGTTTCTGGCCGCTTGCCGCAGGCACGAACTTCTATTCCAGTTGGTCGGCGGAGCCGCTCTTCCTGATGGTCGGATGGACGCTCGCCTATTGCCTCTCGGCTGAGCGCGTAAACCCTGCCAACGCGCCGAAAATGGACTGAGCGAATAGGCGCGCGCAGAGGGCCATATCTTCACGGACGATTCTCAGCCAGAGAGCCGGCCGCCCGGCGATACGTCGCGACGACATCGCTAACCTTTGCCTGAACGATGCGCTCCGACAAAGACGCTTGGTAATCGTCCAGTAGCATACGGCCGACGCATTGCGAGATCAGTCCGGGGGGAACATTCGCGCCGTCAATGTTTCTTGCCAACGACTTGAGCGCCAACGCCACGCCTGGAACAGGCCAATAATAGCGAATGCGATCGCTCAGCCCATAGAGTTTCAGCAATTTTTCTTGAGGACCGTCCGCAATGTAATTTCGCCAGTGAATCGGATTTTCGTCCATCGCGGCCATGAGTACAGCCACGATGTTCGACGGCGACGCAACATTCAGTCGCTCTTCAATCGCCGCCATCGCGACAACAGCTTCACGGAATGCGAATGTCAGCGAGGGACCGACTTTCAGAATCGCGAAATGCGATGCGACAAGTTCTCTCAATGCGATCTCGGACTGAAAGTCCGTCGAATGCGCCTCGTAGAGAACGCCGGGAATGGCGAGCAGGGCGGCGCTGAGCGACGCCGCCTTGAACTTGTCAAAGCCGAAAACCTGGACGTTGCCCATATCGACGCCGGGCTGCACGACAAGGGCGATAACGCGCGTCATCGCGTCACCGACGCCGTGCTTGGCGAACGCCGCCCGATGCAATTCAAAAGTCCGCTTCGCCGCGTCGGGTGGCGTCACCGCGAGCGTCTCGAGCACTTCGGTCTCGCCGCCGGGAATGGGCACTTCTGTGCCAATGACATAAACCGGCTCGCGGCCTCGCCGCGAACCCTCCGCCACGGCGCATAATTGCGCGGCGCGATCGGCCATCATGCTTTCGCTCAGCGCTCCATCGTCAGCGCAAGCCATGCTCGCGTCGAGATGGATTTTGTCGAAGCCCGCCTCGACGTAGGCGCGCACCATTTCGCGCGCTTCAGCCATCGCCTTCGCGGCGGGCAAGCCCTTCCAAGGGTTGGGCCCGAGATGATCGCCGCCAAGAATGATCCGGCCGCGGTCAATGCCCGCCCGCTTTGCCAGCTCCTCGATAAACCGGCTAAAGCCCGCGGGAGCCATGCCGGTGTAGCCGCCATGCTGGTTGACCTGATTGCAGGTCGCCTCAATCAGGATCGCATCGTCGCTGTCCCGATGGGCGCGCAATATCGCCAGCAGCGTTTGCGGGTGGGCAGTACACCATGAGGCGATCCCACGCGGCTTTCCCGCGCGGTTGTCTGCGACGATCGCGTGAAGCGTCTCGCGAGCGTTCATGACCGAGCCTTCAGCAACAATTCAATTGTCGACAAATGGCTTGCGCCCTCCATTGGGCCAATTTTTGTCACAGCGAGCGCGCCCGCCGCGTTGGCGCGTTCGAGCGCCTGGCGGAAGTCATAGCCAGCGGAGGCGATCAACGTCACGAATGTCGCGCAGAAGCAATCGCCCGCCCCGGTTGGATCGAGCGCTTCAACCTTGTGCGCCGCGAGGCTGATGCGTTCTCCAGCTGTGCTTATTCCCTCGACGCCTCGCTCGCCCTTCTTGAGAACGACATACTCGACGCCTCGCGCAAACAAAGTCTCCGCGAACTTTTCCAGCGACTGCCCCGGAAACAGCGTCGCCGCATCTTCTTCGCTGGGCAGGAAGATCGCGCTGATAGCCATCATTTCGCGCACCGCGTCGAAATAGGCGGGATTTCCGATCAGCTCCTTGCGCACATTGGGGTCGAACGAGATCTTCACGCCCTTTTCGTGGAGAGCCTTGCAAACGCGAACAACTTTCGCGCCCATTTTAACGTCGCTCAGAGCGGAACCCGAGACATGCATCAAGTCGAGCTTGAATGCGGCAAGCGCCGCGATGGTCGCGTCGTCGGCACCGAACTGTGCAGCCGCGGAGAGTACGATGTTGTAAACAAAGTCGCGGCTGCCATTGTCGTTGTAGCTGACGAATGCCGTCCCCGTGGGCACGCCCTTGACGATCTTGATGAGACTGGCGTCGACGCCATCCTCAACCAGCCGATCGAGCACGACCTGCCCGAACGCGTCATCGCCGACCGCGCCAACGAAGATGCACGAGCCGCCTGTTCGGGCGGCCTGATCGATAAAAATGCCAGCGGCACCTGAAGGAAACGGCCCGATATAGTTGCCGACGCGTCGATGGCGCCCGTTCTTACTCGTGCTGACAAACTCCACGAGCAGATCGCCGATACAACCAATTCGCGCGGAAAGACTCATATCACGGCAGCTCCAAAATCAGCCTCGCGGCTCCTGCAGAAAAAGTGATCGCTTGCAATACCGACAACCAGGCCGGTGATCACGCCGTCGCCTGCCATCCCGGCTCCATTCCCAACATGGCGCGCGCCGCGCCCTCGTCCGTCACCAGCGTGTTGCAGCCAACACGCTTGATCGCAGCGGCGATCGCACGAGCGCGATTGGCGCCGCCGCAGGCGATCACAATATGCTTCGCCTTGGCAAGCGTATCGAGATCGATCGACATGACGCGCTCGCTCAAGGGATGCGCCACGGTGCGGCCGTTGGCGTCGAGGAAGTTACACATGAGATCGCCGATGCAGCCCAGCGCGACAAGTTCCGCCAGGTCGGTATCGGACATCAATTGCCGCGCAAGAGAAGTACCTTTCGGGCCGACATCCCCAACGCTGACAATAGCAAGATCGAGCCTCTGCGCGATTTCGTAGAGTCGGCTGAGGCCGCATTTGTCGATAAGGCGCCGCTTGGTTTCGACGGAGTCGACAATCAGCGGCGCTGGGAAAAGATAGCATTCCGCGTCAAGCTGGCTTGCAAGCCGCCAGGTGTACTCGACGGGATTGATGAAATGCGTTTCGACGGCGCCGCCGAGCAGCGACATGACCTTGACGCCGCCGTGACGCGGCGGGCGGAAGCTGGCGAGGGAGCCGGTCAATGTGCGGCCCCAGCCGACGCCAATCGTCATGTTGTCTGAAATGGCTTCGGACAAGAACTTGCCGAGCGCAAGACCCACAGATTTTGCCGTCTGCTCGACGCCGCGAGCTTCGGGCACGACGATTGCTTCATCGAGGTTGAGCGCGCGCTCGAGCTGGACCGCCAACTTCATGCTGCGCGCCTCGCCCTCCTCAATCCATATCCGGACTTCGCCGCGTTTCAACGCTTCATCGAGCAGGCGGATCACCGTCGTCCGGCTTATCCCGAGCTGCTCGGCGACATCCTTCTGCGTCAGACCATGATTGTAATACAGCCACGCGGCGCGCAGCCTGAGCGAAGCCGCTTCTGATAGCGCCGTTTGCGTGCCGCGCCGCAGCTTCGCCATAAACAGATCCCCTCCCCTCAAGCAATTGTCGCGCTGTTAAATCGACGCGATAGCTTTCACGCCAGACGCATCGACGTTTGTCAGAAATTCAACCATTTCGGCGTTCGCCAGACGTGGGCTTTCGATATGCGGAAGGTGAGCGGCGCCGGGCGCGAGGCGAAACTCTCCGCCAAATGCTGATAACCTTTCGGCCGACATCGGGTTGATTGAATCTTTTTTGCCCCAGATCACCAGCCTCGGCATTTCGGACGCGGCAACGGCGGCGGCGGCGGCGTCAAGCTCGGCGGCGCTTTGCGTCAATCCTTGCCCGATGAGGCGAAACGCGTCGCGCGCCCCCGGCTTTTGCAGTTGATTGAGCACCACACCGACCAAGGGTTTGCCGATCAGGCGCGGCCGGACAACGAGGCGTTGCAGCAGCGCTTCGGTTTCCTCAGGCCCGGAAAGGGCTGGAAAAGCCGAGAGAAAGGCGGGATCGATCGCCTGACCCAACCCGGCTGGTGCGATCAGGATGAGCGACCGGACTAGATCGGGGCGCGCTGCGGCGAGTATCAAGGCAACGCCGCCGCCGAGCGAATGGCCGATCAGATTGAGCTTCGCCAATCCTTGTTGGTCGAGCAGCCTGGCAATCCGACCGGCGAGGGTTGCAACACGGCCATCGCCGACATCCGTGCCGGAGGCGCCGTGTCCCGGCAAGTCCAGCGCGAAGAGCGAGCCGATGCTCTCAAGCGCCGATTGATTGGCGAGCCAGGACATGCGGTCCGAGCCAAAACCGTGGATCATCAGGGCGTCGGGTCCTGCTCCGCCAAGCGACGCAAACGAGATGCGCGTTCCCTCGGGATCGCCGCTGTCGGCCGAAGCGCGCGCCTCAACAGGCATCGTCGTCCCTCCTCAACCGCTCGCGATAATTCCCAGCGTCGCTCCGACGGCCGCGAGTTCGTCGGCCTCAACGAGGATCTGCTTCAGAACGCCGCTCGCCGGCGCTTCGATCTCCATCGTCAGCTTCGGCGTCGTGATCGTCAGGATCTGTTCGCCCGCCTTGACCGGTTCGCCAACTTTTTTCAGCCAGGCGTCGAGCTGCGCCTCGTCGATCTCATTGCCAAGCTGCGGCATGACGATTGGCGTATCCATGTCTGTCTCCTCAACAATGGTCGGCGCGCGACGAAGGCCTAAAGCGCGCATCGCGCAAGATCCCGGTCGTCCCAATTGCGGATTCCGCGACGGTTGGATTTCTTCTGCGGGAAGAACTCCCCGGTGACGATATCGAGTATGTCGTCAACCTGCGGAAAGTAGGTCGATTCCATATCCGCGCCTGGCACGATCCAGTTGGGTGAGCCGAGGACGCGCGGCGCCGCTTTCAAGTCGCCGAACGCGAAACGCGTAATATTGGCAGCCAGCGTCATGAGAAAGCTGCCGCGCTCGGACGCTTCCGAGACCAGAAGGATGCGCCCGGTCTTCTTCACGGATTCCAGCACGCGATCATAGTTGAACGGGACGAGCGAGCGCGCATCGATCACCTCCGCCGAAATACAGAAAGACGCATCAAGCTGCGCGGCGGCCGCAAGCGCGGGATACAGCGAAGGACCGATCGTCAGCAAAGTGAGATGCTCCCCCTTGCGCTTCACATCCGGCTCGCCGATCGGCACGCGGTAATAGTCCGAGGGGACGCCGCCCTGTTGGAATTGTTCGACCGTGTCGTACAGCCGTTGGCTCTCGAAAAACACAACCGGATCGTCGCTCGACAACGCCGACGCGAGCAGCCCTTTCGCGTCATACGGCGTCGCCGGATACAGCACTTTCAAGCCAGGAATATGCGCGACCAGTGCAGTCCAGTCCTGCGAATGCTGTGCCCCATATTTGCTGCCGATCGAACACCGCAGCACGACAGGGAGCTTCAGCGAACCGCCCGACATCGAGCGCCACTTCGCCATCTGATTGAAGATCTCGTCGCCGGCGCGGCCGATGAAATCGCCGTACATCAATTCCACCAGCGCGCGGCCGCCTTCGAGCGCATAGCCGACCGCAGTCGCAACGATCGCCGCTTCCGATATCGGCGAATTGAACAGCCGGTCGTACGGCAAGATATCGGCGAGGCCGCGGTAGACGCCAAAGGCGCCGCCCCATTCGCGGCATTCCTCGCCATAGGCGATCAGCCTCTCGTCGTGGATCATATGATGCAGCGTCGCCTCGAACAACGCGTCGCGCAGCGTGATGGCGCGCATCGGCGACAATTTGTCTCCCTCGGGAGATAGGCCGAACCGGCTCTTCTTGGCGTCCTGACGGATGCGGGCGGATGTCTCTAATGGCGCGAGGCGCGGCGCATGCCTCGTCGGCAGCGTGATCTCCTCGTTCGAGAACATCAGCTTGCCGATCAAGGTCGGGTCGGCGTGTATGTCGACGATCGGCGCTACGGTCGGGTCGATAACTCGCGCGGTCACCGCCTTGATCCGAGCGGCGACATCCGCCCGCATCGCCTTTACCTCATCATCCGTCGCGAGGCCTTCGCCGACAAGCGCTCGCGCATAATTCGCGATCGGATCGTGCGCGTCCCAGGCCGCAAGCTCTTCCCTGGTGCGATAGACGTTTGCGTCTGTGGTTGAGTGCCCGCCGGAGCGGTAGCATTCGACATCAAGCAGGGCCGGCCCTTCGCCGCGCAGAAGCAAGGCGCGTTTGCGCGCCACGGCATCGGCGACCGCGAGTGGGTTCGTCCCGTCGACGGTTTCCGCATGCATCGCCGCCGGATTGATCCCGGCACCGATTCGCGACAGGCGATCCCAGCCCATCGTCTCGCCGATGGTCTGGCCGCCCATGGCGTAGAAATTGTTGTTGAAGAAGAACAGGACGGGCAGGCCGCCTTTGCGGTCGTCCGGCCAGAGCGTCTTGCATTGCGCCATCGCGGCGAAGTTCATCGCCTCCCAAACCGGGCCGCAACCGGTGGAGCCGTCGCCGCTATTGGCGACGGCAATGCTGCCGGCGCCGCTCAATTTCTTGCGCAGCGCCACGCCGGTGGCGATGCCCGCCGAGGCGCCGACAATCGCATTGTTGGGATAGGCGCCAAACGGCGGGAAGAAGGCGTGCATGCTGCCTCCCATGCCGCGATTGAAACCATTCGCCCGCATGAAGATTTCGGCAAGTAGTCCGAACAGCAGAAAGTTTTCGGCGAGCCCCGTTGCTGTATCGCTCGGTAAGTGCTTTTCAACGGCGCCCAGCAGCGCGCCGCCCTGATGCTCCGCCATGATCGCGGCGAGCCTGGAGGGATCGAGGCGTGCGATCGCCGACAGCCCCTTGGCGATGAACTCGCCGTGGCTGCGATGGCTGCCAAGGATATGGTCGTCAACTTCAAGCGCCAGGGCTTGGCCGACAGCGGCGGCTTCCTGTCCGATGGAAAGGTGCGCTGGACCCTTGTAGGCGTAAGCGATGTCGCCGTAAGCGCCCTTGCCCTTGAATGAGGCGAGCATCGTTTCGAATTCGCGAACGATCATCATGTGCCGGAGGATTTCGCGAAGCGCATGATCGCCGCGCGCCTTTCGTTCGTCCCGCAGCGACCGGCGATACGCGTGCACCGGAATATCGGGAAAGGCGAGCTTTCCCGGCTTCAGGAAAGACGCGGGATCGATATGGATGGTCTTCGGCATTGCCTTGCTCGTGCTAGGGCCAAATCTGCGGCGCCGACCATTTCATCGGCGTCAACGCATCGCATTCTCTACGACATTTGTATAATAATACAAGCATATGTTGCATCTAAAATGCATCGAATGAGCGATAAAACCGACGTCAATGACCGAGAGTCGGTCCGCGCAAGGGATCCGGGAGACGGCGGAAACCAGCGATCGCCCGAGCCCTTGGCCCCGAAAAAAAGCCTTGCGCGGTCACGCGCCCTTGGCCGAGCAGGCCGCCGTCAGCTCATCCAGTTGCCGCCGTCGACATTCAACGTCTGCGCCACGACGTAGTCCGAGTCGGCGCAGGCCAGAAAGATCGCCGGCCCGCGGTAATCGTCCGGCTTGCCCATACGGCCTAAAGGTACGGCTTCGCCGACCAGCCGCTTCTTCTCGCCGAGCGGCCGATTTTCGTACTTGGCGAACAAGGAATCGACATGGTCCCACATCGGGGTGTCCACAACGCCAGGCGCGATCGCGTTGACGTTGATGCGATGCTTGATCAACTCGAGCCCGAACGATTGGGTGATGCTGATGACTGCCGCTTTGCTGGCGCAGTAGACCGCGACGAAGGCTTCGCCGCGTCGGCCCGCCTGCGACGACATATTGATGATCTTGCCGCCGCGTCCCTGCTTGATCATCTGTGCCGAAACGGCCTTGGTCACGAAGATCAGACCGCGGACATTGATGCCGAACTGGCGATCGAAATCGGCCTCGGTGATCTCCGCTATCGGCCCCATATTAAAGATGCCGGCGTTGTTGACGAGGATGTCGACGCCGCCGAGTTTTGACACTGTCGTTGCGACAAGCGCGTCGATCGACGCCGCGTCGCGCACGTCGAGGCGAACCGCCAGCGCCTTGCCGCCAAGTTCCGCGGCGAGTTGTTCGGCCTTGGCGATTTCCACGTCGCCGATCACCACATGCGCGCCCTCGGCCGCGTAGCCGCGGGCTATCGCCTCGCCAATGCCGCGCGCGCCGCCAGTGATGATCGCGACCTTGTCCTTGAGCTTCATGATCGAATCCTTTTCGCTGTCCTTCGGCGAGGCGGCTTGTCGCCACGATGCTTGATGCGATCCGCAGGCTGGAAGCGGCGGAGGCAGCGCCTGCTCCGACAGCGCGGACGCGAACTGCGAGGGAATAAAGCAACCTGTCGCCTCGATGTCCCCTCCCTGTGAATAGGGAGGGGACACGAAGGCGTTCCAGAATCGCGTCCGCGACGCTGCTCCTGGAGGATGCGACAGCGCACTACTTGATGTAGCCGGCCTTCTTCATCGCCGCTTCCGAACTCGTCTGAGCCTTGGCGAGCGCTTCGTCGACCGACATCGTCCCGGCCAAAGCAGCCGAGAAATCTTGGCCGACTTCCGTCGCGATGCCCTGGAACTCAGGAATCGCCGCGAATTGCACGCCGACATAGGGAACCGGCTTGACGGCCGGCTTCGTTGGGTCGGCGGCGTCCATCGATTGCATTGTCTTGGCGGCAAAGGAGGCCGCCTTCAGATATTCCGGGTTCTTGTAGAGAGAAATGCGCGTGCCCGGAGGAACGCTAGCCCAACCTTCCTTGGAAGCAACGAGATCGCCATAGGCTTTGTTGGTCGCCCAGCTGACGAACTTCTCAGCCGCGTCGACTTTTTGCGATCCCGCCGGAATCGCCAGCGACCACGCCCACAGCCAGTTGGCGCTCTTGCCGAGACCGGCGTTCGGCGCCATCGCGAAGCCGACCTGATCGGCGACCTTCGAGTCCTTGCCGGTCACGAACGAGCCGGCCGAAGTCGCGTCGATCCACACGCCGCACTTGCCGGCGTTGAACAGCGCGAGGTTTTCGTTGAAGCCGTTCGCCGAGGCGCCGGGAGGTC
Organism: Methylocapsa sp.; assembly: GCA_043739325.1. Classification (GTDB taxonomy): domain Bacteria; phylum Pseudomonadota; class Alphaproteobacteria; order Rhizobiales; family Beijerinckiaceae; genus Roseiarcus. Next base: position 1,582 of record JAYUFK010000258.1, on the reverse strand, counting down.
CCGCAACCTTCATCAGATCGACGTAGTACGACAGCGTGGCTTTCCATTCCGGTCCGTTGAACTGCGGATTCCATTTCTCATCGAACCAGCGCGCGCCGAACGAATTGGCGGCGGCCGTCAGGAACGCCATGTTCTCACCCCACCCGGCCTTGCCGCGAAGGCAGATGCCGTAGGTGCCTGTCGCCGGGTCGGTCATCTTCTTGGCCGCGTCGGCGATGAATTCCCAGGTCGGATTTTCCGGCATTGTCAGGCCGGCCTTGGCAAGCAGATCCTTGCGATACATCGTGAAGGAGCTCTCGCCATAAAATGGCGCCGCGTAGAGCTTGCCGTCGACCGAGAGACCCGAACGGATCGCGGGCAACAGGTCGTCGACATTGTAGTCGGCGCCCAGCTTGTCGAGCGCGACGAGCCAGCCCTTCTTGCCCCAGATCGGAACCTCGTAGGTGCCGATGGTGAGAATGTCGAATTGGCCGCCCTTGGTGGCAATGTCCGTCGTCACCTTCTGGCGCAAGACGTTCTCTTCGAGCGTCACCCAGTTCACTTTGATGTCGGGATTTTTCGTGGTGAAATCGTCCGTCAGTTTCTGCATGCGGATCATGTCGCCATTATTGACGGTGGCGATCGTCAACGTCGTCTCGGCCGAAGCAGCGCTGCAAACCGCGATGGACGCAAAACTGGCGGCGGCCAGCAAACCGATCTTGCTGAATTTATTCAACGTATCCTCCCTGGAATCGCGCCGCTTATGATTTTGCGGCGCTCGAACGGACCGTGCCGCAAGGCGTTCACGATCCTGTAACAAAATATCCGTCATCGCCAAAGCAGTGTCAATCACTTCTGCGGGAGCTATTAGTCAAATGTGCGCCGCAAGCTTGAGCGCCGTCTGCGGATTTGACGAAATCGCGCGCCGCCGGCAGCTTGCCGGTTACAGCGACGCGTTCGGATCGAAGCCGCGCGAGAGAGGTCGATCGAGCGTCATCGGACGACAACCGCGACGATATTTGCCCGCGCCAAACAAAATACAGTGGCCCTGGTCTGAAGCCGCTCCCTGTATGTGTCTCGAATGTTGAGAGATCGCCGCCTGGTAACGTCAATTGTTGAGTGTCACGAGGCAAGGGGCGCTGACTCCTTGGGATTTATTTTCGTTGGTGAAAACGGCGAACAATTCGCGGTCCATGCTGGTTTTATCGTGAAAGGTTCCCATCGGCCTTGTGCGTCGGCGCACTGCGCGGAATCGACGTTCGATGGCGTTGGTTGTTCGAACGGCGCGCCGACGGTCTTCGGATTTGTATCGAAAGCCGGTCAGGAGTTCGTCGAGATCGTTGCGCAGGCAAGCGACGGCGGCGGCATAGATATCCTCGAAACGATCGGCGAAGCGGCGGGCGGCGGCTCTGGCGGCGGCGAGGTTGGTGGCGTTCATGACGGCGTGAAGCGCGCGTTTGAGCCTGGGCTGATCGGCTTTGCGCGCCTTGTTGAGAACATTCCTGATTTTGTGCGCCCAACAGCGTTGGACGCGAATGGCGGGCAAGACATTGGGCAGGGCGGCGATGAGGCCCTTGCCGCCATCGACGCAGACCATATCGAG